>CAZUHU010000253.1:0-4582 GCA_964620645.1 uncultured Chitinophaga sp.
ATTAAGGGCTTCTATTGTTGCTTTAGCTTTCAGCAGCACTTCTTCGTATTCTTTTTCAGCAACAGAATCATAGGTTATAGCGCCACCTACAGGTACCGATAAGTATTTGTCGCCTGCGTTGTAAAGTATACTCCTTATTACCACGTTAAAGTCAAAGTCGCCCTCCGGTGTTATATAACCCACTGAACCGCTGTAAAGCCCGCGCTTAAAATCTTCATACTGCTCAATTGTTTGCATTACCATTACTTTAGGTGCTCCCGTCATACTTCCCATAGGGAAGGTGCATTTGATAATATCAGTAAAATGAACGTCACTTCTTGCCGTAGATGTAACAGTTGAAATCATCTGGTTAACGGTATTAAACTCATATATGCCAAACAGTTCTTCCACCTGCACGCTACCCGGTACTGAGCAGCGGGCCAAATCGTTGCGCACCAGGTCAACTATCATCACATTCTCCGCCTGCTCTTTACTATCACTTTTTAGTTGCTGCTGTAGCAAGTTGTTTTCTTCTTCACTTATACCCTTTCTTATTGTGCCCTTAATAGGCTGCGAGATAAGTTTTGAGCCTTCCTTCTTAAGAAAACGCTCTGGGCTGGCGCATAACAGGTATTTATCGCCCAGCTTAAAGTACGAACTAAAAGGTGCCCGGGCTTTCTCATTTAGGTTTACGAAAGTTTTAACTACATCAATGTCTACTCCCTGGGCATAAAACTCAAGGCAATAATTCATTTCGTAAAAATCGCCTTCAGCTATCTGGTTACGTATTTTTTCAACGTTTTGTAAGTATGTTTCTTTCGCTGTTCTGCACTTTAGCTCAACGGCCGCTGCATCCTTTTGAGGTGCGTTATAATTTTCAATTGCTTCAATCAGCTCAAAGGTTTCCGGGTAATTTCTGTTTACAGTTAACTTATTACTGTTTAGTTCCAGCAAATAGCGCGGCTTAAAAAAATAAAGCTCCGGAAAGCGCTGCCCGTCAAAGTTAGCGCTCTGTAAATCCTCTATCTGGTTCTTTACATCATAGGTTAAAAAGCCAAAAATGGTGGAGTAGGAGTGGTTGTGGAAGCGCCTCAACTCCTTCAGCGTATGATCACCCAATGCAGTTTCATCAACAGCATCAATAGCCAATATCCACTCTTTACCGGGGTATTTGTTGTGCTGATAGTTGTTGTTAGCTAAAAGGCATTCTACCCTGAATTGATTAGCCCAATGCAGCGCCTTATTTTTAAAAGCATCAACATCCGTTAAGGTTATGGTAGTTGTTTCAGCCATTTGAAAAAGCTACGGTAAAATAAAAAGACCTACACGGTGTTAAACCAGGTAGGCCTTACAAACTTTTGAAGATTTACTACACCATTGCGCCTGCCTTCTTAAACAGCAACCTTTCTCTTTCAGGCCCGGTAGAAATCATAGTAACTTCGGTGCCAAGGTATTCTTCCACAAATTGCAGATAGCCTAAGAAAGTTTCAGGCAGGTCATCGTAGCTGCTGAAGTTGCGCAAATCAGTTTTCCAGCCACAAAGTTTATGGTAAACCGGATTGATTTTTACATCGCAAATGTCGTATGGTATTTCGGTAGTCCTCTTACCGTTGATTTCGTATTCCGTACAAGCCTCAATGGTTTCAAAGTCGTTCAGAATGTCTGACTTGGTCATGGCTATTTGGGTGACGCCGTTAATCATAACTGCGTACTTTAACGCCGGCAGGTCAATCCAACCCGTGCGGCGCGGGCGGCCGGTTGTTGCGCCAAACTCACCTCCAATCTGGCGGATGCGCTCGCCCATATCATTATCCAATTCCGTAGGGAAGGGGCCACTACCTACTCGGGTAGCATATGCTTTAGCAATACCTATTACCTCTTTTACTTTGGTAGGCGGAATGCCAAGGCCGTTGCAAGCGCCTGAGGTAATGGTGTTTGATGAAGTTACAAAAGGGTAGGTGCCGAAATCAATATCAAGCATGGTACCCTGCGCACCTTCTGCCAAAATAGTTTTGCCTTTACTTAAGGCATCGTTCAGGTAATACTCTGAATCGATAAGGTTTAGCGAGCGCAGGAATTCAATGGCTTCAAACCATGTCTTCTCTGATTCCTCTAAAGAATATTCAAAGTTGTAAATCGTAAGCAGGTGAAGGTGTTTCTCCTTAATGCGTTCGTAAATAGCTTTGAAGTTTGAACTGATAACATCGCCCACGCGCAGACCATTGCGGCCTGTTTTATCCATATAGGTAGGAGAGATACCGCGTAATGTACTGCCGATTTTCTCCTTCCCTTTTGCCGATTCGCTGGCAGCATCCAGTATCTTATGCGTAGGTAAAATAAGGTGCGCTTTTTTAGAGATGAACAGGCGCTTATTTATATCAATTCCTTTAGCCGAAAGTTGCTCTATTTCTTTTTTAAGGGTAACAGGGTCAATTACTACACCGTTACCTATAACGTTTACCGGGCGGTCCTTTAAGATGCCGCTTGGCACGGTATGTAAAACAGTTTTAACGCCATCAATAACCAGCGTATGGCCGGCATTCGGGCCACCCTGAAAGCGGGCTATTACATCATATTTATCAGCAAGGTAGTCCACAATTTTACCTTTCCCTTCATCGCCCCATTGTAAGCCTAATAGTATATCTACGTGCATAGTTGTTTATTGTGTGGCTGCAGTTAACAGCCTTCTTTCAATTGTATTAAGAGTTTAGGAAACTGATAGCCGAAGCTTCATCAGCATGTACAGGAAACAGGCTTTCCAATTTGGTGATCTGCAACAGCTTTTTCATCTGCTCGGGCAAACCGCAAAGGGCCAGTTCTCCACCGCCATTGCGGGTTTTGCTAAGCGCTGTCATTAACATGCCAAGGCCGGTGCTGTTTATAAACTTCATTTCAGCCAGGTTAAACAGCACTTTTTTGTTCCCCTCTTCCAGGTTCTTTTTCAATAGTTCCATAACAGGCGCGTTGGTGTTTTCACCCAAAAGGTTTCCTTCTAATGAAATAACAAGCACTCCGTTCTTTAATTCGTTCTTCATAACAGGGTTTGGTTTTTAAGCGTTGGTAGTTTCAGTTGTTTTTTTGGCGGCTTCCATTTCGCGCTTCTTCTGGCAGTTGCCACACACACCGTACATGTTAAGAGAGTGGTGTGTTATCTTGAAATTCAGCAGTTCGCCCATCATTGTCTTTATCTGTTGAATGCGAGGATCGCAAAATTCAACCACTTTTTTACAATCTACACAAATGATGTGATCATGTTGTTTATAACCGTAGCTTTTTTCGTACTGCGCCTGGTTTTTGCCAAACTGGTGTTTTTTCACCAGGTCGCAGCTAACCAGCAATTCAAGGGTATTATAAACCGTGGCGCGGCTAACGTTGTATTTCTTCTTTACCAGGCTTTCGTACAGGCTTTCCGCATCAAAATGGTCATCGCGGTTGTATATTTCCTCTATAAGGGTAAAGCGCTCGGCAGTTTTGCGTAACTCCTTGCTTTCCAGGTAGGCTGAAAAGATATTCTTTACTTCGTCAATAAGCTCTTTACGGTTCTGAATCACGCCCGAAAATACAGCCATTGCCGCACATTGCCAACGGCTTAAGGCCGGTGTTTATAAGATGTTTTCTTTCAGCTTGTTACCCACCTCAAACTAGTGGTTAAGCTTAAGGAATTTACCCAAAAGGCGGCTGGTGCCGGAATTGAGGACTATGGTATAAAACCCGGGCGCTAACCTGTCAGCCCCAAAAGTGGCAGGAAGGTGAGAGAAGGGCTCCATAAGAACCACCTGCCCCAGGCTGTTGCAAACGCTGATTTGGCCGCTAGCTGTTACGTCATTGCTACCAATGGTAAAAAAGGCAGTGAAAGGATTGGGATACACCGAAAGGAAGGATTGCCGGTTTAATGTTCCAACATCAGTAGAGCCATTGAAACATTTCAGATAGTCATCCAGAATAGTATCCTTATAAGCAGCGCTGCTCTGTAACTGGAAACCATTGTGGTTTAGTGCTGCATCCTGAATAAAAATATCTACGCTTGCCCCTCTGCCTTCCAGCCAGGTTTTTGTTTCCGCCATGGCAGGGCATCCGGATTCATCAGGGTTAGGATCCTGTCCACCGCAAAACAGGTTCCATCGTTTACCGCTATAAACGGTGGCTCCATAAGCGTTAGCGTTTATCTGGACGTTGAACGGATAGGAGGAATCCATACCGCCGGAATTGGAAAGGATAGTGCAGAAGTAATTTTTAGCGAGAATATCCTTTACGGCAATGGCATAAGACCTTGAGGAGCCACGGCTAAAGCCATGTAACATGGCTTTGCCTGAAGGGTAAGAAATTTCGGAAAGAGCAGAATCAATGTATTGGTAAATAGCATCATCCCCAAAGTAGGTTCCGGGTGTAGCGGATGAATCTCCCCGGTACCATTGCAATGCTACTATGCCGCAACCTTTAAGTTGCAACCGCTGGTGCCAACTGAAAAATTCATGAAATGCAAAGCCGTTAGAGCCATGTAGTGAAACTACAACTGGTGTAGCAGAAGGAGTTGCTCCATTCGGAAACCATTTTATATAAAACGAATTGCCATCAGGGGTTGGTAATATTTCAGCACCATTGT
>CAZUHU010000254.1:0-4566 GCA_964620645.1 uncultured Chitinophaga sp.
GGGGGGGGGGGGGGGGGGGGGGGGGGGGGGGGGGGGGGGGGGCGGGGGGCGGGGGCGGGGGCGGTCGGGGTCGGGATCGGGTGGCGTTGGTGTCCCCCGACACTCCTAGCCGGCGGCTCGCGGGGCGCGGTGGGGCTCGGGGCGATCGGGCATGCGTGGCCGGCGCCGTCGCGGCGGTGCTGGCGTTCGTGAAGCCGCCGAAGCGGTGGTGAAAACCGCGCGCGGTTTTGCGAGTCGGCGCGGAAGAACGGGGAAACCGAAGGCGGTTTCGGGGCCCGACGCCGGCGCTTGCGGAAGCGCGGCGAGGTCTTCGTGGGTTGGCGCGCCGCGGAGGAAGAACTACGGGAAGTTTCGCGGATTCTCCTCGACCATTCCCGTCGCGACTCGAGCCCCCCGATGTCCAGGTCTTCCGGTACCCTGAGCCCTCCCGGGCCAGTCGAGACCGCATGGCATCCACCAAGACCCCTCACGAAGCCGAGTGGAAGACCCGCAAGGAGCGGATCGATCCGCGTCTCGACGCCGCGGGTTGGCCGCGGCGGAGTGGTCCGCCGAGCCCGAAGCCGTTCCGCACCGAGGAAGAAGAGACCACGAACGGGCCCGCCGACTACGCGCTCTGGATCGACAACCAGATCCTCGCGGTCGTCGAGGCGAAAAAGCTCACCGTCGGCCCACAGAACGTCCTCACGCAGGCGGCGCGGTACGCGCGTGGGCTCGATCCCGCGTCGGCGGGCGGCAACTACGATGGCCATCGGGCGCCGTTCCTCTACGCCACGAACGGCGAGGTGATCTGGTTTCACGACGTCCGCCATGCCTTGAGCCGCTCGCGTCGAATCGCCGGCCTCCATACGGCGAGCGCTCTCCGGGAGATGCTCGGGCGGGACCTGGACGCCGAGTGCGCGCGGGCGCTCGCCCTCCCTCACGACCACCCACGGCTCAGGCCCTACCAGAAGGACGCGAACGCGGCCGTCGAGAAGGCGATCTCGGAGCGAAAGCGGAACCTGCTCGTCGCGATGGCGACCGGGACCGGGAAGACGTTCACTCTCGTGAACCAGGTCTACCGCCTCATGAAGGCCGGGGTTGCGAGGCGCGTTCTCTTCCTCGTCGATCGTCGCGCGCTCGCGGCGCAGGCAGTGCGCGCGTTCGCGGCCTTCGAGGTCGAGCCCGGAAAGAAGTTCGATCAGGTCTACGAGGTCTACAGCTCGCGCTTCCAGACCGAGGACTTCGGCGAGGATGAGAAGTTCGACCCCAAGATTCTCCCTCAGAGGTACCTGACAGATCCGCAGCCCGGGAACGCCTTCGTCTATGTCGCGACGATCCAGCGCATGGCGATGAACGTGCTGGGGCGCCAGGCGATCTTCGACATCGGCGACGAGCGCGTCGAAGAGGACGCCGACCGGCTCGACATCCCGATCCACGCCTTCGACGTGATCGTCGCCGACGAGTGCCACCGCGGCTACACGTCCCAGCAGATCTCGACCTGGCGCTCGACGCTCGAGCACTTCGACGCCATCAAGATTGGGCTTACGGCCACGCCCGCGAGCCACACGACCGCGTATTTCTCGAGCAAAGTCTTCGAGTACAACTACGAGCAAGCCGTCCGCGACGGACACCTCGTCGACTACGACGCCGTCTACGTCCGGTCGGACGTGCGCATGTCGGGGCTCTTCCTGCGCGAAGGCGAGAACGTCGAGGTCGTCGATCCGGAGACCGGGCTCTCGCGCATGGACACGCTGGAGGACGAGCGCCAGTTCGACACGGCCACCATCGAGCGCGAAGCCACCTCGCCCGACTCCAACGTCAAGATCCTCCGCGAGGTGAAGAAGCACGCCGACGAGCACGAGCGGCTCCACGGTCGGTTCCCGAAGACCCTGATCTTCGCCGTGAACGATCTGCCCCACACCGGCCACGCCGACCAGCTCGTCGAGCTGGCGCGCGACGTGTTCGGCCGGGGGGACGCCTTCGTCGAGAAGATCACGGGTCGCGTCGATCGCCCTTTGAAGAAGATCCGCGAGTTTCGGAACCGCCCGACGCCGAGCATCGCCGTCACCGTCGAGCTGCTCACGACGGGCGTGGACATCCCCGACCTCGAGTTCATCGTCTTTCTTCGCCCGGTGAAGAGCCGCATTCTCTTCGAGCAGATGATCGGCCGCGGCACGAGAAAGGGCGAGAAGTACCCCGACAAGGATCACTTCACGGTGTTCGACTGCTTCGACGGCACGCTGCTCAAGTACTTCAAGGACACGACCGGAATCACGCGTGAAGAGCCGCTCAGTCCGACACGCACGGTGAAGGAGATCGTGGCCGACATCTGGGCGAACCAGGACCGCGACTACAACATCGGCTGCCTCGTGAAGCGCCTCCAGCGGATCGACAAGTCGATGTCGGGCGAGGCGCGCGATCTGTTCGCCAAGTACGTGCCCGACGGCGATCTCGCGGCCTTCGCGCGCAAGCTCCCCTCGACGCTTCGGCAGGACTTCGTGGGGACCATGGGCATGCTCAGGGACGAGGATTTCCAGGAGCTCCTCGTGAGCTACCCAAGACCGCAGCGTACTTTCGTGCGGGCGTACGAGCAGACGGACAACGTCTCGTCGGTCTTGATGCTCCGTGACGTCGCGGGGAACGAATACAAGCCTGCGGACTATCTGAAGGTCTTCTCCACGTTCGTGGCCGAGAATCCTGATCACATCGACGCCGTGAAGATCCTGCTCGATCGCCCGCGCGCGTGGAGCCCGGCCGCGCTGACCGAGCTTCGCGAAAAGCTCGGGAGGAGCCGTTACCGGTTTTCGGTCGAGAACCTCCAGCGCGCACACGAGGTCACCTACCGGAAGGCGCTGGTCGACGTGATCTCGATGGTGAAGCACGCGGCGCGAGAAGACGAGCCGCTCTTCACGGCCTCCGAGCGCGTCGAGCGGGCGTTCGTACGGGTGACGATGGGCAAGACGTTCTCGGCCGACGAGGAGCGCTGGCTCGAGCGCATCCGCGAGCACCTCCGGGCGAACCTCTCCATCGAGCAGGACGACTTCGAGGTGATCCCCATCTTCGCCGACGCCGGCGGGTGGGGCGTCGCGCGGAAGGTCTTCGGTGCTACCAAGCTCGAGGCGCTGCTACACGAGCTCAACGAGGCGATAGCTGCATGAAAACGAAATGGTTCGAGTTCAAGCCCGACGGGCCCCACAACTTCTCGAGGCACGTGCAGCGGAACGCGAAGGGGATCAAGCAGGTCGACCTGAAGGCCTTCAAGAAGTGGCTGAAGGGTCTCTCTCTCGGCTCCGAGCGAGGCGTCTATTTCTTCGCGACGGGAGCGAAGAAGCCGAAGCCTTGGTACGTTGGCCGTACCACCGCCCAGGACTTCGCGGCCGAATGTGGCGCGAAGGAGGCGATCATCAACAAGATGGTTCAGATCGGCCACGGGGATGCGCTGCTCTTCGTCCTGCGCGCTCCAGCCAGCAAGTCGGCGGCCGCGCTCGATGCGGCCATCTCGGACCTCGAGACCGAGATGATTCGCTCGTGCTACCGCCTCAACGTTCAGCTCCTCAATGACAAGAAGAAGCACCCAGTGCAGGACACCTTCGTTCCCGGCGTACTCCGCAGCGGCGCCGGCAAGCCCACGGGCGCTGCCGCGGCGTTCCGCACGCTGCTGAAGATCACATGAGCAACCCGACCAACACCGACGTCGTCCAGAAACTCTGGGGCTTCTGCCACACGCTCCGCCACGACGGGATCGACTACGGCGACTACATCGAGCAGATCACCTACCTGCTCTTCCTGAAGATGGCCGACGAGAAGGGCATCGACCTCTCGGCCATCGAGGTCACGAGCCAGAAGGGCAAGCCCGAGTCGGTCGACTGCTCCTGGCCGACCCTCGCCGGGCACAGCGGCACCGCGTTGACCGACCACTACTTCGAGGTCCTCCGTGCCCTCGGGAAAGCCCACGGGATCCTCGGCGACATCTACTCGGGCGCGCAGAGTCGCTTCAACAACCCGGTGAACCTGAAGAAGCTCATCTCGCTCATCGACGAGACCCAGTGGATCTCGCTCGACGTGGACGTGAAGGCCGCCGCCTACGAGGGGCTCCTCGAGAAGGCCGCCGCCGAGGGAAAGAAGGGCGCTGGGCAGTACTTCACGCCCCGGGTGGTCATCCAGTCGATCTGTCGATGCATGAAGCCCGACCCGCGCACGAAGCCGGACTTCACCGTGTGCGATCCCGCCGTCGGGAGCGGCGGCTTCTTGGTGTCGGCGTACGAGTGGCTCAAGGACGAGACCAAGGGCGCGTTCGATCGGCAGATCGCCAAGCGCGTGAGGACCAAGACGTACTTCGGCGAGGAGCTCGTGCCGCGTCCCCGCCGCATGGCGCTGATGAACCTGTACCTCCACAACATCGAGCCCAACATCCGCCTGGGCGACTCGATCGCCGAGCCGCCTTCGCCCGAGCGCTTCGACGTGATCCTCACGAACCCGCCGTTCGGCACGAAGGGCGCGGGGCAGGCGCCGGAGCGCGAAGACTTCACCGTCTCGACGAGCAACAAGCAGCTCAACTTCTTGCAGCACATCCTGACGATCTTGAAG
>CAZUHU010000255.1:0-4551 GCA_964620645.1 uncultured Chitinophaga sp.
CCTTTGGGTTATGAGCCCAACGAGCTACCAACTGCTCCACCCCGCGATTTGAGGGCGCAAAGATAGGAAATAAAACCGACAAAACAATTCAGTGGCTCAAAAAAGGCGGAAATCAGATAGTTAGTTACCAACAACGGCGCGCACTAAATTCTGACTATAGCTGTCTATTCTTTACAACCAGCGCTTTGTAAGTGTTCAAAGAATAAAAGAAACATTCAACATATCCCTAACCTATTACCTTATTTTTCGTTCAAATATATAGCTGCTTAATTTATGTATTTGTTACGCCATATCTTTTTACTGCTGTTATTGGTGCAGGGCTTTACAGCTTTGGCTCAAAAGATAAATGGCGAGTTGTTTATACCCCTTAACAACCGTAGCGAGATTTGGCTTAAACCCAAGATAGATACGCTGGATAACAAGAAGGAATACGAGTTTAAAATACGCGTAGCTCCGGAGTATAAAATCTCCCAGTTCCTGTTTGAAAAAGGGCTGGCCGTGCAAAACGACAGCGTTTTAAAAATTATACCTAACAGCAGCAAATACGGGCAGTGCGATACCGCCGTGCTTAGGGTAATTGTTACCAGTATAACAGGTTCGCGGATATTTCTTTTTCAAAAGCCATTCATCATTAAAGTGCCTGAACGCATTTTTCCGGTGGTTAGCAACCCCAAAACCAACCTGATGATGGTGAACGATAAAACCTACCTTGAACGCAACCGCCCCTACCCCAAGAGCATGTTTGTGGATAAACAGCCTTTTATTGCCATGTATGATAACGAGGCCAATATGACTAAAATGGAAGTGAAGGGTATTACTATGGCCCTTTACGAAAAAGAGGGCAAACAATACATTTCAGAAGGTGACACCTTAAGTGGCGATGCCATGCGCGAATTAAAAAAGATACGCGACCCTACCCCTGTATTTTTTAAGGTGGATGCTTACCAAGGCAAATCGCGCAAGGTAGTGTGGAACCGGATAGTGATTTACGCAGAATAGCTTTAGCGAATACCCAACTTAGCTCTCAGCGCTTCAAAGTAAGCCGGGGCGTATCTCAAACGGCTACCATACCAGCTAAACATCTCCCCATCTACCACCAGCACCCTGGCCTTCGGGCAAAATGAACTGAACTCCTCAATATGTTTCTCAGAAAAAGCATATGGCTCTGATGATAAAAAGATGAAATCAGGGTTCAGTTCAGAAAGCTGCTGCATCCCAATCTCAGGGTAACGCTGCAAACCTTCAAACACATTTCGCAAACCAAATACACCCAGCATTTCATTAATAAAAGTGCTGGAGGCTGCAACCATGTAGGGCTTGCGCCATATGAAGTACGCGGCAGTCTGATTAGAGCTAATCTCCGGAAATTGGATTGATTCAATAATTCCTGCTGCTTCCTCTTCTCTACCCGTAATTCGGCCCAACTCTCGCATCATGGCTAAGGCACCCTGCAGGCCGTATATGTCGCTCATCCATACGGGGAAATCCCTTTTTAGCTGCTCTATACCTTCCTGATAGTTTTCTTCCTTGTTGCCTATAATCAAATCCGGATTTAACTCCTTAATCTTTTCAAAGTCAAACCGTTTAGTGCCTCCAATTAAAGGCTTGTTTTTAACTTTATCAGCCGGGTGTATGCAAAAACGGGTAATGCCACAAATGCGGTCGTCGAGCCCTAAATCAAAAAGAAACTCCGTTTGGCTGGGCACCAGTGAAACGATGCGCTGCGGGGGCGATTGGATGTCCAGTATATGTCCTAATTGATCAGTATATTTCACCTACTTGTTCTGATTAAAGCGCAAAATAATACGTTATTTTCAGCGTTAACAACTAAACCGCTAACCATGAAAAACCTTCTCCTCCTGTGTTGCCTGTTTACCAATTTCATTTATGCCGGAATCAATCCCGGCTCTTCGCAACCAGGTTCCTCAACAAATGCCGATACCAGGATTATAGATAATACCGCCAAACCTGCCGATTTGCACCTGGTGCCCGAAGCAAATGTGCTTTTCTATAACCAGGATTATACGTTTAAAGTGGAAGGCCCCGGTAAGTATACTGTGCAAAGCGTTAGTATGGACCGCTCCAACTGCACATCAATAACCGAAAACAGCTTTGACCTTGCCATATGGTGGACTAATGGCGATGAAAAGACTGTTACGCTACAGGTTAAAATTACTGATGAAAGCGGGAAAGAAAGCACCATTGAACGGAAGGTGCTGTTACAACAAAAACTGCCAAGCCCATACCTCGACAACGCACTTTACAAATTGGATGAAAAAGAGATTGATACCGATTTAGGTATGCAGAAGGATGATTTGTTGAAGGCCAACAAACTGCAATTCAATACCCAGAATTTTACCATACACAATGTAAAACTTGCCTCATTCAAATTGCGGATTGGCGACAAGGTTTACACCTCGCCGGATGGAAGCGTAACACAAGAAATGAAAGAAGCCATTAAGGGCCTTAATGTAGATGACGTTATTAAACTGGAAGATGTGCAGGGCACCTATAAAACCATTGGCGATGAAATGAAATTTAACCTGCACTACAAAAGCACTTACAAAATAGTGCTGGCAGGCTAAAAGCCGCATCACCCAAGTTGAGGCTACGCCATTGCTTCAATTAAATCGAATTCTGTTATAATACTCCAGGTGCCCAGGTTGGTTTTAACCATTACGGCGGTGTTATCCTTGCTTATATGCCTGGAAATATCGGAAGCAGTAGCATTTAAATCTAACACAGGAAAAGGCTTGTTCATCACTTTGCCAACCTCATCTTCACGGTGTACCGGATTATCAACCAGCAACTCCAATATGCGGCGTTCAGATAAACTACCAACGATAGTATCTCCCTCGCTAACCGGCAGTTGAGTTAAGTTCAGTTCCTTCATCTTTTTAAAGGCGCTGGCTACTGTTTCATGCACATCGGCTGAAACCAGGTTCTTAATCTGCTTGCGCTCAATAATAGCTTTGGCGGTAACCGGCTCATCGGTTAAAAATCCGCGCTCGCGCATCCACTCATCATTGTAAATTTTGGCAACGTAGCGGCTGCCGTGGTCGTGCAGTATAATTACCACCACGCTATCCTTATCAAACTTATCCTTTATCTGCAAAAGGCCCTGCATAACAGTGCCGGCGCTGTAGCCACAAAAGATCCCTTCTTCGCGGGCTAAGCGGCGGGCCATTACAGCCCCATCCTTGTCGGTTACCTGCTCAATGTGGTCAATGTACTTCATGTCATAGTTCTGCGGCACAAAGTCCTCTCCTATACCTTCAGTTACATAAGGGTAAACTTCCCCCATGTCCAACTGGCCGGTATCGTGGTATTTCTTTAACAGCGAGCCGTAAACATCAATGCCATAAACCTTTATGTTAGGGTTCTTCTCCTTTAAGTACATGGCCACGCCCATAACCGTACCGCCTGTACCTATGGTGGTAACGTAGTGGGTTATCTTACCCTCCGTTTGTTTCCATATTTCGGGGCCCGTAGTTTCATAGTGCGCTGCGCGGTTACTAAGGTTATCGTACTGGTTCATGTGTACGGAGTTCGGAATCTCCTTAGCTAAACGGCGCGCTACACTGTAGTAGGAACGCGGATCATCCGGGTCTACATTGGTAGGGCATACAATTACCTCTGCACCCAATGCGCGCAGTATATCCAGTTTTTGCTTACTCTGCTTATCAGTAGTTGTAAAAATACACTTGTAACCGCGAACAACGGATGCAAGCGCAAGGCCCATGCCCGTATTGCCGGAAGTGCACTCTATGATAGTTCCACCCGGCTTAAGACGGCCATCCTTCTCAGCATCTTCAATCATTTTAATGCCGATGCGGTCCTTAACGGAGTTACCGGGGTTAAAGTACTCTACCTTTGCTAAAAACAAGCCGGGTATTCCCTTTGTAAGCTTGTTAATCTTCACCAGCGGCGTATTGCCGATGGTATCCACTATATTTTCAAAGTAATGCATACGCTAAATTTAGCTCTCCAAAGTTAGAATTGTATTTTAAGTCCTTCTCCTAAAGCAGAAGGATTTAGGATGAGGTTTTACAAATCTGCGCCAATTGCAGCTTCTAATTTCTCAACAAAAACAAGGGTAGCAGGGCAGTAAGCCAGGTTATTGATATAGGTTTTCTCCGTTGCCTGGTATTTAAAGTCCTTACGGTTAGTGTGCGGAAACTCAGCGCAATCCAATGGCCTTATAGCGTAAATGCTGCACTTGTTATCCTTACCTAAAAACTGGCAGGGGCGCGATTTATTAATAATGTCCTTGTTTTCATCTACCTCCAGCCACTTATCAAAAAACTGTTTATAGGTCATGTTAAAGTGCGAAGAGATACGGTCTATATCTTTTTTGCTGTAGGTGGGCGTCATCTTTTTGCAGCAGTTAGCGCAGTCTAAACAGTTAATCTGCCCCCACATCTCCTTATCGGCAGACAAAACTTGTGCGTATAAATTTCTCTTTTTGCTTTTACCAAGTTTACGAATGAATTTTGAAAGCGTCTTCTTCTTGCGGTAAGCCCTCCTGCGGAAAGTATCGATATTGAATTT
>CAZUHU010000256.1:0-1894 GCA_964620645.1 uncultured Chitinophaga sp.
CAAACCATGTTCACCTCCGTAACCGCTAACCCCCAGCGCAAACATCATATAGCCGATCTGGCTCATGGTTGAGTACGCCAATACACGTTTAATATCAGTTTGTGTGCAGGCGATAACTGCTGCAAATAATGAGGACAGCGCGCCTACCCAGGCCACAACTTCTAAGGTAACCGGTGCCGATAAGGCAAACACGGGGAACAAACGCGCCACTAAATAAACGCCGGCCACCACCATGGTAGCGGCATGTATTAAAGCCGATACAGGCGTTGGGCCCTCCATAGCATCAGGCAACCAAATATGTAGCGGAAACATGGCGCTTTTGCCTGCGCCGCCAACAAACACCAACATCAATCCCCAGCTTAAAGCGCTTATACCTAAAAAGCCGCCGGTAATAGCAGAGGTTAACTGCGGAGAATTGCTATCCGTTAAGCGCGAAATCAATGTATTAAAGTCTAAGGTTTGGGCATGGAAGGACAACACCAGTATACCTATCAAAAAGCCGAGGTCGGCAAAACGCGTTACAATAAATGCTTTCTTAGAAGCAGCCACCGCACTCGGCCTATCGAAGTAATAACCGATTAAAAGGAAAGAAGACACACCCACCAATTCCCAGAAAATATATATCTGGAAAATGTTGGTGGAGAGCACCAGCCCTAACATAGAGAATGTAAAGAGCGAAAGGAAAGCATAGTAGGTAGCAAAGCGCTCCTCGCCTTTCATATAGCCAAGGCTGTAAATGTGCACCATCAGCGATACAAAGGTTACCACCACAATCATCATCATGCTTATGGGGTCCAGCAGCAGGCCAAGGTCTATCGAAACGCCCGGGGCAAACTCCAACCAGGTAATTTTAAGCGCTTCAACTTTTTGATAAACGCCATTTACCTTGCCGCTTACAAAAAAGTAGTTGTAAGACGTTAGCAGAGAGATAACACAGGAAGCGCCCAACGAAAGCGTACCCAGCAACCCGCCGCTTTCGCGCAGGTATTTACGGCCAAACAAACCAAGCACAACAAAGCTCAGCAGCGGCAGTAAGGGTATAAGGGCAATCAGCGTTGGATTCATTTCTCTTTTATCTTAAACTCAAAATTTTAAACTGTCGGCATCTTCAATATCAATAGAACTGAAGTTGCGGTAAATGTTAATGATGATAGCAATAGCCACGGCTGCTTCAGCAGCAGCAATGGCAATAATGAATACGGTAAAAAACAATCCATCCAGCCTATCAGGAAACACGTACTTATTAAAGGCAATAAAGTTGATGTTAACGCTGTTCAGTATCAATTCAACAGCCATCAACATGGTTATCATATTGCGGCGCGTTAAAAAGCCATACACGCCTATAAAAAACAGCGCGGTGCTTAACAACAGTAATTCGTTTAATCCTACCTGCATTTTACAAATTGTCAGGATGCGTTTTTAATGCAATAACTATACAGCCTACCATGGCTGCTAACAGCAACATACTTACCACTTCAAAGGGCAGCACAAATCCGCCCTGGTTATAATTCAACATCTCCGTTCCTATCTGCCGTACACTTAGGCTTATGCCCTGGTCCGGCACTATGGCAAAATCGTTTTGCTTAATTATCTCCCAAAACAAACCGAAGGCAAAAATGCTGGCGAGGCCCGCAAACAATTGCCGTTTTCGTTGGGGAGCAGGTAAATCCTGCCCTACGCGGTTGGTTAAAAAAATGGAGAAGATAATAAGCACCACTATACCGCCTACATACACCACAATCTGAACGGCGGCTATAAACTCATAATGCAGCCAAAAGTAAAGGCCGGCTATACCCATCATACAAAACAGCAGGTAAATAGCGCTGCGGAATATTTGACGGGAGGTAACCGCCAGCAAGCCCGATGTCAGGATAAAAATTGCCAGTAAGTAGAA
>CAZUHU010000256.1:1994-4492 GCA_964620645.1 uncultured Chitinophaga sp.
CTTCTATCAAACACACTATGCTCAAAACTTTGCGCCATCTTAATTGCGCCCGTAGGGCAAGCCTCTATACATAAATTGCACATCGTACATAATTCCAGGTGGTACACAAAAGTGTCCAGGGCTTTTTTCTTTTTGCCGTCGGCAGTGGTTTCAAACTTGGTTACAATCTTAATGGTAGCATTTGGGCAAGCCAGCTCGCAGGCCGTACAACCGGTACAACGGTGCTCGTTGCTTTCGTTATGCAGCATTACCACCTCACCACGGAAACGTTCAGGCAGTTGTTGTTTTACATCAGGGTACTGTTGGGTAATTATCTCTTTATGGTGCGTAAAGTAATAGCCCGTTAAGCGCATACCGCTCAACAAGGATTTTACAGCCCCCGCAACAGTTTTTATGTAATCAACTATGAACATGTATTAGTTTCTAATTTCAAATTTCGAGTTGGCATCAGTTTGAATTCAACTTTAAACCTTTAACCTAAAACTTGAAACTTATTTAAAAATGCCAACCTAGTATTGCAACCACTGTAGTAAGCAGCAGGTTGAATAAACTAATAGGCAACAAATATTTCCATTCCAGTGTCAGCAGTTGGTCAATACGCAGGCGCGGGAAAGTCCAGCGGAACCACATGATGACAAAAATTAAAAAGAACACCTTACCAAAGAACCACACTATGCCCGGTATAAAATCCATTACGTGGTTAAAACTCTCCCATGGGCCAATGTGAAAGGGCATCCAACCGCCTAAAAATAAAGTAGCGCCTATGGCACATACAATGAAGATGTTCACATACTCCGCCAAAAAGAAGAGCGCAAACTTCATACCGCTATACTCTGTATGGAAACCGGCGGTCAACTCACTTTCCGCTTCTGCCAAATCAAAAGGCGCACGGTTGGTTTCGGCAGTTACTGCAATTATGAAAATGACAAAAGAAATAAGTGCGGGAATGTGGCCTTTAAAAATCCACCAGCCGTTTTGCTGAGAGGCAATGATGTCGTTAATACCCAAGCTACCCACCAATATTACAATAGTGATGATGGAAAGCCCTGCACTCAACTCGTAGCTCACTATCTGCGCACCACTACGCATGGCACCCAGCAGACTGTATTTGTTGTTACTTGCCCAGCCCGCCATTAAAATACCTATTACGCTTATGCTGCTTATTGCGCTTACATACAGCACTCCTATGTTAATGTCCCACATCTGGAAACCTTTGGTAAAGGCGATGGGCGCCATTATGAGCATGGCTACAATTATTACCAGGAAGGGGGCCAGATTAAACAAGAACTTATCGGCTCCTGCCGGGGTAAGCCCTTCTTTAATTAAAAGCTTAAGCGTATCAGCCGCAGTTTGCATACTGCCTTTTATACCTACGCGGTTAGGCCCTAAACGTATCTGCATATAAGCGGACACCTTGCGCTCCATAAACACCAGCACCAAGCCTAACACGGCAAACAGACTGATAACCAAAACGCCGGCAATGGCCATTTCAATAAGCATAACCAATACCTCACCCATGTGCGCGCTTAGCGTACTATGGAGCCATTGTGCTATATATTGAATGCTGAACACTTTTGTCTAATATCTATTGTCTGTCGTCTGATTTCTTTTCTCTATCTATCAATATCCGGTATTACTAAATCCAAAGTTCCCATCATGGCTACCAGGTCTCCTATTTTCTGTCCGCGGGCCATATGGTCAAGCGCAGAAAGGTTAGCAAAGCCCGGCGAGCGGAAGTGGATGCGGTAAGGCGTTAAGCCTCCCTCACTAATAATATACACCCCAAACTCTCCGCGTGCTGTTTCTACTCTGGTATAAAATTCTCCCTTAGGCAGCTTCAGTACGGCTTTCGTCTTTGCCTGAAAGTCTCCCTCCGGTATATTATCAATTAACTGCTCTACTATACTTAATGATTGGCGCAACTCGCCCATACGCACCAAGTAGCGCGCGTAGCTATCGCCGCCGCTGCTCAATATTTCCTCAAACTGCAATTTTTCGTAGCCATCATAAGGGGCTGCTTTGCGTATGTCGCACTTAACGCCACAAGCGCGCAGCACCGGCCCGCTACATCCATAGGAGATAGCTTGTTCGGCACTTATAGGCCCAACGCCTTTCATCCTCTCCTGAAAGATGATGTTGTTGGTAACCAGCGTATCGTATTCGTCTATCTTACTTTTAAAGTGAGCTATAAAATCCTTTACTTTTTTCTGAAAATTAGGATGTATATCAAACATTACACCGCCGGGCACCATGTAGTTCATGGTTAAGCGCGCGCCGCATGTTTCTTCCATTATGTCATTAATCATCTCCCGCTCGCGGAAGGCATGAAAGAAAGGAGTTAATGCGCCTACGTCCATAGCCATTGCACCCCACCATAAGCAGTGGCTGGCAATACGGGTAAGCTCATCCATTAGTATGCGGATAACCTTGGCGCGGTCAGGCACTTCCAGTTGTAAGCCCTTCTCTACACACAGCGCACAACCGTGGTTATTAATGTG
>CAZUHU010000257.1:0-4489 GCA_964620645.1 uncultured Chitinophaga sp.
ACTTATTTGTTAGCGACCTTAACGTGGTATTTGATGAAATAAATTTTGCCGGAGATTTTAAAGTAGAAGAAGGCGACTACTTCGGCAATGGAAAAACAATAGACCCTAAGCTGGCGGTAGTATACCAAAGCAGCAGTTGGCAGTTAGTTACGCAGTAAGAACCTATGCGCGGCTTATAGTATTGCTATAAGCGGATTTAAAATAGACAGAAGACATGAGAGTTTTAATATTACTAGATGCGTTTAGCCTTGGCGGAGCAGAAAAGCAAGCGCTGTTGTTTGCAGAGTGGCTGCAAAAGGAAAAGAAAGAAACTGTAGAGATATGGGCCTTTTTACCGGGCGACGGCTCAGCAAAAGCGTTGTGTGACCGCTACGGATTAAAAACAAGAGTGATAGGCTACTTCCGTGGCTTGGCCCGCTTTTTATACCCTAAACAGATTTGGGAATATTCCCGCCTTTTCGGTGAGTTTAAGCCCGATGTTTTGATGAGTTATACTAACCAGCCTAACCTGTTGTTTGGTTTGGTGTGGAAACGCACCGGCGCAAAGTATTACATATGGGGTCAGCAAGGTATTGAAGCTTCAGGTTATCCGTTTTCGAAAAAGGCCGATAAAATGGCGCTTGATCAAACGCCGATTTTTATTTCCAATTCAACCAACGGTGCTGAATTTTTAAAGCGCGAGTTAAAGGTGCCCGCTGAAAAAGTATTGGTTGTTTACAATGGCCCTGAAGTGGTAGAGCCCATTTACACCCGCGCACAATGGCGCGAAAAGCTGGGCGTAAAAGAAAACCAGTTTATGGCGCTAATGGTAGCGCATATTGCTTTGCGTAAGGACCATGATACCATGTTAAAAGCGTGGAAGATTGTAGTAGATAAACTTAAGCCGCAGGGCGTAGAGCCTATTATTGTTTTCGCGGGTATTTTAGGAGAGGCCACCCAAAAGCTGATAACACAATCAGTAGATTTGGGCGTTTTTCCATACGTTAAATTTTTGGGTAATGTAACGGACATTACCGGCCTTAATATCGCTTCCGATATTCATATTCTAAGCTCTATAACCGAAGGCTTGCCAAACTCCTTATTAGAGGCCATGCGTTGCGGCTTACCTGTTGTGGGTACTGATATACCCGGCATACGCGAAGCCTTAGGCCCTGAAAATGAGGATATGCTAAGCAAGCCGAAGGACGCTGAGGATTTGGCCAATAAGGTTTTATCGTTGGCTACTAACCCTGCCTATATAAAGCAAGTGGGTGAGCGAAACAAAGCACGCATTGATAAGCATTTTCGCCTGGAAGAAATGTGCAACATACATTACGACCTGATGAAAAAGCACGCGGGATAACTTAAAAGAGGAGCAGAAAGATGTGCGGTATTGCAGGTTTTATTAATCGCAAAGGTAAGGTTGCCGAAAGAGAAACGGCAGCCGCTATGGCATCCTGCCTGGGGCACCGCGGCCCCGATGGGCACGGCATACACCTGCAGAATAATATTGCACTGGTACATACCCGCCTGGCAATTATTGATCCCACGGCTGGTGCGCAACCTATGTTTAGCGCCGATGGCAGCATCGCCATTACGTTTAACGGAGAGATTTACAACTTCCTCGAGATTAAAAAACAGTTGGAGCAAAAGGGGTATACTTTTCAAACCCACTGTGATACGGAAGTAATTATTTACGCTTATAAGGAATGGGGCAAGCACTGCGTAGAAAAGCTGCGCGGCATGTTTGCTTTTTGTATTGCCGACTACAATAAACAGGAGTTGCTTTTGGCCCGCGACCCTATGGGTATTAAGCCCCTGGTTTATTACCGCGATGAAAACACTTTTGGTTTTGCATCAGAAATTCAGGCGCTGAAATTTTTGCCCGGGTTTGATAAAGAGCTTGACTTGCATTCGCTTGATTATTACCTGTGGCTCTCTTATATCCCAGCGCCGCTTTCCATTTACACGCATGTGCGTAAGCTGCAGCCCGCCCACCGCATGGTGCTGAACTTTAGCGGTGAAGTTTTAGCAGAAGAAAAATACTGGCAACTAAAGTTTGACACCGATAATAAACCTACCAAAGAAGAGTGGATTGAGCGTGCTGCTTACAAATTGAAGGAAAGTGTAAAGGCGCATTTGGTTTCTGATGTTCCTTTCGGGGCATTTTTATCCGGCGGTATTGATTCAACACTGGTGGTGCGTTACATGGCCGAGCAGTTGAATACGCCCGTTAAGGCTTTCACTATTTCATTTGAAGAAGAGGAGTTTAATGAACTGCCTTATGCAAAGGAAGCGGCGAACATTCTGGGCGTGCAACACTTCCATGAAACGGTTAGGCCTGATGCGCTGGAAATATTGCCACAGTTGGTAAAACACTATGGCGAGCCGTATGCAGATAGTAGCGCTATACCAACTTTTTATGTTACGCGCCTGGCACGTAAGCATGTTACCATGGTGCTTTCAGGCGACGGCGGCGATGAGGCATTTTTTGGCTATCCGCGCTATATGCAATGGCTGAAATACCTGGACACCAAACTACAAGTACCATACTGGAAGGAGTTGCTGTTGCCCATTGCGCATGCCATTAACCCTAAGCGCTATTCGCCACTACGGCCAATAAAGGACGTTTATAGTTTTTTGCGTTTTGTTGAATACCTGAAACAGCCGGTGCGCAATGAATTATGGAAGACAGAATACCATCCCTACATTAATTCACGCTGGCCCGGTATTGAACAGGAGTTTGATAATGTAAAGGGCGCAGAGTTGCTGAATAAAGGCAAATACATTGACCAGAAATCGTACATGGTTTACGATATTTTGACCAAGGTTGATGGAGCCAGTATGATGAATAGCCTGGAAGTGCGTACGCCCATTATTGATAAAGAGGTATTTGAATTTGCCGGCACTATACCGCCTACGGTTTTACTGAATATGCAGGCTAACGGCCAAACCACTGAAAAGTTTTTGTTGAAGGAACTGCTGAAGGATAAATTTCCGGAGCAGTTTATACACCGCCGTAAAGCTGGCTTTGGAATGCCATTGCATAAGTGGTTTGCTAAACCTGATGGCAAACTATATCCAAAAGTTAAAGAAAGGCTATGCGCCGGCGATAGTCCTTTGCGCCAATATTTTACAGATGCCGGCATCGACCGCATTATTAACCGACGGGATTACCACCGGTACATAGGTGAGAGTGAGCCAATCTGGCAATTGTTATTTTTAGATGAATGGCTGCGCCAAAACGCCTAACTTAAACCGCGCAATAGTTTGGAATTGGAAACCCGGAAAAAACGCATTCTCATTTTTTTGCCTTTTCTGACCTTTGGTGGTGCGGAGCGCCAGGGTTTTTTATTAGCTAAAGGCCTTGCTGCACTAAATTACCAGGTTACAGTATGCGGCTTTTCATTAACCGGCTCTAACTACCCCCTGATACAAAAATTGGAAGAGGCCGGCATTAAACATCATGTGTTGCCCAGCACTATGGCCGATATGCCCGGCCGAAAAGGTATGCTCAAGGTTCTGAATCAGTTTGTGCGCTTTGTGCGTAGCGAAGGTTTTGATTGTGTTATACCATTTACTTTTTGGCCCAACTATCTTACTGCGCACGCAGCAAGATTTACTAAGGCGAAATGTTTTTGGAATCAAAGAAGTGTGGATGACCATGTGCCCGTTCATGGTTTTGAGAAGTGGTTACCGGTAAATAAAATCAGGTTCGTTTCTAATTCGCGGCCCGGCAAGCAGTTTTTGATAAAACGCTTCGCGCTAAAGGATAACGACGTTGAAGTTGTAAATAATGGTGCCGTACAGGATGCTGCAAAAAACAATGCTGAAACATGGAAGCAAAAACTGCAACTTAAAGATGACAGCATAGTGCTGAACATGGTGGCTAATTTCTTTCCTGAAAAAGATTTTGCAACGGTTATTAAGGGTATGGGTATTCTGCAACAGAAAAAGGTGCCTGTGGTATGCCTTTTAACCGGCGGCGGCGGAGATAAACGTAGAAGAGATGAGGCCAAGGCATTGGCTTATGATTTGAAGTTAGGGGATACCGTGAACTTTATAGGTGAGTGCGATGACGTGGCCGGCCTGTTGCAGGCTACAGATATAGGCGTTTTGTCTTCCACCTCTGAGGGGTGCCCGAACAGCGTGTTGGAGTACATGATGGCCAGCTTACCCGTAGTGGCTAATGATATTGGTGCCATAACCGATGTGCTTGGAACAGATTATCCTTTTATTTTTAAAACCGGTGATGCCCATGATTTTGCCGGCAAGGTGGAGGCACTGTGCAATAATGTTGCATTGCGGAAAAGCACAGGAGAAAAACTGAAGCAAAAAGTGACTGTAGAATACAGCTTAGAAAAGATGGTGAATCGTTTTGGTGAGCTTATTGAGTTAAAATAGTGTATGCCCAAAGTATCTTTCATAATACCTTTTTTTAATAACGGCAGCACTATTGCTGAAACGGTTGAATCCGTTTTCGGCCAATCGTTCACTGATTTTGATGTAT
>CAZUHU010000258.1:0-4464 GCA_964620645.1 uncultured Chitinophaga sp.
GCCTGCGCAAACAGGGTATATTTAATGTAGAACGCGTAATTAAAATGCGCGACCGCTATTTAAACGGCGATAAAATAGAATTTCAACGCCTCAGCTATTTATTCTTATTTCAGTTGTGGTATAATAAGTGGATGAAGTGAGCAATTACACCTACAAGCGCATAGAAAGCAATCTGTATGGCGACCTTGTTTATTTATACAAAAGCGCCTTTGGTCAGGATATTGGTCTTGATTACTACCAGCACAAATTCAATACTAATTACCTGGGCATAACGCACCTCGGTTTTATTGCTTACGATGACAAAAACGCTCCGGCTGCGTTTTATGGTGTATATCCCTACCTTATGGAATACAAGGGAAAGAACTATCTGGCTGCCCAATCAGGTGACACCATGACCCATCCGGCACATGGCGGCCGTGGTTTATTTACCACCCTGGCTAAAATGACCTATGAATTAGCGAAAAATGAAGGCATCCAATTCATATTCGGTTTTCCCAATGAAAACTCCTATCCGGGTTTCGTAAAAAAACTGAATTGGACACACCGCGAGAACATGAGCAATTACAAGTTCAGGGTAGCCACTATTCCTTTAGCGGCGGCGGTTAAAAAGTTTCCTTTGCTTAAGCCATTGTATTCCGCTTATTGTAAAATAATACTGAACTTCTATAAGTCTCATTCCGCTTTTCAGCCTAGCTCTGTAATCAATTCTACTTACGGCAGTGTAGTTCGTAACGGCCCCTACCACAACTACAAATCATTTTACAACAACTATTTGGTGCAGCTAAGTGGCCGCACGGCATGGATTAAAGTAGACGGCGCTTTATTAGTAGGCGATGTGGAATTGCCTACAGAAAATAATGTGACGAAACTTGTAGCTTCTTTAAAAACGTTAGCTTTTTGGCTGGGCTGCACGCAGATCATCTTTCCTGTTGGCAAAGAAACTGCCTGGGACTTATTATTGAAGCAAAGCTATAGTCCTGAAGAAGGAATTTATATAGGTTACCTGGATCTTCAATCGGGCCTGCCACTGGAAAACTTCAAATTTGTTCTGGCCGATTTTGATACGTTTTAAAACCCGTAGGCTTTAAAGTTGCGGTGCACGGCTACCATATTCGACTCAAAGGTGGTAGTTGAACTCAGGCAGTACCGCGGCAAAATATTTTTATCATCCGCATCATCACCACTACGGTAATCAACTGCTAACAGATTTTTATAACCTGCCGCTAAGCATAACTGTTTTACCTGTGGCGTGTAACTTCCATCAGGAAAAGCAATGGAGTTAACAGGCTTCTGAATTACCTCCTCTAACAGGCGCTTGCTTTGCTCAATTTCCTCTTTAGCATCGCTTAAAGCTATCTCTCCCAAATTAGGGTGATTGTGAGAATGTGCCCCAAGTTCTACCAGGCCACTATTCGCTAACTCTCGTAGTTGTTCTTTGTTCATCAGCTTCCAAAACTCTCTAGGAAAGCGTGCTTTGTATTTTTCAATATCAACCTGCCTGGCTATTTCAGTATAAACAATTTGCCTCGCACTAATGTTAATCCGTTTAATTAAGGCTTTTAGTTCACTTATGGTTGTTAGTGCAGCTTCATTAATTAATCCGGTATCAATTTTACTTACATCAATATCCCTTTTCACAAAGTCAATGTAATCATACCAGGTTATACGGTTATCATCTTCAATAGCCTGGGTGATAATATACATGGTTGACGGAAACCCATACTGCTTTAGTAAAGGGAAAGCCCTGCGATAATTGTTTTCATAGCCATCGTCAAAAGTTATAGCAATGGTTTTGCGTTTGGGAACTATACCGTTGCGGTACATCTCAAAAATTTCATCCTGGCTTACCACATCAAAGTTTTGCTTAAAATATGCCAGGTGCCGGGCAAATTGCTCAACAACAATAGGGCCTACGCTTACATTATGGTCAGGCTTTTCAACAACCCCATGATATACGAGAATGAGTTTATTACTTTTGACCCCTGCTGACAGCAGTTTTTCTAACCCTAAGCCTGTAACAAAAGGGAATACAACTTTTCGGGCAATGGATTTAGAAATGCTCAAGTTCAGTTTAAATTTCAGGTAAAATTAACTTTCGGTGGGAATCATTCAGCGGCAAGGTTTAAAAAACACCATAATCACTTTTGCGGGTATCTTGCTCGGCTTTGCCAGCCTTCTCTACATACAGCCCCATTTCCTGACCCCTGAAGAAATCGGGCTAACGAGGGTACTATTCAGTTTTTCTTCATTAGTAGGTGTTTTTCTGCCCCTTGGTATCGGAACAATAACAGTTAAGTACTTTCCCATCTTCCGTAGCCATCAAAATGGCCATAATGGATTTTTTGGCCTGTTATTGCTGTATATGTTTATCGGCGCGCTTGTAGTATTCAGCATATTGCTTGCCAGCCGCGGCTTCTTTATAAGCCAGTACGAAAAGCAGTCCGCACTCTTTACACAATACTATTATTGCGTTCTGCCTTTTTCATTTGTTATTGGCTTTAATGCCGTTCTTACGCTGTATTGTAATTCGCTATTCAAAAGTACTTTCCCCGCCCTATTCAATGAAGTATTGGTAAGGGTTTTATCCATCATTTTGTTTACACTGTATTTCATCAAACTGCTTTCGTTAAGCAGCTTTATTTTTCTGTTTGTGGGCATTTATGGCACGCAAACTATATGCCTGCTCATCTATATCTATTCAGTTGATAGTCCGTCCTTAAATGTAAACTGGGCATTACTGCGCAACAGCAACTTTCGCGAAATGATGATCTTCGGTATCTGGATGAGCTTCGTTTCCGTAGCAAGCCTCGGTATAAAATTCATTGACTCTCTGGTTCTGGCTAAGTATTACCAATTGCATTTGGTAGGCATCTACACCATTGCGGCTTTCATACCCAACATTATAGAAGCGCCATTAAATGCGCTGGAACGCATTGCCGGAACAAAAGTAGCACATGCCCTAACCCACAACGACCATGCTGAAGTGGAAAAAATCTATTACCGTTCCGCTCAGTATTTATTGCTTATCGGAGGTCTTCTTTTCGTGGGAATAGTAACTAACATGCAATTCTTAATTCAGTTTTTACCCCCCAAGTTTGCTGGAGGACTAACTGTGGTTTATATAATAAGCGCCGCAGCGCTATTCAATATTGCGGGTGGAGCCAATTCACAAATTATTTTCAGCTCTGAAAACTTCTGGAAAGGCGGCCTGCTGCTAATTGGCGTTGCCATCACCTCAATTATTCTAAACGTACTCTTGGTTCCCAAATGGGGTATGAATGGTGCTGCTATGGCTACTGCAGGTTCCGCCTGTCTTTACTTCATTTCTAAATACATTATTATTTATAAAAACTTCAAACTACAGCCCTATTCTTTAAAAACGCTGTTAATACTCTTGCTAATAGCTATATGTATTTCAGTTAATATATTTATACCTGTGTTTGCTTCTAATATTTTAAACATTTGCGTAAGAACATTTGCAGTGAGCTTTATATACTTAGGCGGCGTTTTATTACTTAATCTTGCTCCTGAATTGAAAGAATTATTTAAACACCCTTCTTCTTTTGTTGGATTTAAGTTTTAATTTTAATCCGAACCTGAACATTATTTCCCGTGAAATTAAAAGTGCTGCTAAGATTTGTTGCTGTACTGTTAACCTTTAGCTGCTATTCTCAAAACCTGATAAACAATGCCGGTTTTGAAACCGTTACCGCCGAACCATTTTACGGCTGCGAGTTAACAAATGCTACCGGTTGGCTAAATCCCTCATCAGCCGTGTGCCCCAGTAACGGCTACGGAACCCCCGATTTGTTTAGTACTTTTTCTTCCGGGCAGGCCATATTACCCAATTCGTTTATGGGCACAACAAACGCCCACACGGGTAGCAGAATTACAGGTTTAGTTACGTATCATGAGCAACTGGCTGATTATCGGGAATATTTGATGACACAGCTGAACTGTGCCTTAATACCCGGTGTTACTTACGAATTGTCTTTTTGGAGTACAGGCGGTGATCCCGTTCAATACATTTATCATTCAAACAATATTGAGGTTAATTTTTCCACCAACCCTTTAACACAAAGCGGTTACAATCTTATACCGGGTATCAGTCCGCAAATTTCCCTTTCCACTTTAATAGCTAACAGTTCCTGGACTCAATACACTTTTCAATTTACGGCAACGCAACCGTTTACATATATGTCCTTAGGAAACTTTAAAAATGACGCTTCTACGCAAATCTCAACGTTTGGAGCCAACCGCCCGTATGCTTACTATTTTTTCGACGACTTTTCCCTTACCCCCGTTAACTCCAATTTCTTAGGACCTGACACTACTTTTTGCACAGGCCAAAATCTAATATTAAATGCGCCTGTTCCCGCAGCTACGTATCAATGGCAGGATAACTCATCATCTTCATCCTATACTGTTACTACTCCCGGCAGTTACAGTTTAACCATTACCACT
>CAZUHU010000259.1:0-4420 GCA_964620645.1 uncultured Chitinophaga sp.
TTTTAGCTGCTGCCCCAAAGGTGGTGCAAACGGTATAAGCAACGAAACTTAAAACAAAAAAGCCTGCGAGAGCAGGCATTTTTGTTTATACGCAATTTGGCTTTAATGCTCTTCTGCATTTCTTTCAATATCTGCCGGTTCTCTTTACTGTAATCTAAGGAGGTGCGCATAATAATCCCTGAAATAATCAGGCGGCCATTGATGATATTATTGGTAGTTAGATAATACTGCGTTTCATCATCCACCTTAAAACTTTGCGAGATGTAGTCGTTCTCTGTTTCAAGGTCGTTGAAAGGTTCAAAGCCCCCTTCCTCTATATACTTTTTGTAGAGTGGAAGAATCATGCTCTTTAAATCTTCCTTAGTCATTTTGGTGGTAACACCTTCGCGCGCCCAATTGGTTATTGAAACAAGCTTTGTTTCGTCCGCATTTTTTAGGCGGAAACGGTCGCTTTCCACAAACTCGAAATAATCGGGCGCCTGTATATAGAAGATGTTATCTACCAAAAACTGCTTGTAGCCATCGGGCGCTAAGTAAGTTGGTTGCTGAGGTTTTGATTTCAGGAAGTCGAAAAGGCCCATGGTTAATTGGTTATTGTCAAACAGTCCTATAAAAGTAAGAATGTAATTTTAACCCGGCCTACAGAACTCCCGGCTCCTTCATTCCTCCTAATTCCCCTTCAACCCTTCCACATCCTTCTTTAACTCCTGCATTAACTGCAGAATGTTTTGGAAAGAAAGGTCGCTGCCTTTGTTGAGGTAGCTGATGTTGAGCACGGCACGCCATACTTCCAGCACCTCGTCCATCTTAATCGGGTAAGCGGGGTAGCTTGGGTTATCGCTACGCAATATCAGGGTGCCGTTTTCGGCTACCTGGTTAAACACGCGCTTATATACAATACCCTCGTTTTTGGAGAGAATAATGTAGGTGTGCCCGTCTTTAATCTTCTTCCAGTTATCAATGTATTCGCTAATGATGATGGAGCCCGGCTGCACCGGCAGCATAGAATCGCCTTTAATTTCAAAAGCGCGGTAAGTGCCTGATGGAAGGAAGGGCAAACGGAAACGGTTAAGCTCTTTTATAAAGGTAGGGTCTGCATAGCCGTTTAAATAGCCGGCGGCGGCTTTAACGGGCACCAATTCAATATTTTCTTTATCTGTTTTATCTACCGTTATGGCTAACACCCTTAGGTTTTTCCCTTCAGTATCCAGTTGTTCTTCGCTGAACAGGGGCACCTTTTCCGTTTGGCGCAAATCACGCAAAATGAGGTCGTCAATCTTGTACTTGAATATGCGCGAAAGTTCGGCCAGCACCTCATAAGTAGGCCTGGCGCGTGCTTCCTCGTATGAACCAACAACCGCGCGGGTTATATTCAATTCATCGGCAAGGTCCTGCTGTGTCCAGCTTTTAAGCTTGCGCAAAAACTTCATATTACTGGCGATAAATTCCATAAGCCAAAAATTTTAGCGAATTTAGCAAAAATATTTAGTATTCATAAAAGCCACATTTCCAAAATGTGGTAAGTTTGAACGGTGCAGCCCTATATCCTTCATATGGACCTCGATTCCTTCTTCGTTTCGGTAGAGCGCCTGCTTGACCCAACGCTGCTTGGTAAGCCGGTAATTGTAGGGGGCACAGGAGATAGGGGAGTGGTTACCTCCTGCAGTTATGAAGCCCGGCAGTTTGGTGTGCAAAGCGCCATGAATTTTAAGAAGGCGAGGGCCCTTTGCCCCCATGGCATTTATATAATGGGGCATTATGATGAATATGGCCGCTACAGCAAAATGGTGACCGATATAATTGCTGAACGTGCCCCACTTTACGAAAAAGCCAGTATAGATGAGTTTTACGTAGACCTTACCGGTATGGACCGCTTTTATAATGTGTACCAGTGGAGCACAGATTTGCGGGAGAAGATAATTGCCACAACCGGCCTGCCTATTTCATTTGGCTTATCAGTTAATAAAATGCTGGCAAAAATGGCTACCAACGAGGCTAAACCCAACGGGCAGTTAATGATACAGCTGGGTAAGGAGCAGGAGTTTCTTGATCCCTTGCCTGTGGGTAGAATACCCTTTTGCGGCGAGAAGATGGTGAAGTTTTTGAACGAAAAAGGCGTATTTACCATTTACCAGCTCAGGCAGTTTAGCCCCGAGGCCCTGCAAAACTGGATGGGCAAACATGGGCTTGATCTATGGCACCGCGCACATGGGCGCGCCAGTACAGAAGTGCATCAATACCGCGAAGCAAAGGGGATGAGCAGCGAACGTACTTTTGGAAAAGATACCGACGATACCGATTGGCTGAAGAAGGTAATAATAAACCTGGCTGAAAAGCTTGCTTTTGATTTAAGAGGTGATGGCAAGGTAACCAGCTGCGTGGCCATTAAACTGCGTTATAACGACTTTAGCACGCACAGCAAACAACTTTCTATTGACCAGACTTCCAACTCGCGAATACTTATTGAAAAGGCGCTTTACCTGTTTGATGAATTATATGAACATGGCCGCAAGGTTCGCCTGCTTGGTGTGCGCTTTACTAACTTAAAGGAGAGTAATTACCAGGTAGATATGTTTCAGGACAGGGATAAAGAGCTATACCTGTATAAGGCCATAGATGAAATGAAAACCAAGTATGGTAATGCCAAGTTGGTGCTGGCTCAAAACCTGAATGTGAGCGATCTAAAGCATAATACCTCGCGCTCAGCTATCCACAAGGAGGCAAAACAAAAAGAGAAAGGCAAGGAAGATTAAGGTGTAACTAACCCGCTTTTTTTTCGCTATCCTGCCGTAGCGCATTAACCAAAACAAGGCCCCAACCCGCAATAAAGAAAAAGCCACCTATGGGCGTAACAGGCCCTAAAACAATTGCTGGTATGCCGGTTAGTGAGCGTGTTGAGAGTAAATACAAAGAGCCTGAAAAGCAGAGAATACCCAAAAGGAAACATATGCCCGCATACCGGATAACGGGGGCGTCCTCCCTGCGAAGGTATAAGTAACACATAAAAAGCGCCAGGGCATGGTAAATCTGGTATTGTACACCCTTCTCCCACATATTAAGGTGGTCAGCATCAATAAGCGGTTTAAGGCCATGGGCCCCAAACGCCCCCAGGGCTACAGCCGTTAGGCCGGCCAATGCCACTGCTATTAAAAAGAACTTTTGCATTACGCTATTGTTTAAATACTGGGGCAAATGAAAGGGCTTTCAGTCACTTTTTGAGAAAAATTATCAAATAATTGTTGCTACATTTGTTGTTGCAACTTATATTTGATACGTAAACCATAATCAACAAAACAAATAGTATGAAAAATCTTTTTGCAGTAGTAGCCATCTTAGCTATGGCAGTAGGCGCCAAGGCGCAAACAAAATGGGGTATTGACAATAGCCATACCCACGTAAAGTTTACGGTAACTCACCTTGGCGTTAGCGAATCGGAAGGGGAGTTCAAAAAATTCAGCGGAGCGGTAGTTTCTAAAAACGAGGATTTCCAGGATGCACAGATCGAATTTACAGTTGACATTGCCAGCATAAGTACGGATAATGAGGACCGCGATAAGCACCTTAAAAGCGATGACTTTTTTAATGCTGAAAAATACCCGACCATGACTTTTAAAAGCACCAGCTTTAAAAAAGTGAGTGGTAATAAATATGTTTTAGAAGGCGACCTGACTATACGCGACGTAACCAAGCGTGTAAAGTTTGACGTGGTTTATAACGGCACTACCCAGGCCTGGGGCAAAACAGTAGCCGGCTTTAAGATAATAGGCGTTATTAATCGTTTTGATTTTAACCTGAAATGGAATAAGCTGATAGAAACAACTTCCGTGGTTGGCAGTGATGTAACCATCACGGTAAACCTGGAGCTAAATAAACAATAGTGTGTTGGGGTTAAGTGTGGGAGCGAGGGCCATTCGGTTCCTCGCTCTTTTATTTTAAATTTGACCAAACCCACAGGCATGGCGAAGTTAGAAGAGCTGATTAAGCAAACTAAATTTCGTAGTGAGAAGCAAAAGGCATTAATCAGCATAATGCTGGTAAGTAATCTTTTGGATAATCACCACGAAAATTTTTTCAAAAAATTCGGGCTCACCTTACAGCAGTATAATGTGCTAAGGATTTTAAGAGGCCAGTTTCCTAACCCATGTACCGTTAACCTTATAAGAGACAGGATGCTTGACCGTATGAGCGATGCAAGCCGCATTGTGGAACGCCTGCGCAAAGCCGGTTTTGTGGAACGCGTACAATCAGCCAAAGACCGCCGCGCCGTAGATGTGTTGATTACCCGTAAGGGACTAAGCAGCCTTGCCCAAATTGATAAATACGAGGATGAAATGCAGCGGCCTGTTGATTTGCTGAACGAGAAAGATGCAAAGCAACTAAGTGAACTGCTGCAAAAAATACTGGATAAAATGACGGAGTA
>CAZUHU010000260.1:0-4371 GCA_964620645.1 uncultured Chitinophaga sp.
ACATGATTAACTTAAGGTTAGGGTTGCGGCGCAACATATGGATAAGGTGGTTACCGCCGATGCTCATCAGGTCGCCATCGCCGCCAATAACCCAAACATCCAAGGCAGGGTTAGCTGCTTTAACTCCGGTGGCAATTGCTGTTGCGCGGCCGTGGATGCTGTGCATGCCATAGGTATTCATGTAATACGGAAAGCGCGATGAGCAACCGATGCCGGAAACAAATACAATATCTTCAGGTGCGCGGCCGGTATCAGGCAATACGGTTTGCACCTGTTTAAGTATAGAGTAATCGCCACAACCGGGACACCATTTTACTTCCTGATCGCTGGCAAAATCCTTAGCGGTTAATTTTATTGGAGCTGATTTTTCTGCTGTTTCCATTTTTAATAGCATTAAGCGTTATAAAATTCTTTCACCTTGGCCTTTACTTCTTCCGTAGTAAATGGCAGGCCCTGCACTTTGTTTAAACCAACGGCAGGTACCAGGTACTTGGCGCGTATCAGGTTCAACAGTTGGCCCATATTCATTTCAGGCACCAAAACCTTATCGAAGTTGTGCAGTATTTCGCCAAGGTTTTTAGGGAACGGATTCATGTGGCGCAGGTGAAGGTGCGACACTTCGTAGCCTTCTTTATGCAGGTCTATCATAGCGGTTTTAATAGCGCCATAAGTAGAGCCCCAGCCTAATACCAACATTTTGCCTTTTTCAGCGCCGCTATCCAGCTTTGCTAATGGAATGCTATCGGCAATTCTCTCCACTTTCTCGGCACGCAGGTGAACCATAGTTTCGTGGTTCTTGCTATCGTAGCTTACGTTGCCGGTTTCGTTTTGCTTTTCAAGGCCGCCTATACGGTGGGTTAAACCTTTAGTGCCGGGCTTAATCCATGGGCGAACACCACGTGCATCGCGCTTATAAGGCAACAGTTTACCGCCGGGGTTGTTGTGCTCCGTCATAAACGTAGCCTTAATAGGCTGTAATTGGTCTTCCGTAGGGAACTTCCATGGCTCTGAACCGTTGGCTATGTAACCATCGCTTAAGAAAATTACAGGCACCATGTGTTCGATAGAAATACGGCAGGCTTCGTAAACGGCATCAAAGCAATCGGCTGGAGAGTTAGCTGCAATAATCGGCAGCGGGGCTTCGCCGTGCCTGCCGAACATCGCCATCATTAAATCGCTTTGCTCGGTTTTGGTTGGTAAGCCTGTTGAGGGGCCACCGCGCTGTACGTCGCAGATAAGCAGAGGTACCTCATACATCATGGCAAGGCTCATCGCTTCACTCTTTAAAGCTACGCCGGGGCCGGAGGTAGTGGTAACGCCCAAAGCACCGGTGTACGATGCGCCTATTGCCGTTGCAATGGCGGCTATCTCATCTTCGGCCTGAAATGTTTTAACGCCGTTTGCTTTGTACTTACTAAGGTCGTGCAACACATCGGATGCCGGGGTAATAGGGTATGAACCCAGGAAAACCTGCAGGCCTGATTTTTCAGCCGCGGCAATAATACCGATAGCCAAAGCCTGGTTGCCGCTGATGTTGCGGTAAACGCCGGCCGGCAGTTTGGCGGCAGCCGTTTTATAACGGGTGGTAAATATCTCCGTATTGTCGCCATAGTTCCAGCCGCTTTTAAGCGCAGTAATGTTGGCGTTTAGTATGTCGGGTTTTTTGCTGAATTTTTCTTCCAGTGATTTGATGGTAAAATCCATGCTCTTGTCAAACATCCAGAACAGGATACCCAACACAAACATGTTTTTACAACGCTCAATTTCCTTCATACCAAGGCCTGAGTCTTTCAGGGCTTCCTTGGTAAACTTGCTGATGTCTACTTTAAAAACCTGGTAGCCGTCCAGGGTGCCATCTTCTAATGGATTGGTGGCGCCTTCAGGGTAGCCGGCCAGTTTAAGGTTTTTTGAATCAAAGCCTGATACGTTGGCAATAATGACACCGCCTTTTACCAGGCGGGGAAGATCGTTTTTAAGTGCGGCAGAGTTCATTACCACCAGCACATCATACATATCGCCGGGGGTAAAAATTTCTTTACTGCCAAAGTGTACCTGGAAACCCGATACACCGGCAAGGGTGCCTGCCGGGGCACGTATCTCCGCCGGAAACTCCGGGAAAGTGCTTATATCCTGACCCAATAGGGCAGAAGTATCAGTAAACTGCATGCCGGTAAGCTGCATGCCATCGCCGGAGTCGCCGCTAAAGCGCACAACCACGCTATCGGCCTCCCTTATTTCAATTTTGCGTTGGGTTTTAGATTCTAAAGTCGTATCCATTTAGGGTTTCTGTTTTATTCTTAAAACACAAAGACGCGATGCAGTAAGGCAATCGCGTCTTTGTTCAAAATTTATTAAACGTGCAGTTTAGCTTTTTTCTCAAGCAGCACCGCCTCATCTTCTACATTATCAGGGTCGGCTACACAGCAATCAACCGGGCAAACCGAAGCGCATTGTGGCTCATCGTGAAAGCCCTTGCACTCGGTGCATTTATCGGTTACTATATAAAAGTAATCATCAGATACTGCAGGCTGGCTGGCATCGGCATCAATAGTGCTGCCATCCATACGAACATACGTGCCATGCACCGTTGTTTTGTCCGCAATTTTCCAGCTATCGCCGTTAGCGTAAATAGCGCCATTTGGACACTCCGGTTCGCAAGCGCCACAGTTAATACATGCATCCGTGATTTTAATTGCCATACTAGATTGGGTTTTGGGTTTATGGTTAAATATAACAGTTGTCCGAAGAAAGAATGTTTCGGTAAGCTTTCAAAATATTATGGACAAAATTGTGAATAAATAAGGTATAGGTGTATACGATAAAAATCAGTTTAATTACTGATACTTGTTAGGCGCTTATTTGTAACTGTGTGGAGTTGTTGTTATTAATCTTACTTTTTTATTTTCATCTAAAGTAATAAAAAGTATGGGCCCGGCTTCCATCATTCTTTTAATAATATGCGGAGTAACCTTCGCAGGGCTGGCCTTATTACTAAGCCGTGTAATAACCCCCGGCAGTAAAAATGCCGTTAAGGACGAAGCTTACGAATGCGGTGTGCCCACTAAAGGCCAAAGCTGGATGCAGTTCAGCGTAGGCTATTATCTGTTCGCCCTTATATTCCTGATTTTTGACGTAGAGCTGGTTTTTTTATACCCCTGGGCGGTAGTGGTTAAACAGTTGGGCCTGTTTGCCCTGGTAGAGATTTCTATCTTCCTGTTTATATTGTTTTTAGGGTTTTTATACGCGCATAAAAAGGGCGCACTGAAGTGGCAGTAAGAATAGACCATAGGCATTAGATAACAGACATCAGACGATAAATTAATGGCTGAGAACCAAAAACCAACAACACCTTTCCCGGGCAGCGTTCACCCAACGCCGGGCGGAGGCATTTTGGTAAGCAAGTTTGATGACGTGCTTAATTGGGCGCGCAGTAACTCGCTTTGGCCATTGGTGTTTGGTACCAGTTGTTGCGCTATAGAAATGATGAGCGCCGCCAGCGCTAAATACGACTGGAGCCGCTTTGGCTTTGAAGTAGCCCGCGCTACACCCCGCCAGGCCGATGTAATTATTATAGCCGGCACCATTGTAAATAAAATGGCCCCCGTGCTTAAGCGCCTTTACGACCAAATGCCCGACCCCAAATATGTAATTGCAATGGGCGCCTGCGCAACCAGCGGTGGCCCCTTCTTCTATAATACATATAGCGTAGTGAAAGGGGCAGACCATGTAATACCGGTAGATGTTTATGTTGCCGGTTGCCCACCCCGCCCTGAGGCCTTGATACATGCCTTAATTACCCTGCAGGAGAAAATTATAGCAGGAGGCAAGCGCGAGAAAATTACCATTGAAGATTTTAAAAGGTAGGCCGTGACGAAAGAGGAACTGAAAGCAAAAATTGCGGAAATATGCCCCTCGGCCACCTATGATGAGGCCGGCGAGTGGCTTACCGTAATGGTAGAGGCTCAAAATTGGTTCCCTGTAGCATGGCAGTTAAGAGCTAACCAGGCACTTGCTTTTGATTATCTGTTTAGCCTTACAGCGGTTGACTGGAAAACCCACCTTAGCGTGGTGTACCACCTGCGCAGTTTTAAGCACGACCATATAATAGTAGTAAAAGCAAAGGTTGACCGAGCCAAGCCTGAGATTGAAAGCGTGAGCAAAATATGGCGTACGGCAGAATTGAACGAGCGTGAGGCGTATGACCTAATGGGGGTAAAGTTTACCAACCACCCCGATTTAAGAAGATTGTTTTTGACCGAAGATTGGGAGGGTTACCCATTAAGAAAGGATTACGTTGATGATGTAAACATTATAAAGCTATAGTGTGATTGAGTTTGAAGAAGTAGCAGAAACCAAAGAAGGCGACCTGGT
>CAZUHU010000261.1:0-4359 GCA_964620645.1 uncultured Chitinophaga sp.
TGGCAATATTCTTTTACTAATGAAGGCGCTTCTTACAGGATTGCAAAGCACCTAACTTGTGGAACAGACAATGGGGAACAAATCGTGCTATCCGTTATTACGGGATCAAAAGTTAACCAATACAGATGCGAGAGATTGCTTGCTCAATAATTTCTCACCCCCCGGTTGGCGTCCCCGCCAACCGTTAACCTAAGGCTCCACAGGTGTTACGTAGCTCATACAAACGCACTCATCCCTGTAATCGCTCTTCCTACAATTAAGCTGTTTATCTCTTTAGTGCCTTCGTAGCTATAAATGGCTTCGGCATCGGCAACAAAGCGGGCCACATCATATTGTAATAAAATACCATTGCCACCCATTACCTCGCGGGCACGGCTAACAATATCGCGGGTGCGCAGGCTGCAAAACACCTTCGCCAGGCTGGCGTGTTCATCTGTTAATTTGTTTTCATCCTGCAATTGCGAGAGGCGAAACACCATGGTTTGCATAGCCGTTAAGTTGCTCAGCATTTCCACCAAATGGTTTTGTATTAACTGGAAGGAAGCAATGGGCCTGCCGAACTGTTTGCGCTTGCGGGTATATTTAAGTGCATGCTCATAAGCGCCACGCGCGCAACCAACCGCCTGCCAGGCCACACCGGCCCGAGTCATGCGCAATACATCAGCGGTATCTTTAAATTCATTGGCATTTTGCAGGCGGTCGCTTTCCGGTATATGGCAATCAGTTAGCGTTATTAAACCGTTCTGCACTATCCGTAGCGCCATTTTATCCTGCCTGGTTTCCACCACAAAACCCGCTGTGCCTTTGCGCACTAAAAATCCTTTCACATGGCCGCTGTCTAAATCGCGCGCCCATATAACGGTAACATCCGCAAAAGGAGAGTTGCCTATCCATTTCTTTTGCCCGTTCAACACCCACTTATCGCCTACGCGCTTACATGTAGTGGTTAAACCACCGGCAACTGCGCTGCCAACTTCCGGCTCGGTTAAGCCAAAGGCGCCAATGGCTTCCAACTTTTGCATACGCGGCAACCATTCCTGCTTTTGTTCTTCACTGCCCTTTAAATAAATACTGCCCATGGCCAGGCCCATATGCGCGCCAAAAAATGTAGAGATGGGAACATCTACCCGCGCTAACTCCATCATTAAAATACCTTCCAACACATGACTTTTACCGGCGCAGCCATAACCTTTATAGGTCAGGCCGCAAATATCCAGTTCAGCCATTTTAGGTATCAACTCAAAAGGGAATTCGGCCCGCAACCAGTAATCATTCACAATAGGGTGCACCTCGTGCTCCATAAACTGCCGCACCTTTAATTGTATCTCGCGTTCTTCCCTGGTTAAGGTGTGCGACAGGTCATAAAAGTCGCCATCAATAGGGGGCAATTCTTTATGCTGTCCGTTTGCGTTTAGCATTTTCATTAGCTGCCCCAGTTGCTTATCATCCATTTTTCCTACACGCTCCATTACAGCCCCTAAATCCACCTTAGCTGCCAGCTTGCTGAAGGCCTCAAAATCTACATCATGCAATAGCTTGTAGGCTCCTTTAATCTTCTGAAAAATGTTTGCCATGGTAAATCAGTTTTACATCCTTATTAATTAAGAACGTATGAACTTGCGGACAGGTATAATTATTTAAGCCACTACTACTTGGGGCAGGGTTTGGGTGGGGCTAATTCTTATATTCGCACCTCAACCTAAAGCAATGCAGGCTATAATACCCGTAGCAGGTGCAGGAACACGCCTACGGCCCCTCACATATACACAACCTAAAGTACTTATCTCGGTAGCGGGCAAACCCATACTATCGTTTATTATCGACGAGTTGGTGGAAAACGGTATCAGCGAATTCATCTTCGTAATTGGCTACCTGGGCGAAAAAATTAAGGAGTTTGTGGAGGAAAATTACCCCCACATTAACGCAAGGTTTGTAACCCAGGAAGACCGCGAAGGCCTTGGCCATGCCATTTGGTGTGCCCGCGAAGCGCTGGACCTTAAACGCGAGTTGATCATACACCTTGGCGATACCATTGTAGATATTGACATCAAAAAAATTCTGGCAGAGCCTTACTCTACCCTTTGTGTAAAAAAGGTAGATGACCCCCGCGCATTTGGTGTAGCCGAAATTGGCGAGGAAGGTTTTATAAAAGCCGTTGTAGAAAAACCGAGCATACCCAAAAGTAATATGGCGCTGGTAGGGTTTTACTTTATCCGCGAAACGGAAAAACTGATTGAAGCGCTGGAGCACAACATTAAAAACGAGAAGCGCAACAACAACGAGTTTTACCTTACTGATGGCCTGCAACTGATGATTACCAATGGCGTTAAGTTTAAAAGCAACAAGGTAGAAAGCTGGTTCGATGTAGGTAAAAAAGACATACTGCTTGAAACCAACGCCTTGCTGTTGCGCAAGCTAGGCGAAAAGGCGCAAAACCTTGGCCTGTGCGAAAACTCCATTATTGTGCCCCCGGTAAACATTGCCAAAGGCGCCAAAATCCGCAATTCAATAATTGGCCCTAATGTATCGGTTGGCGAGAATACGGAAATCAGCTACGCCATTATCAAAAACTCCATCATTGGTTCGTTCAGCAGGTTAGAGAATGTGGTGCTGCACAGCTCACTCATCGGCAGCGATAGCAGCATCTGCGGCCTTAGTCAAAGCCTTAATATTGGCGACAATACCGAACTGGATTTAAGAGGAGAAAAAAGTAATTAGTAACCAGTATCAAGTATTAAGAAAAACCGGCTTTGGTCTTACTACTTAATACTTACTACTTAATACCTGAAATGAATAACAGAATCACCCAACTTTTCGGAATTGAGTACCCCATTATACAGGCGGGTATGATTTGGTGCAGCGGTTGGCGTTTAGCCAGTGCTGTAAGCAATGCCGGCGGGCTTGGCATTATAGGCAGCGGCAGCATGTACCCCGATGTATTACGCGACCATATCCGCAAAGCAAAAGCAGCTACAAATAAACCCTTTGGCGTAAACGTGCCCCTTCTTTATCCTGATATAGATAAGCACATGTCTATCATCATTGAGGAAGGAGTAAAAACTGTTTTCTCCTCAGCGGGTAACCCTAAAACCTGGACCAAACACTTACAGGAACACGGCATTAAAGTGGTGCATGTTATAGCTTCCTCAAAGTTTGCGAAGAAGGCAGAAGAGGCCGGTTGCGATGCTGTGGTTTGCGAAGGCTTTGAAGCAGGCGGGCACAACGGCCGCGAGGAAACTACCACCTTTGTTTTAATACCACAGGTGCGTGCGGCAACAACATTGCCTTTAATTGCTGCAGGCGGCATAGCTACCGGCCGTGGCATGTTAGCCGCTATGGCACTTGGTGCAGAAGGGGTGCAGATAGGAACCCGTTTTGTGGCAGCAGAAGAATCAAGTGCGCATCAGAATTTTAAAGATACCGTAGTGCACCTGCAGGAAGGCGATACCATACTTAGCATGAAAAAGCTGGTGCCTGTCCGCCTTATAAAAAATGAATTTCAAAAGCGGGTGCAGGAAGCGGAAGACCGTGGCGCGGGGATCGAAGAGCTTGCCACTATTTTAGGCCGCGCCCGTGCAAAAAAGGGAATGTTTGAAGGCGATATGAATGAGGGTGAACTGGAGATTGGGCAGGTGGCTTCCCTCATTCGCGGAGTAAAACCTGCCGGCGAAATAGTGCACGAAATCTGGAGTGAGTTTCAGGCAGCCAAAGAAGAATTAAAGAATTTATAAATACGATATATGCACCGCATTCTGCTGCTGTTTACTTTCTTTTTGTTGTCGTGTAACTTAAAGGCGCAACTGTTTAGTACGGACCCCGCCCCTTACTGTGCCGATACTATTGCCAATGCCGATAGCTGTTACATTGCCGGTGCCGATTTTGGCGGCGGCTTTGTCATACCTGGTATATCGGGCACTCCTTATATAAATGGCAGTGGGCTTTATTATTCAGTTGTAAAGGGAATAAACGCGCAGGTGCATGTGGGCGTACCCAACTACGCTGGTCAAACGTTAGCTATATGGGTGGATATAAACCGCGATACCCTGTTTACCAATAATGAGAAATTTTATGAATTGGGCCTGATAAGCCCTGGCTCTATGCTTACTATAAACCTCAATATTCCTGATTCTGTAGCTACCGGCATTACACGCGCGCGTATTCGCATTGCGGTGTCCGATTCTTCTATCACTCCTTGCAGTGATTTTTCTACCGGAAGCACTATCGATTTTTCGTTGCTCATTAATGAATCAGCAGCGCCGTATTGCGAGCCTGTTTCCTTTGCCGGCTGTTCCGATTACGATTACATTGATAGCCTTGCTTTAGGAAGTGTAAACTATACCTGGCCGGGCATACAATCGC
>CAZUHU010000262.1:0-4233 GCA_964620645.1 uncultured Chitinophaga sp.
GTGAATCTTTATATTAAATACGCTGAAACGTTCTGTATAGCATGGAAATTAAAAAATAAAGGCCCAACTTTCGTTGAGCCTTCTTGAAAATCAATCTTTCGATCGCGTTTCTATATCTATTACGCTGCTATCTTTCATCTATTGTGTCGTTCGGCAAAAAATTAACAAAAGAGATTTCTAAGACTATAAGCCAAATTCACCAAGTACCTGCGGCACCCACTTTTGCAGGCGTTCTTCGGTAAGTTCATCCTGGTTATCTACATCCAGTGCAAGGCCTAAAAAATGATCTCCACGCTGCGCCTTGCTGTAATCATGTTCGTAGCCGGCAACTGGCCACAAGCCGTAAAGTTTACCGTTATTCTTCTCCACTATTTCGGCAAAAACCAGTAAAGCATCAATAAAGTAGGAGGCATAACCGTATTGGTCGCCAAGGCCAAAAAAGGCAACCTTCTTTTTGCTGAAATCTATTTTCTGCATTTCAGCAATGTATGATTCCCAATCGCCCTGCAGTTCGCCATCATACCAAGTGGGCATGCCCAGGATAAGGGTATCGTACTTATCCATGTCTTCGGCTTTCTTCTTGTATATTTCTAAAACATCTACTGAGCCTTCGCCCAATTTTGCGTCTATTAACTCTTTAATTCTTTTTGAAATTCTCTCGGTATTGCCTGTATCGGTTCCGTAGAACAAGCCGATTTTTGCCATAGTTACTTTGTCTTTTCAGTTGTCACTCTAATTTTCTTCTTGTGTTTGCCGGGCTTATCTAACTCTGGGGCTTTGTTTTCGTCCTTACTTACTTTTTTTAGCACGTCAAATTTAGAAGGGGTAGTAATAACTTCTAACGCTTTAGCATAAACATCATTGGTAAGCGCGTTCATTACCCGGTAAAGCATGCCTGCATCAAACAGGTTGCGGCCAATAGTTGCCTTAAGGCGGGCCTTTATCAGCTTTTCACTCTTTGCAAATTCGCGCTCAAAGTTAGAGGTAGAATCATTTTTAACTGCACCAAAGAATTGCCAGAAAGTTTTAGGATTCATACCGTCCTTCAACTTGATAGCACTGTCGGCAACGGCCGCTTTAAAGTATTCACCTAATAAAGTGGTATCTGCTTCAAAGCTATTGAAGAAGGCATCGGCTGAAGGATACTTTTTATTCAACTCAGCACGGTTGCGGTCCACGTACTCCAGGCAAAATTTATTCTCAACACCACGGCGCACCAACTGGTTAAGCAGGTTACTGTTTTGGCTGGTGTCAATAGGCACAAAAAAATCGGGCTTAACGCCACCGCCGCCAAATACAGTGCGGCCGTTGGTGGTATGATACAGCAGGCTATCGGCATATTTAAAGGTATCTACGCCAAAAAGCTCTCCGCTTTCAAGGCGCTCCTTGTAGTCTTCGCGGTACTCTTTGTTGCCTTGCCCGTATGGCTTTTGAATGCAGCGGCCGCTAGGGGTGTAGTAATGGGCTGTGGTAAGTTTTAGTTGAGAACCGTCGGTTAAGGTAAACGGCTTTTGCACCAGGCCTTTGCCGAAAGTGCGGCGGCCAACCAAAAGGCCGCGGTCGTTATCCTGTATACAGCCCGAGAAGATTTCAGCCGCAGAGGCCGAGCCTTCATCGCACATAACCACTAAACGCCCTTCCTGGTAAACACCTTTGCCATCCGAAAAGTAAGGCTGGTAAGGGGCGTGCAGGCCCTGGGTGTAAACAATCATCTCCTTTTCACCCAAAAACTGGTTACAAAGGTCAACTGCCGTGTAAAGGTAGCCACCAACATTACCCTGCATGTCAAATATCAGGTCCTTCATGCCCTGCTCTTTCAGCTTGGCAAGGGCCGTGTAAAATTCAGCCATAGTAGTGGCTGAAAAACGCTCAAGGCGGATATAACCCACACCGGGCGCTGCCATGTAAGAGGCTGTAATGCTGTATAAAGGAATTTTATCTCTCGTAATATTAAAGTGCAACAGGTCTTTCTCGCCGCGGCGCATAACCTCAAGATGCACCTTGGTGCCTTTAGGTCCGCGTAGTTTCTTAATCACCCCATCGTTATCAATTTTAATACCGGCTACCGTGGTGTCGTTAACCTTCACAATTTTATCGCCGGCCATAAGGCCTACCTTCTCTGAAGGGCCACCCGGAATAACTTCCAACGCAATAATGGTATCGCGCAAAATCTGGAAGGTAATACCAATGCCTTCAAAGTTACCTACCAGGCCCTCTTCGCTGCGCTTTACGTCCTTAGCGGGCACGTAGCTGCTGTGCGGGTCAAGGTCTTCCAACACTTTGGCAATAGCGTCTTCTACCAGTTTTTCCTCATTGGCAGTGTCAGTATAATAGTTGCGGATGAGGTTGAGTACTTCACCAAACTTGTCGCTCTGTTCGTACTTCTTCTTCTCGGTGCCTTGCTGGGCCATTGCCGTAAGCGTAAACAGGCAGGCAGCAGCAATCAAAAACAAATGTTTCTTCATCGTATCTTTAATATGGTTTGAAAGAATGATGGAATTTGCCGGTTTTTACATACGCAATTAGATTCGCAAATTCTGGCCTATCCCTTCAAAGCAAGAACGAAAATAGCAAAATACAGTTGGCGCATTAATCCCTCTTAACGCATTGTAACAACTGCCTTATGCGGCTTTAAACGTCCTGTTTTACAATACGTTTGGCTGCAGGCTTAGTTTCAGCAGGGTATTTTACTAACTTGTTGAAAGATGAGCGGATTTCACTTTTATTTGGCAAAAAATAAGAAGAACATACGTAATGGAATACCGGTTTAATGAAATAGAGGAGAAGTGGAAGAAGATTTGGGCGGATAAAGGGTTGTATAAAGTAACGGAAGACCCTGCCAAAGCCAAGTATTATGTGTTGGATATGTTTCCGTACCCAAGCGGTGCGGGGTTGCATGTAGGCCATCCGCTGGGCTATGTAGCAAGCGATATTTATGCCCGTTACAAGCGTCTTAAGGGGTTTAATGTATTACACCCCATGGGTTACGATGCCTTTGGCTTACCGGCAGAGCAATACGCCATTGAAACCGGTACGCACCCCGCAATTACCACCGATACAGCCATTAAGCGTTACCGCGAGCAGTTAGATAAAATAGGCTTTAGCTTTGACTGGAGCCGCCAGGTTAAAACATGCGACCCTGCTTATTATAAATGGACGCAATGGATTTTTCTGAAGCTGTTTAATAGCTGGTATAACCGCGAGGCAGATAAGGCTGAAAGTATTGAAAGCTTAATAAGCCGTTTTGAAAAGGAGGGTTGCTTCATAGGTTCACCTTTGGAAAGGGTAAATGGTAAAGCCTTTACTGCTGCCGAATGGAAAAACTTTAGCGAGTTAGAGAAGCAACAGGTGTTAATGGGCTACCGCCTGGCCTATTTAAGCTATGCCGAGGTTAACTGGTGCGAAGCCTTAGGCACTGTATTGGCAAATGATGAGGTGAAGGACGGTAAAAGCGAGCGCGGCGGCCACCCGGTGGAGCGCCGTAAAATGCGCCAATGGTTTTTGCGCATTACGGAGTATAGCGACCGCTTGTTGGATGCCCTTGATAAACTGGATTGGCCGGAAGCCATGAAAGAAATGCAGCGCAACTGGATTGGCCGAAGCGAAGGCGCAAGCGTAAACTTCAAACTTGAAACTTCAGACGCTCAACTTGAAGTATTTACTACCCGCCCCGATACCATTTTTGGCGCCACCTTTATGGTTATTGCTCCCGAGCATGAATTGGTAGAGCAATTAACTACCGCTGAGCAAAAGGCAGAGATAGAAAAGTACATTGCTTACGTAAAAAGCCGTAGCGATGTGGAGCGCCAGCAGGAGAAGAAAGTTACCGGCGCTTTTACAGGCAGCTACGCCATTAATCCATTTACGCAGCAACCTATACCTATTTGGATTGCTGAATACGTTTTAGCAGGCTATGGCACCGGCGCTATTATGGCTGTACCGGCCGATGATGAACGCGACCGCAAGTTTGCGGAGAAGTTCGGTTTGCCGATAGTGGATATTATTGATAAGAGCATGCACCCCGGCGCTACTATTGAGGATAAGGTAGGGCAAATGATTAATAGCGGCTTTTTAAATGGTATGGAAGTGAAGGACGCCATTAAAGCCGTGATTGATGAATTGGAGAAACAGGGAATTGGCAAGCGTAAGGTAAACTATAAGCAGCGCGATGCGGGTTATAGCCGCCAGCGTTACTGGGGCGAGCCATTCCCTATAAAGTATAAGGTGCAGGGT
>CAZUHU010000263.1:0-4213 GCA_964620645.1 uncultured Chitinophaga sp.
CGCGATGGATTAGGGCCTATGTATAACGCCTTAGGCTGTTCGGGTTGTCACTTACGCGATGGCCGTGGGCGTGCGCCCATAGGCAATGAAGGTGTTACCGGCTTTCTGTTTCGGCTCAGTACATCAGGTAGCGATGTCCACGGCGGACCAGCACCTGATGCAGTTTATGGAGGCCAGTTTCAAAACCTTTCTATACCGGGTGTAATGAATGAGGGGGATTTTACTATTACATACGGCATTGCAGACGGTGCATACGCAGATGGTAACGGTTATGGGTTACAAATCCCGGTTTATACATTAAGCGGCAACTATGGTCCGTTAAGTGGCCTGTTGGTTTCTCCCAGGGTAGCGCCGCAAATGTGTGGCCTTGGCTTGCTGGAGGCAATAAATGAAAGTGATATTTTGAGCAAAGTTGATGAAAGCGATGCGAATGGAGATGGTATATCAGGCAGGGCAAATTACGTATGGGATTTTTTAAGTGGAACAACTGCCCTTGGCCGCTTTGGTTGGAAGGCCAATCAACCCAGCCTGCGGCAACAGGTGGCAGGCGCTTTTAATGGCGACGTTGGTATCACCTCTTCTCTTTTTCCCAGCGATCATTGTACTTCGGCCCAAATGGATTGCCAAAACGCCCCTAACGGTAATGACAGTGGAGCTACATACGAGTTAAGCGATTATCAATTGGAACGGGTTACGTTCTACTCTGCCACCTTAGGGGTTCCTGCCCGCAGAGGCGCCAAAAATGAAGAAGTACTGGCTGGTAAAAAGTTGTTTCAACAGGCAGGCTGCGATAAGTGCCATACACCATCCTACACCACCGGTACGCATGCAACAATAACTGAAGTTAGTAACCAAAAGATTTTTCCTTACACTGATTTGTTGTTACATGATATGGGTGCCGGCCTTGCTGATAACAGGCCCGACTATCTTGCTAATGGCAACGAGTGGCGCACTCCGCCTTTATGGGGTATTGGGCTGTTTAATGTAACCAACGGCCATACCAACTACCTGCACGATGGGCGGGCGCGTAACCTGGAGGAAGCCATTCTGTGGCATGGGGGAGAAGGAGAAACGGCGAAAGAAAACTTTAGAAAAATGAAGGCTACGGACCGCGCAGCTTTAATTCAATTCCTGCAATCGTTATAGATATGATAAAGAATAGTATAATATTAGTTAGCCTGCTTGCATTAGCTGCCTGCCATAAACCCAAAAGCCCGCTTGAAAACTACGACCGGGCTACAATGCTTAAAACTACGGCCGATAGTGTTATAACGCCCTCGTATGTTGCCCTGGCAGATGCATGCAACCAGTTAAACACCTCTGCTGTTTCTTTCTCAGGTAATGTAAATGCCGGTACGCTTACTGATTTGCGCAATAACTGGAACAACGCCATAGCTAAATGGATGCGTTGCGAAATGTTCAACTTTGAGTATGCCAATGCTAACTCCTTGAATAACCAGATTGATGCGTGGCCTGTAGATATAGCCGTTATTGAAAGCGAAATACACGGCAGTAGCACCATCGATGAGAGCTACATTGCCTCCACCGGCACTACCCGCAAGGGCTTAAGCGCGCTGGAATATCTTTTATACGGGGCAAATAATAATCAACAGGAAGTGCTGGACAGTTTTACCACCTCTGCGTTTGCAGCAAGAAGATTGCAATATCTGCAGGCGGTTTGTGCGCATATAAAAACACAATCGCAGGCAGCAGCTACTGATTGGAACGGGGGAACTTCCTCCAATCATTTTATCAGCCAAACACAATTGGATATAAGCGGCTCTATGAACCTGCTTGTGAACGGGTTAATTGAACATATAGAATTTGTGCGCAAGAATAAAGTAGGTAAACCACTGGGCACCGATAACGGTGGTGTTGCCGATGGGAGCCTTGCTGAGAATCGCTATGCGCCCCGCTCTATCGAAAACATAAAGGAGAACATTGCAGCCTGGAGAGATATAATTACCGCTAAGAGCGGAACCGGGTTGGATGATTATCTTGACCATGTGGATGCCCAATACAACGGCCAGAAACTTTCAACGGCTTTAGTAACGCAAATGGATGTTTGTATTCAAAAAGCAGATGCTGTTACGCTGCCACTAAGTGCCGCAGTTACGCAGCAGCAAAGCCAGGTACAAGCCCTTTACCTGGAGTTGAAAAAGTTAACGGTAATGACAAAGGCGGATATGTCCTCAAGCCTTGGGGTAATTATAACCTTTAGTGATAACGATGGAGATTAGAAAAACCATAAACAGGTTTTTTGATGGCCTCTGGAAGGATGTATCCATAGCGCCGCTTGTCGTTTTTCGCATTGCTTTTGGGGTAATGATGTTCAGCGGCATGTTGCGTTTTTGGAGCAGGGGCTGGATAGAAGCGCTATACATTAAGCCGCAATTCTTTTTTACGTACTACGGTTTTGAGTGGGTAAAGCCATTAGGCGCAACGGGTATGTATGTGGTGTTTGCTTTGCTTGCGCTCAGTTCTCTGTTTATAGCTTTAGGTTTTTTGTATCGCTACAGCAGCGTTCTCTTTTTTGTGCTGTTTACCTATGTGGAGTTGATTGATAAAACCAACTACCTAAATCATTACTATTTTATCAGTATAGTAGGCCTGCTTTTGTGCCTGCTGCCGGCAGCCGCTGATTTTTCTTTAGATGCCCGTTTGGGATTAACCAAACGCTTGCAACAGGTGCCCCGTTGGTCCATTCTTACGCTGCAGCTACAAATGGCTGTGGTGTACTTCTTTGCCGGGGTAGCCAAAATAAATTACGACTGGCTGATTAATGCCATGCCTTTAAAGTTGTGGCTGCCTTCAAAACAGGAAGTGTTTTTGTTGGGAGATATAGTGAGCCAGCCCTGGGCGGCGTGGGCATTCAGTTGGGCAGGTATGTTGTTTGATATCAGCATTGCTTTTTTTCTGTTTAACCGCCGAACAGTATGGTGGGCTTATGCGGCAGTGGTAGTGTTTCATGTACTTACTGCCATTCTTTTTCCTTTCATTGGCATGTTTCCTTTTATAATGATTGTGTGCGCTACCATTTTTTTACCTGCCACCTTTCATGCAAGGTTGTTAAGCCCCTTCCGGAAAATTGAGCATTCAATTCAAGGCGCAACTTTGGGCAAATCACCGGCACATCGCGTTATTATAGCAATGCTCATCATTCATTTTGTAATTCAGGTAGTATTGCCCTTCAGGCATGCTTTGTATCCCGGTAAGCTATTTTACAGCGAGGAAGGATTTCGTTTTAGCTGGCGGGTAATGCTGATGGAAAAGGGCGGCTGCGTGTTTTTCCATGTTAAGGATGCAACTACCGGCAAAACCTACGAGGTAAATAACCGCGACTACCTTACCATGCAGCAGGAAAAGCAAATGAGCACACAGCCCGATATGATTTTGCAGTTTGCCCATCATCTAAGCAATGTTTATAGCGAAAGGATGAAAAAGCAGAAGGTAGAGGTATATGCAGAGGCTTATGTAACGCTTAATGGCCGCAGCAGCACCTTAATGCTGGACCCTACTGTTAATCTTGCTGAGGAAAGAGATGGTTTCTCCCATAAAAATTGGATAATCGCAGCCGCTTATTAAAAATGAGAACTGCTGCCTGTATTTTCTTTCTGGTTTTGACCTTGAGTTTAGGGGCGCAATCCTATACCATAAGCGGCCTGTTGGTAGAAGAAGGCAATGGCAAGCCTGCCCCTGATGTAAACGTTCTGCTGGATAAATCAAGTTTGAAAACCACTACGGATAGCACCGGCAGGTTTAAACTGGCGGGCGTAGCGCCCGGTGCTTACAAGTTAGTCTTCAAAAATTTTCTTTTCGAAAAGAAAGTAATTGATGTTGTAGTAAGCAATGGCGATGTGCAATTACAGTCGGTGCCGGTAAAGCCCTTTGTAAAACAGTTAAGCGAAGTAATAGTTACTACGGATGAACAAACATTTGGGGTTACGCGCTTAAAGTCAGTAGAAGGTACAGCCATATACGAGGGCAAAAAGAACGAGGTGATTGTAATGCGCGACATGAACGCCAACCTTGCAGCCAATTCATCACGCCAGATTTTTTCTAAAGTACCCGGTATAAACATTTGGGAAAGCGATGCTGCCGGTTTGCAGTTAGGCGTTGCAACAAGGGGTTTAGACCCTAACCGCACCTCTAATTTTAATTTAAGGCAGAATGGTTATGATATGACCGCCGATGCCCTGGGTTATCCTGAAGC
>CAZUHU010000264.1:0-4174 GCA_964620645.1 uncultured Chitinophaga sp.
TAAGCCCTTTGGCCGTAAAAGCCATTAAAAAAAGGTTGACAAAAGTTGACACTTTAAAAATGACAATCATTACAAAAGCGATACAATTTTTTGATAATCAAATATTTATAAAAAAAGGCTTAGAATAAAAGGTTGACACTTTTTACAACCTAACCATCGGCAGCGGGTTCAACGGATGCCGTAAAATATTCTTCAAAACCTTGCCGAAAATAAAGCGGTGGAAGCCCCTGCCGGTGTAGGTCTGGTTCAGTTCCCTTAGGTAACTGGCCTTAACGCCAAAGCGAAAAACGTTCAGCGATAAATCAATTAAATCTGCCTTGCGGAAGGCCTCGGCCAAAGCATCGCCATTATAGCGGCTAAGCTTGTGGTGGTTATTTATAATAGCGGCAATTTGCCCTGCCTGCGCCCCCAGGCCCTTTTCTGCTGCATAGGCCTGCGCCAGCTCAACCGAAGGCGGCAAATAATCAAAGGTATTGGCCGCCCATATGCCGAGGTCATGAAAGGCCGCCGCTATAGCCAGACTGGCTTCTTCAGCCTGCGTAGAGCGGTAAAGCTGCAGGCTTAAATTATACACCCGGTAAACGTGGTTGCGGTAGGCGTCGTAATAACTGCCCAAAACCGGCCTGTGCCGGTTCAAAACCTCCTCTATATGCGTGTTGGCGCTGTCAATCACAGGGCTAAGGTAAATAAGCTGAAGGCTTAAACCACCCGAGCGGATCAAGGCCATCATTTTTTGCCTTACATTTTTGTAAAAAACGGGAAAGAATTTAGATTTGCCGTCCCTTACGCAAGGATGCAACACCAAACAACAGGTGGGCGCTGCCAGGTAAGAGCAAAAAGGATGTTTTCCGGCTTGTTTGCCGAAAACAAAAAGGCGGAAAACATTCCTCGATAGCTCAGTTGGTTAGAGCACAAGACTGTTAATCTTGGGGTCCCTGGTTCGAGCCCAGGTCGGGGAGCTGAATGTTAAGCGGGACGCGGTTTTTACCGGGTCCCGCCTGCTTTTCGTAGGGGAGCCGTAGACAATTACCCTAGGGTTCCTGACTAACTCCGGGTCAGTTCTTCAATTACAGCCTCAATCTCTGCATACTCAAGTATTAGCGCAACCACGTATATCGCAATGTGCGCTATAATCTCTGGCAGAGAGTTTGAACCAACACATTTACTCGCCAGGTTTACGACAGAGACCACTACAGTAAACCAAAAAAGGGTCCTTAAGATCAATTTGCAGTGTTCCTGAGGAATGCCGATGCCTATCTTAAGATTGAAGTGATGAATCAAAAACACCCTTGTTTTTAACACTATCAGCGGCACCGCCACCACCAGGCCGGTAATGAGTTCCTGGTAGTCTTTAATCTGAGCCAAGAAATGAAAGTAATCGTACAAATTAAAGGAGAGATTAGCTACTCCTTGAAAAATTCTCATTAAGGCGTAAAGCTTTTTCATGTTGAAAATTTTTGTTAGACAATACGCTTACATTATTGAAGCGTACTGCAAATTTTCAACGGTTACTCCTTGTTAAAAATCAGAAATGGTTTGCTGCTGGCGGGGAAAGTCGGAAAATAGTGGGGGCGTTTGGTAAATAGTTAGATTAGTTGTTTTAAGCCTTTCCTTGTGGCAATTTAAGATATTTCTTGTTAGTCGAAGTGATAAAGTTTTTAAGAGACGTGCTCTCCTTATTAAATATTTTGGGAGGCTGTAACTTTAATCCTTGCCTCTTTTCCTTTTTTTCCGCTTTTAAGCCTAAAGTGCTAAAACCTAATTTCGTAATAAAGAATTCAGTAAGTATATTTTTCTCGCTTTTGTTGGATTTCAAACCTTCAAATGCATTGACGCAATCGGGGTCACTGGTTAACGTACCTAGGTTAGCATTATTGAAGATTAAATAAACCCTTAAGAGTAGCTTGTTTTTTATCGCGGCCAAATTTCTGTTAGGCCTTAATTCAGGGTTATGCACCTCTGAATAAAATCCCACATAATAAATTATGGCCAACCTCATTAAAAGAATCTGTTTTAACGCAGCTATATTTACATTTTGGACACTAAAATCAGTGAATAGATCACAAATATAATCTCTGCCGATTTTATAATGGTCCTGCTGCAATTCATAATCGTAGTTTATTATCTGGCTTACTATCTCTTTTGCCTTTTTTTCTAACTTTTCACATTCAGATGTGTTTTCCATAATCTTTAGCGCGGCCTGCATCACAGTTTCATTTTTAAAAGGCCCATTCATATTGTAATCAGAATTTCTAAAATCCGTGACTTCGGTCGAAAAATTAAATGCGTGCTGAGCAATTTTGCTTTTGTCAACCACGACCTTTATTTTTCTCGTTTTTACACTATTGTCGAAGACGAAAGAGTAAGAAAAAACGAGTAAGTATTTCAAGTTGATTTTTTCTTCTCCTATATTTAGGTAGGGCAATTTTTCGAGGTCAACTGCATCGGAAACAAGGAGATTTTTTAATGCCTCATCTAAGGGGCCAATTTGTCTCTCCTGCAATTTTTGAAAATAAGTCTTTTCGACAAACCGTTGTAGTTGATTGGAAAGAAGTAACTCCAAGTTTTGTGACCTGCCGCCCTTTTCAGAAGACTTTTCGATTAGATCATTGAAAAATAGATTTAACCTCGAAAGCTTAGTTAAAATATGCCTCTTGTCCGCCTGATTGCTATACAGAATTAGCAATGGCGATTTTCCCGAGAAGATTTTTTTGGACCTTAATTCTTCAAACAAATCCAAACTTAATTTTTCACCCTTATCATCGTATACAATATCTAAGATTATAATATCTGGTATGAAAGTTTTTTTCAGTAACAGTTCTCTTGCCTCTTCCGGATTAGACTTTTGCTGAATATCAAAAAACTTCTTGGCGATTAAAACCCGATTTTCCAAAGATATTTTTCTTTTATCTACATGTTCTTGTCGCGGTATAAGGGCTGCGATAGCCTCTAATCTGTGAGTCTCGTTATCATCAACGACGAGAACTTTCAACTTCCGGTCTTTTGGCTGGTTACCGTTTTTCATAGCGATGGCAGGTTTTAGGAATAATCAAACTCATTTCTGTTTTAGCCTCTTTTAGTAGCATATTGTAGGGGGGCAATTTTAAGTGCCACATTTCTTCTGAAAACAAAGGCCAGTTCAAAACACGCTTCATATTCCGTATGCCCGCCTTGTATTTAAAATAGTGACCCGAGCCTTCTTTGCCCGTTGTAAAAAGCTCATACGCGGGTTTTGAAATAACGGTATTGTTGCTAAAGGAAAGAAATGCCCTGGTTCCTTCACTTTTAAGGCCAATGTGAATGACTGGGTTGTGATCATCGCTAAAGTAAATCATATTCTTTAATAGGTCAATGACTAATACTTTAAACGCAACTGGAACGGCATAAACTTTCATTCGAGGCAAGGCCTGAATGTCCGCGCGTAATTTTGGGATAGCCTTATTAAAAAGTAGTTTTCGTTTTGCCGCAGATATTCCCATATAAGCAAATGAGGGTATTACCCTGGTTAGTAAATCAATCAACGTGTCCCGCACTGAAAACCACTTTTTTTCTATGTCTTTTTTCCTGGCGTCTGACAGATACGATGAATTTTCTCCGTGTTGCCCAGTTTCCATTATTCTCAATTCCAAAGTTGAAAGTTCTCGTAAGTAGGTTATTTCAGCGATCATTTTTTCATATTCATTTTCCACCAAAGCGGATCCCGATTCAAAAGATTTGTTGAAATATATTTGATACAAATGATTAGCACTAGATTCTAAACTCCCAAAACTCGTGCTCAAGGCGTGGCTGGTTTCCTCAATTATACTTTGCCATTCCTTATACTTTGATAATTGATGAGCTCTAGAAATTGCAGGTAAAAGAAACACCTCCTTTAATAATAAGTTAATTTCGATGAGTTGTTCCTTAGTCAGTTCTTGGGACGTGTTAACTAATAGAATACCATTAAACTCCTTCAAATCATACTTAGGCCTTAAAAAATAGAGATTAAACTGCTCTTCGTTATTTTGGACGGCTAAATGAAAATAGAGGGCGAGCATCTTAACCAAACCGAAACCTGCATTGATACTTTGCTCTACACCACATTTTGTTGCAAAATTTTTGAATCCTGGGTCACGATAAATCTTCATCGAGTCGATAAAAGTCAAGAAATCAACCGGATTCTTCTCTGCTAACG
>CAZUHU010000265.1:0-4159 GCA_964620645.1 uncultured Chitinophaga sp.
AATGCTTTTATTCTTGCAACTCTTTGTATTAAAATTGAGCCAGCATCATATTCTGAAATTAGGGCGACATTTTTCCCAACCTTGGAGCCATCCATTGCAATAACCAAATCATTTTTCTCAAGTAAATATTTTTGAATTTTAGCGGTTACGGCTTTTGTATAGTATCTGTCTATTTCAAGATTATGGCGAATAAACCCCTCTGTCACATTTATGCCCCTCAGGATTGGCACACCTGATTTATCCTCAGAAATTTCTTCAGACTGTAATGGTCTTCCGGAAAGTATGTCTACGAACCCTTCAAGTCTGTGCGTCCCCCACTCCCCCTCAAACTCCTTAAATCTCAAATTCGGAACATTGGTGATACCGAGGATTTATGCAGTCTTATGCTTATTATTTGAGATTAAATAACCACTCAATTCTATTTATGGAGCAAAAAACAATTTCAGAAGTAATTAAATTATGGAAAGCCGACAAAAGGCAATACGTAAAAAAATCGACTCTTTCGGCCTATTTGCTACTGGCTGAGAACCATCTATTGCCGGTATTTGGAAACAATTTTGCTGTAGAAGAAGCAGAATTACAGGCGTTCGTGTTCAGGAAGTTAGAGCAGGGCCTTAGCAGGAAATCGGTAAAGGACATTTTGATTGTACTTAAAATGGTACTCAAATTCGGGGTTAAAAACAAATGGATAGAGCACAGGACTTATGATATTCAATTTCCTACTGACCGTGAAAAACAGACGCTTGAAGTATTAAGCAGAGCTAATCAGAAAAAAATAATGGATTACCTACAGGAATCTTTTACGTTCCGTAATCTAGGTATATACATTTGCTTAAGTGCGGGTGTGCGTATTGGCGAGATCTGCGCTCTAATATGGGAAGATATTGATACTGATTCTGGAATTATTCATATAAAAAGAACTATACAGAGAATTTATGTTGTGGACGACGGTGTTCGGAAAACTGAGGTTATGTTAGATACTCCTAAAACCAAAAATTCAATCCGCGAAATTCCAATGAATAAAGACCTTTTAAAAATGCTGAAACCAATCAAGAAAATTGTAAACCCATCTTTTTTCGTGTTAACAAATGAGGCAAGGCCAACCGAACCGCGAACATACCGATGTTATTACAAGAACCTGATGAAAGAGTTGGGGGTGCCTGCACTTAAATTTCACGGATTGCGGCATAGTTTTGCTACAAGATGCATAGAGAGCAAATGCGATTATAAAACGGTAAGCGTTTTATTGGGGCATTCCAACATCAGCACCACCTTAAACCTTTATGTCCATCCCAACCTAGAGCAGAAGAAAAAATGCATTGACCAGATGTTTAAGGCATTGAAATAATAATTTAAATTCCGATTAGAGTTTTGGCTTTGGCATGGAAACCAATCCCGTGCTAAAGCTAAGGCTTAGTAAGAAGAAAGACGTGCTTGTCTGTGCTTACTGTGAAAACGGAAGAAAGGAAAAAAACAAAGAGTTCGCCTTTTCGGACGACCTCTTTTGCAGTTATTGGCTTTCATCCCTTCTGCCCCCTCTTGGTCTCGAACTTTGATGACGTAAAGAACAGGTTATCAGGAAAAACGGCAAAGGAGAACTGCCTTGAGGGAAAAATAAGGTAAAATTTCTTTGGCCGCTTACTATTTAAAATCCTTCGGACGGAAAAATCCGTAACTGTTTCGTCCCGAAACTATCAATGCGACCAAACTCAATCAAATCCATGTCTATGCCCAACTGCGCCATTATCTCCTTATGATGGACCAACTCCTTTTTATTATGAATGCTAATTTTCCACTGGGCTTTGGTCTTATCAATATTGTTTATCACCTCCTGAAAGTAGGGCTGATCTACTTTAGAAATCGAGTGCCCTAAAACATAAATCTCAGTGATACTCCCAAGGCTCTTAAAAAATGAATGGTAGTCACGCAGAATTACTGGAGTAGCTTTATAGGTATCTTTAAAATAGTTGTCTAAGATTTTGTTTCCCTCCGCAACCCTTACGTCCATATCCTCATAATATGATTCTTCAAGCTTTTTATTTTCGTCTGGATTCCGGCTATGGCCTAAGATAAGGTTGGAATCTTTTGTTTCGGCTTTATTGTGGATGTACAGAATATTTTTTGCTCTAACCCCATAAAGTTCTTCCAGAGTGTTGGTGTAGTTAAAACAAAGAAATACACCATCTCTTTTAATTTCTATTCCTTTGGTATTTGCCGATTCAGGAAGTCTTAGCTGTAAGACCCAAGCTGTAAACAAATTCGTTAACTCCACCGTTATCAAATCAATCCTCTGCTGCATTTCATACTGGTAATCGTGGTGAAAAGCATCACTCCACTTCTCTGCGGAATATGGTTCAAGATAATTCATACACCCATCTACTATTCTCTCAGTATCAAGATAGGCCAAGGTCTCTTCAAAATCTGACCATAAAGAATCGCATTCAAAATATTCCTCAAGCTGTTCCAAGAGGTCTGGATTGTTGCTTTCTACATATTCCTTGAAATCCCAGTACCGGGATTTCATACCGTGATGGAGGTCAAAGCCATTGCCAATTATGTAAAGTATAGATACCCCCACAGGTTTTAGCTGGATATAAATGAGCAAAGACTATTATAATTAATCATTTTTATGGGCTACTTGCTGGCACCAGCTACATTCCCCACCGTTATCTTCTGCTGCCGACATCTCACACCAAGGTATTGGGTTGCCACATCTAGAACACTCATCATAAACATAGTGGCTTATAGCCTTTTCAAAAACAAACTTCTGTTTATCTGTCAAAGATTCAAATCCTTTGTCAATAACAAGTTTGGCAATACCTTCTTCTTTTGAATCACTGAGTTTTTTACCATCAAGTAGCTCCTGAACAAATCCATTAAAATCTTCCTCGGAATATCGTTTTTCTTCCATAACATATTTTTTATAGTGTTTTTCAAAAGTATAAAAAGCAACGCATCGGTGGCATATGCCAGAGAATTAATCTGCGCGGAGTACAGGGAAAATTAAGGGAAAGTCTTTTGACGTTGAATGAGGTCTGTTAAAGGCTTTGAGTTATTTAAAGTGCAGAAAATCAAAGAGGTCACCTTTCGGACGACCTCTTTGCGTTCATTGGCCTTCGCCACTCGCTCCACGACCCGGGCTCGAACCTTAAATTTCACCATATCTATCCAAACAAATAATAATCCGACAACTCTGCCAACGACAGATTTTCAAACGTATTGCCACTTTTACGGTCGTATACGCTGTGGGTAATTGCCTGCAAACCTACCGTCGACTGGTAAGGCTTGCTACACTTTTCAATATGTTTCAAATGCTCATCTTCCGCCTCTTGCTCCGTCCATCCATTTCGGAGCCAAAAATTCTTCATCGCAAGATGGACTTCAGCCAACTCATTTTGATCATTGAACCTGTAAGCCAAGCTTCGACGATTGCGCAGCAGATTAAGCTCATCCAGCAAATCCCTTTTCCGGGGCGGTAGCTTATATTTTCCCATATTGTATGTTATAGGTGGTTATTCAATAATTATTCGCACTGTTCTGCTATCCAAAGTTGTCGAAACCCTTAACAAGTAAATTCCGGCAGCCAGGTTACTCGTATTTAAGTGAAACCTGTTTAGGTTCATATTAGTTTCGGGCTGTACGGTTATTAGCGGCTGCCCGAACAAATTCAAAATTTCGATCGTCACCTTTTCATTGCCGGTATTGGTGTATTCCACAGTCAAGCCTTCTTTAGCAGGATTAGGGTAAACAAAAATAGATAGGACAGCGTTCTGAGTTGCAGTGCTAATATCCTTTAACCCCGTCGGCACTTCCGGCAAACTACCAGCTGCTGTAGGGCTGACAGTTAAATTAGAATTGATCTGTAGCCCGCGCAACACCAATCCCATATCGGGCGTCCCAAACAAAACACCGGTGGCAGGTTGGTAGGGTTGACTTAACTCATCGGCTACCGTATCCTGCTCCTGCGATAAGCTGTAGAGTGTATTGTCATTGGTCAGCACCATCTCCATATCCCAGGGGTAAACGCTGGTATCTTGGACAATATCTTTGCTAAAGTCCGCTAGTTGCCAGTTTATACTGCCATTACTTAAATCTGCAATGACCAATTCAATACTTCCAGCATCGCTTTCGGCTTCTTCTTCGTAAACATTTACTACCT
>CAZUHU010000266.1:0-4079 GCA_964620645.1 uncultured Chitinophaga sp.
GAAGCGATGGTTTTGGATATGCTCCGCATAAAGAGCCCAAAGCTCCGGCCCGCGAACAAGGCGAAAGCCATTAAATTTACGGTATGCAAATTAACCTTGCCGACAACATACCGCACGATGATACAAAGGTTAATGATGCGTTACAGGCCTTTTACGCCCAACATAATTTAGGTGAGGATGGAGGTTTGCATAAAAAATGGGCCACTCTTAAGGTAGGTAGGTTTCATATTCCATTTCCGAATACCAAAGCACGCAAGCGTGCAATTTTGTGGCACGATATCCACCATATGGCTACCGGTTACAGTGGCTACTGGCAGGGCGAGGTAAGTATTGGAGCCTGGGAAGTTTCATCCGGTTGCGCCGATTATTACGCTGCCTGGTTTCTTGACCTTGGCGCGGTTGCCGTGGGGCTTTTCCTGTTTCCCGGCTTGGTTTACAAAGGCTTTATAAGAGGGCGCCGTACCCTAAACCTTTATAGCAATATGCTAAGCGCCGAGCAGGCCAAAAGCATGACTTTAGGCGAAGTACGAAAGCTTCTTAAACTAAACGTAGAGGATAGCACGCCTGTAAATTTTAGCGAGTTATTTGCTTTTGTAGGATGGTCGCTGTTTGCATTACTGCTTTTTGGCTGGCCTCTTCTTCTGCTCCTACTTTGCCTTGCGGGGGTTATTTAACCCTTGGCTTATGGAGTGTGCACTTTAACTACGGCTTGTTGGTTGTATTTGGTCGGCCCATTGTTAGGGCATACGTATCCCTTTTACCTTTAAAATATGATACAAGACTTCCTTACCCCGGTTGACAAAGAAACATTACTGGAGGGGCGCGAATTGCATCCCGGCCAAATAGGTAACTACATCTACATGTTTGATGGTAAGGAGCCGGACCTTCATGAATTCAACATCGCCCTTATAGGTATATGCGAGGATAGGAATAATGTGCATAATGCTGGCGCCGCTAAAGCGCCCGATTATGTGCGCAGGGAGTTTTATAGTCTGTTTATGCCACCGGTTGATAAGGAATTCAGGGTGATAGACCTGGGCAACATTTTGCCCGGAGAAACAGTGCGCGACACTTACTTTGCGCTTGCCAGCATAATGATAGAGTTGATTACGCACAAGGTAATTCCGGTAATTATTGGCGGCAGCCACGATATTATGTATGGCCAATACTTAGGCTATAAGGATTTACACACCCTGATAAACGTGGTAAACGTTGATGAGCGCGTTGACATGCTGGAAACACCCGGCAGCAATATGGACGCCTCTAACTTTGTAATGAAGGTGCTTACCCACAGCCCTAATTACCTGTTTAACTATTCTCATGTTGGCTACCAAACTTATCTGAACGACTCTAAAGCAGTAGAAACGCTGGAGAGCCTGAATTTTGATTGCCACCGCCTGGGGCTGATACGCGCCAACTTAGAGGAGGTAGAGCCCATTTTACGCGATGCCGATATGCTGAGTATAGATGTATCGGCCATACGCCAGGCAGATGCCCCTGCCCATGCGCAGGCCTCACCAAATGGCTTTAGCGGCGAAGAACTTTGCCAGATAACACGCTACGCCGGGTTAAGCGATAAACTTACTTCCATTGGTATTTATGAGCTAAACCCCGGTTACGATAATAACCGCCAAACGGCCCAGCTATGCGCGCAGATGATTTGGTATTTTATTGAAGGCTACTATAACCGCGTGGGCGATTATCCTGTAACTATGGATGAACATTTGAAGTTTACGGTTCACCTCAACCAACTTGACCACGACCTTATTTTCTGGAAAAGCCGTAAAACTGAACGCTGGTGGATGGAGATTCCGGCAACGGATAAAGAGAAGCACAGGCAACAGCAATTGGTGCCCTGCTCAATTAACGACTACGAAAAGGCCTGCGAACAGGAGTTGCCCGACCGCTGGATGAAAGCCTATACCAAGTTGGTTTAAATCAACGGTCTTTACACTTTATATACCTACGCGGGTTACCTTTAGGGGCACCCTGGTATTAACCTATAATGAACGCTAACATTAAAGAAGCAGAACTGCCGGAAATGCTCCGCACGAACTACCGTGAGGCGTTCAAGCTACTTTATCGCAACCACTATCGTATGGTGGAATACTTCATTACTAAAAACTCCGGTAGCAGTTCTGATGCGGAAGACATTTTTCAGGAGATAATGATTGTGTTGTTCAACAACAGCCGCGATAAAGATTTTAAACTGACGTGCAGCATTAAAACTTATATCTATTCAGTTGGTCGCAACCTTTGGCTTAAGCAGTTGCGAAAGCAGAGCCGGGAAACGCGAATTACTGACTATGAGAAGTTTGAAAATATTAATGCCGAAAAAGAGGAGGCTGAAGAGACTTTAACAGCACATGTTACAGCCGCCCTGGAACAATTGGGAGAAAGCTGCCGGAAAATTTTGCTGTTATTCTACTACCATAAAAAGACGATGGAGGAAATTGCTGCTGCGTTGGGCTATACCAATGCCGCTAATGCTAAGAACCAGAAGTACAAGTGCCTGCAACATTTAAAAAGTAAATTAACCAATGCCAATGCTTGAAGAAGAAAAGCAACAACTGATTGAGCGCTTCTTCAATGGCGAACTAACTCCTGAAGAAAGCGAACTGTTCAAATCCCTTCTTAAAGAGGAAGAATTCAGAACAGAAGTAGAGCTGCAGCGTACGTTAATTAGTGGCATAAGGCAGGAGGGCAACAAGCTGATGCGGGAAGAATTGAAGCAGATACATGCAGAAGTTAAGGGGCAAATGAAGGACTACCGGCCACCGGGCTCTTCAGGCTTCGGCAAATTTTTTAAATGGCTGTTAGGGGCAGGCATTATTGGTGGCACAGTTTACTTCATAATTACCAATAGGGCTTCGCTTTCTACAGAGAGCTTTAAAGAAAAACTGGAACAATACGACTCCACTTTAAAAGGTACAGCACCTTCCGCACCAGATACGGTTTATCACACCATACGCACCAACAAGGTATTGAAGGGAGACACCATTATTACCTACAGCGTAAAGCAAACCCGGGAATTGCTGGAAGGAGATGCGGACACCCTGGTATATATTAAACGCGATACTATCCATAAAATAATTCGAAATAAAAACATGGGTCAGTAAAGGCCTGCTACTTCAATATTTTCTCCAACTCATTTTTACGTGAGCCTTTGATAAGCACAAGACATCCCTGCCATTTCTGTTGCTGAAACCACTCGCGGAGTTCCTCTGTGGTTTTAAACCACTTAATGCCGGGTGCATCTTTGGCAAACTCAAAACCACCTCCGGTAAGTATGCGCGTAGTCAACTTCATTTCACTAATGGTGTTGAGTATTTTGTTGTGCTCGTCCCTGCTGTAATCCCCTAACTCCATCATCTCTCCCAGCACAACGGTTTTATTTTCGCCGGGTTGTTTTTCAAAATTCCTGAGTGCCTCAGCCATACTGCTGGGGTTTGCATTATAGGCATCCAGTATTACAGTAGCCCCGTTGTAGTTAACCCGCTGCGAACGGTTGTTGGAAGGAACATAAGCTGCAATGGCCTCTTTAATATCATCCATATGAACGCCTAAGTATTTGCCTATGCAAACAGCGCTCAACACATTCTCAAAGTTATAATCGCCTACAAGGTTGGTGCTTATAATTTCGTCCTGAACTTTTAAAGTCAAAAATTCTGCCCCCGGCACCAACTCTCCTTTGCAAAAAGCACTATCGGTATGTCCGTATGTAATAATGGCCTCGGGTTCAAATCCGAAAAACACAATTTTTTGCCACAGCAAATCATTATCGCGGTTTACAAAAACTTTACCGCCAAGGTCAATCAGGTCGGCATACAATTCTGTTTTGCCTTTTACAACACCTTCCGGCCCTCCGAATCCCTCAAGGTGGGCGGAGCCAATGTTCGTTATCAATCCGTAATCAGGGTTTACGTATTCGCAGTAAGAGGCAATTTCGCCTTGGTGATTGGCCCCCATTTCTATTACAGCAAACTCCACATCACCCTGTATAGCTAACAGCGTAAGCGGTATACCAATATGGTTGTTCAGGTTGCCTTTGGTAGCATAGGTTTCAAATTTTTTAGATA
>CAZUHU010000267.1:0-4011 GCA_964620645.1 uncultured Chitinophaga sp.
TTGATAGCATAGGCACCGTAGTTATAAAAGATAAAGTTTTAATCGAGCATACTTTAAAGCAATTGCGCGAAATACTGGATGGAGTAGTGCAGGAAGGTACAGCAGAAAACTTAAAAACCGACTACCTGCATGTGGCAGGCAAAACGGGTACTGCTGTAATTGCACAGGGTAACCAGGGGTACAGAAAGCGCATTTACCAGGCCTCCTTCTGCGGTTATTTTCCTGCTGAAGCGCCTCAGTATTCCATGATAGTGGTTATTAACTCGCCGGGCACAAATGGTTACTATGGTAACGTTGTAGCTGGTAGCATTTTTAAAGAAGTAGCGGACAAGGTTTATTCTTTATCGCTGGATATGCACTCTGCTATTAATAAAACAATTGCACACAGTACAGTGCCGGTAATGCAACAGGGCAATGCTGATGATCTCAAGCACATCTATCAATTCTTCGGCTTGCAGTTAAATACAGAAACCGGTGAATGGGCACGCGTAAACAATGATGGGCAACATTTAATGCTGGCTGAAAATGACTTTGCGAATGGTATTGTGCCTGATGTAACCGGTATGGGTTTGCGCGATGCGCTGTATTTACTGGAGAGTATGGGCATGAAAGTAAGTGTTGTAGGAAAAGGAATTGTGCGCAGCCAATCAATAACGCCCGGAACAAGAATACAGAAGGGCATGATGATAACCGTGCAATTGAAATCGTAATTGAGGAAAGGAGAAATGAAGAAGCGTCTTGTAATACTTGGTGGTGGTGAAAGTGGGGTAGGTACTGCCGTGCTTGGACTAAAGCAGGGTTACGAGGTGTTTGTAAGTGACAAAGGAAAGATTGCCGCCAAGCACGAGAAGATTTTAAAGGATTACAAAGTAGAATATGAGTGCGAGAAGCATACTGAGGATAAAATACTGAATGCGGATTTAGTGATGAAGAGCCCCGGCATACCGGAGAAGGCGGATATGGTGAAAAAGCTGCGTGCTAAAGGCGTAAAGATTGTAAGCGAGATTGAGTTTGCAAGCTGGTACACCAATGCAAAAATTGTAGGTATAACCGGCGCTAATGGCAAAACTACCACTACTGCACTTACCTACCACCTGTTGCGTGCAGGCGGTTTAAATGTAGGATTGGGTGGAAACATAGGTAAGAGCTTTGCGCTGCAGGTGGCTACCGAAAACTTTGATTACTACGTGTTGGAGATTTCGAGTTTTCAGTTGGATGATATTGATACGTTCCGCCCGGATATTGCGGTGCTTACCAATATTACACCCGACCACCTGGATCGCTACAACTACGAGTTGCAGAATTATGTGGCCTCCAAGTTTAAGATTACGGCCAACCAAACCGAGAATGATTATTTCATCTACTGCGCGGATGATGAGATAAGCATGCAGAACATGAGCAAATATCCGAGCCGCGCGCAACAGCTACCTATCAGCTATGAAAAGGAATTTAAAGAGGGTGGCTACGTAAAAGACGACCAAATTATTATCAACCATAAAAACCAAACATTCACCATGAGCATTCAGGAACTGGGACTTAAAGGACGTCATAACGTCTACAATTCATTGGCAGCTGGGATAGTAGCCAATATTTACGGCCTGCGTAAAGAGCAGATACGCGATAGCCTGTCAGATTTTAAATCGTTGGAACACCGCCTTGAAACTGTTACCAAGGTGCGCGGTATTGAGTTTATCAACGACTCGAAAGCAACTAACGTAAACAGTACCTGGTATGCCTTGGAAAGCATGAATAAACCTGTGATATGGATTGCAGGCGGTATTGATAAAGGAAACGATTACAGCGTGCTGGAACCGCTGGTAAAAAAGAAAGTGCGTGCAATGATTTGCCTTGGCACCGATAACACCAAGCTTCACTCAGCATTTGGCAGAATGATTGATGTTATTGTTAACACCGGCAACATGCAGGATGCCGTGCGTATGGCCTACGGCCTGGGTAACACCGGCGATGTAGTGCTGCTTTCTCCGGCTTGTGCTTCGTTTGATTTGTTTGAGAATTATGAGGACAGAGGCCGCAAATTTAAGGAGGCTGTGGTTCAATTATAATAGAAGTATAAAGTAGTAAGTGATAAGTATGAAGTAAGCATTGTCAATCATTATTATGGTGAAGTAATGTTTATGACCGCTGCTTACAACTTAAAGCTTACAACATAAAACCATTAAAATGCTCTATTATCTCTTTAAGTTCTTAGATCAGCATTATAATTTCCCGGGGGCGGGTTTGTTTCAATACATCTCCTTCCGGGCGGCTTTTGCCGTTTTGCTGTCGTTAATCATCTCGATGGTTTATGGCAAGAATATTATTGCATTGCTGCAACGTAAACAGATAGGAGAAACCATCCGCGAGTTGGGATTGGAGGGAGAGAACAAAAAGAAAGGTACGCCTACCATGGGCGGCCTTATGATATTGGCTTCTATTCTTATCCCTACCCTACTTTTCGCAAGGTTGGATAATGTGTACATTCTGCTGATGATTATTGCCACTGTTTGGTTGGGCTTAATCGGTTTTGCGGATGACTACATTAAAGTATTTAAAAAAGATAAACGTGGGTTGGCCGGTACGTTTAAAGTTATTGGCCAGATAGGGCTGGGAATAATAGTGGGTGCAACCCTTTACTTTAATAAAGGGGTAATTACCAAAGAGGAGATACCCTTTGGCGATGTCTATAAATACGACAGCGAATTGATAAGTAAGGTTACTGATGATAACAACGTGGTGCATTACATGTTAACGGAGAAAGCGCCAACTACTACCATTCCGTTTATTAAAAGCCATGAGATTGATTACAGCGCTGTTATTTGCTGGATAAGTAAAGATGCCTGCAATTACGCCTGGTTGGTTTTTATTCCAATTGTGATTTTTATTATTACTGCTGTAAGTAATGGCGCCAACCTTACTGATGGTATAGATGGCCTTGCCACGGGAACTTCGGCCATTATAGGCGTAACGCTTATGGTGTTTGCCTACGTTAGTGGTAACATCATTTTTGCCGATTACCTGGATATAATGTATATACCGAACACCGGGGAGCTGGTAATTTTTTGTGCTGCCTTTGTTGGGGCCTGTATAGGCTTTTTGTGGTACAATGCCTACCCTGCCCAGGTGTTTATGGGCGATACAGGTTCATTGGCGCTTGGTGGTATCATTGCCACCCTTTCAATAGCAGTGCGTAAGGAGCTGTTGATACCTGTAATGTGCGGCGTGTTTTTGGTAGAGAATTTAAGTGTGATGATGCAGGTGTCGTATTTTAAATATACCAAGAGAAAGTATGGTGAGGGTAGGAGGATATTTTTAATGAGTCCTTTACATCACCACTTTCAAAAGGCCGGAATGCCGGAGGCCAAAATTGTTACCCGCTTTTGGATTATAGGAATACTGCTTGCTGTATTAACCATGGTTACCCTTAAGATAAGGTAAGCTTTACAAAGAGGATATGTTACTGCGCGATATTGTATATGGAGTAAAGTTGCTGGAGGTTATTGGCCCAACGGATGTTGAGATTAATGCCTTGCAGATTGACAGCCGCAAAGTTGCGGTTGGCGCTTGCTTTATTGCTGTAAAAGGCGCTGCGGTGGATGGCCACCGGTTTATTCAGCAGTGTATTGAGCGCGGGGCAAAAGCAATAGTTTGCGAGGATTTGCCTGAAGAAAGAAGTGATAAGGTAACCTATATTAAAGTTGCCGATAGCAGCAGGGCAACGGGGCTTATGTCCTGCAATTTTTATGATAACCCTTCCGCAAAAATGAAGGTGGTAGGTGTAACCGGAACCAATGGTAAAACATCAACGGTTACCTTACTGTTCAGGTTGTTTCGCGCTTTGGGAAAGAATGTAGGACTACTCTCTACCGTGCAGAACCAGATTAATGAGAATATAATTGCCTCCACACATACTACTCCTGATGCAATTAACCTGAATAAACTAATGCGGCAAATGGTTGAAGCGGGTTGCGAGTATTGCTTTATGGAAGTGAGTTCTCATGCAGTGGTGCAAAA
>CAZUHU010000268.1:0-3991 GCA_964620645.1 uncultured Chitinophaga sp.
CCCGCTCTTTCTCGAAAGTCGGGCAGGGTTTCGAGCGCCTCCCCGGCGCCGAGCCCGCGAAAAGGTGCGGGTTGAGCCACAGGCGCCGTCCTGAGGCGCGGGCTCGATCTCGGGCGGCGGCGATCTTGGGCGTGAGAGTGCGCTCCCCCACCCATTCCGCACCGTGCGGTGGCATCCATCGGGTTGTGAAAAGCAGCCTGGAGGACACCGGATGGGGCAGCGCGCTCGTATTCTTACAGAAATTCTCGGCTTCGATGGGTGGCGTGTGAAGGAGGTCCACTTCGAGAACGCCGCCGGCGAGCGGGTGACGCCCGGCGCGGTGTACGCCGCGCTTCGCGAGACCAAGGTCGTGCTCGTCGTCGAGCGTCGATGGGTTCGGCGGTGCGGCCGGTGCACGGAGAGGTGCCCCCGCATCCACGAGCAAGGGAAGCCGCGGCGCTGGGCGGACCTGCCGTGGGGCGACCACCCCGTCGAGCTCGAGTATGCCGCCAGCCGGGTGAAGTGCCGAACGTGTGGCACGGCGACGACCGAAATGGTCGCGTGGGCGGACCCCTACCAGCGGCAGAGCCGACGCCTGCAGCAGCGCCTCGCAGTCGAGGCCGCGTCCATGCCGGTCATGCACGTCGCCGCGCTTCACGGCCTCAGCTGGCTGACCGTTCACCGCGCGGAAGAGCGCGCGCTCGCGCGGTGGGAGGCGACTTGTCCGACCCGCCCGCTCCGTCATGTTGGCGTCGACGAGAAGTGGCTCGGCCGCCGTCACCACCTTGCCCACAAGTACGTCACGATCGTGAGCGACCTCGAGACGGGCGAGCCCGTGTGGATCGGCCATGGCCGAAGCGAAGCGACGCTGCGGGCCTGGCTCGAAGGGCTCTCGCTCGAGCAGAGAGGCACCATCAAGCTCTTCGCCATGGACCTGCACCGGGCCTTTTGGAACGCGGTCGACGGCGTTCCGGGCCTCGAGCACGCTCCCGTGGTGCACGACCCGTTTCACATCATGAAGCTCGCCGGGGCCATGCTCGACGAGCTCCGTCGCGAGGTCTTCTTCCGCGCGGGCCCCGAACTGCGCGCCGTCGGCAAGGGACGCCGCTGGCTCCTCCTCCGCGCCTGGGAGCGCACGAGTGAAGGCCAGCGCGCCGACCTGAAGCTGCTCCTCGCGCACAACAAGACCTTGGCTCGCGCCTACCAGATCAAGGAGGAGCTCCGCGAAGTCCTGCGAGCACCTGACCGCACCGCGATGAAGGCGGGGCTCGACCGCATCCTTCGCCGGACCAACCGGCGCAGCATCCGCCCGCTGCGCCGACTGCACGATACTCTCGATGAGCGATACAACGAGATTCTTGCCTTGGCCGAGCACCGCCCCGCCGTTGGGCGAGTCGAATCGCTCAACAACAATTGGGAGACGCTGGTCCGAAGGGCCCGCGGATACCGAGACCACGCATACCTCCTACGCAAGTTGCGCTTCATGACGGCGAACCCCATCCGCGAGAGGGACGGGATCAGACGCTTCCTCGCTCTCGGCCTTAACCCGCCTCTCCCTCTCGGTCGGGCGGCCTAACAAACTATGCACTCCCATGCAGCCCGACTTTCGACAAAGAGCCCATTTTGAACGCTCTGCTCACGCTCCTGAACGAGCGTGAGTTCGACAACGGGGCGAAGCGGACCAAGACGCCTCTGATCGCGGTCGTCGGGGCGAGCAACGAGCTGCCTGAAGGCGACGAGCTCGACGCGCTGTTCGATCGGTTCCTCCTGCGCCTCCATGTCGGCCCCGTCTCGGCGGACGCGTTCCCGTCGCTCCTCCGTCTCCGTGGCCAAGCCGTCCCTGAGGTTCCGGCTCACCTGAAGCTCACGACCGCCGACCTCGTCGCGATCCAACAGGCCGCCGAGCGGGTCGAGGTGACGAGTGACGTCGAGGTGATGCTGTGCACCCTCCGGGACTGGTGCACGGCAGAGAAGATGCCTGTCTCCGATCGTCGCTGGCGCAAGATCGTGAAGCTCTTGCAGGTCTCCGCGTTCACCAACGGCCGCGCGAAGGTGTCGGTTTGGGACTGCTGGCTCTTGCAGCACTGCCTCTGGGGGAAGCCCGAAGAGCGCCCGAAGGTCTACGATTGGTACTGCGCGCGCGTCGGGGCGAGCGCGGCGCTGGATCCATCTCGGCTCACCCGGGTGGTCGTGTCGTGGGAGGCAAAGCTGAGGGCCGACCAGGAGAGTCGCTCGCAGGCGCGCGATGAATCGGGGCGTCTTCTTTACAGGAAGGCGGACGGTACGTTCAGCACAGAGGCGCGCGGAAAGCTCCCGGTTACGACGAAGGGCGAGGCCATGTTCCTCGCCCCGCCAAGCGCGTCCACCTACGGGGGCTATCACGCCGAACAGTACCGTATCCAGGACAGAACGAACGAAGGCAAGGGCTACACGAGGGAGGAGCTCGAACAACTTTGGGTGATTGCTCCGAATCGATCGCGCGCGCAGTTCTCGAGCTGGGCTGACCGGGACGCCTATCTCGCGGAGCCCAGCAACCGACTCCTCAGGGAGGGCGAACTCCCACCCTGCATGGAACCGACCCGGCATAAGAACCTGTACATCGAAGACTGCCTGCGAAACATCGACGAGCTCCGGTTCGACGTCGTCGCGTACCGCGTGAGCCTGCGGGAGCACACCGCCGCGATGGGAGACGCCATTCGGAGTCATCTCTGGGTCACCCAGGACTTCGTCGAGCCGGCCCAGGCAAACCTGGAGCAGAGCAGACACGAGGTGGAGACCCTCCTGAACCGAGTCGAGATGGTCCGGAAGGGCTTCGCCCTCCTCCCGAGAGAGCCTGCGTTTCAGCCCATCCCCGAGCCGACGCCCGCGCCCGTGCACGTGGCGCCCAAGAAGGCGAAGGGCAAGTGATCCCCGCCTTCGACGCGCGCTCGCTCGAGCGCCGCTACGCGTTCCTCGACGACTGCCCGGAGAGCCTCCTCCAGGACGTCGTGACCCTGCCCATCGGGACGCTGCAGGAGCGCGTCGCCGGCGTCCGGCGCTGGCGCGAGGCACTGCTCGCCGGGCGCCTGCCGTTGGAGTCGGAGCCGTGGCCATCCGGTGGCACGGCTCTGCCCGTCCGCCGTGCCCTGACCGAGCTGAACCTCGTTCGATTCTGCAAGGACCAGCCCGAGATCGTGGATGCCTTGCTGAAGGACATCCTCGTGGCTCTCGCAGGACACAGCGCCGTCCTTCGCGGTGAGATCGCCGACGCGCTCCGCAAGCTCGAGGCGCTAGAGAGGACTCGGCACGAGGGGCTCGTCCAGAGCGTTCGGCTCGACGATGAGACGGTTCGACGCCTCCGCGCGCAGGCGGAGCGTGAAGTGGGTCAGCGCGACCGAGGGGCGGATGCCACGCTGATCGACGCGTGGGGCGAGCGTGCCCGGGCGTGGGCGGCGATCACCGAGGTCTTCGGGGATCTCGGCCAGATACTGGGGCGAGGCTGGGATCTCACGCAAGGCGTCCTTCGACACACGGGCTGGCTCGACCTCCTTCGGCTCCGCAAGCTGGTCGAGCAGCTCCCTCAGCTTCGCGAGATCGTGCGCGCGCTCGGGCGCCTCCAGGTCTCCACGAGCCACGAAGCGTCGATTGCAGAGAAGGTCCTCGCGCCGGTGAAGCGGCTCGAAGAGGAACGACGCGAAGTCCGAAGCCCGGCGGTGCCGACGGAGACGCGCGGTGTCGAGCGGAGCGGCGAGATCGCGCGCATGCTGCCCATCGAGGCCTCGATGTTGGGGCATCCGAGGTTGCGGATGCTCTGGCATGCCCGACGAGCCGAGCGCGCGCTCTTGACCTATCGGGTCGAGGGAGTCGAGGTCGAGCGCGTCGAGGTCGAGCGGGAGAGCGACGAGGAACGCGTCCGCCCCAGGCCGGAGCGCGGGCCTATCCTCGCGGTGATCGACACGTCCGGGTCGATGCACGGCCTTCCCGAGCGCGTCGCGAAGGCCCTCGTGCTTGAGGCGCTGCGGACAGCGCACGC
>CAZUHU010000269.1:0-3989 GCA_964620645.1 uncultured Chitinophaga sp.
CAACCCGGCGATTCTGGGCACGTCCTTCTTCTGTTTTATTGTCAGCCACGGGCTTATCCTGTCCCCAACCTTTAGAGGTTAAGCGTGCTCTTTCAATACCTTTTGCTACTAAAGCTTCAACCACAGCTTTTGCCCTGCTTTCAGAAAGAGTTTTATTTGAAGCCGGGGTACCCACATTATCGGTATGGCCTTCTATACTTACTTTTAAAGCGGGGTTAGCCTTCATCATCTCTGTTATCTGCTCAATAATTTTTTGAGATTCAGCTTTAATATCCGCTTTACCGGTTTCAAAATTGATATATAACGCTATGTGGCCATTTTTGTTAAGTGCATTAAGCATATCACTTGCGGCAATGTCCTGTTTCATAGTTTCTACCTCAACTACGGTTAGTGTATAGGTTTCGGCAGTACTGGCTGCAGCGTCCAATAAAATCCAAACATCTTTATTGCCATTGCGGCAAAACAGCGTGGCATCCTGCGAACCCATGTAAATGCGCTTACCATTATACTTGGTTATGGCATTTTCAAAATTCTTTACCACCTGATAAAACGAGGGAGCCTGGCCCCCGTTATCGCTGTTAAACAGGTAAACAATCTTGGTTTTATTACCTTCAATATTCTTCGATTCCGTACCACTCATCCATACTTCGGTAACGTCAAAGTTCTTTTCACACTCACTAATGTAAAAACCGGGCATACGGTTAAACGATGGATGATCCTTGCAACCATCTGCATCTTCCTGCGCAAAGGCAAAACCCAACAACAGGCTAAGAATTAAACTTAAAAACAGCTCCTTTTTCATAATCAAACATTTGTGCAAAGCTATGCACCAACCGGCGGCCTGATCGGTGAGGGTTGTCAAAAGGCAATATGATAACCATCATAGCACAAATCCTCTTATCGATTTAAAAACATATGAAATAGTTGTCCGAAAATTTCAGTCGGTAGGCTTGTTAAGTTATCTTTAAGGGAATTACTGGACTAATACCCCCGCTTATGCTTGCATGTCTACAACCTTTCACATGGAAAATGTTTCGCACATTTTTTGCCTTATTACCCCTTCTTCTACTTTCCCAATTATTAACCGCCCAAACTATTACCGGCGATACCTCGGTGTGCGCCGGAGAGAAGGTTTATTACAGTGTAACGCCAACGGGCAACAGTTACAGTTGGAATGTTAGCGGCGGTACGGTAAGCGGCAACCCAAATAATGATACGGTGGCTATTATATGGGGGCCTGCCGGTAGTGGTAATATAACAACCACCATATTCACCAATGCAGGGCCCGTATATGCCAATCTTGCTGTTACCATTCATGCTTTACCCAATCCATCAATTGTAACGGCTCCTTACTTAACCTGCCCTACCGCCAGTTCAGGCACACAAGGCGGCTCAGGCCAGCCCGATGGCAGCAGCCATTGCGCCAAGGTATGTGAGTTCGCTACGCTTAGTTACTCAACAGCATTGAACGCCGGAAGCACGTATCAATGGATTGTTACAGGCGCTTCGGGTTTCACCGGCCAGGGCACCAATGCCATTAATGTTACATGGGATGCAAGCCTTAACGGCAGCATAACTGTTATTGAAACCAATGTTTGGGGCTGTGTAGACTCTGCCGAAATTTGTGTAGAAAAAGTAAGCCGGCCCACTGCTCAGTTTACGGCCCAAAGCAGTGTGTGCTTAAACACCGCCACCACATTTACCAATCAATCAACCGGTGCAACAACTTTCCAATGGAATTTTGGAGATAACACATCCTCAAACGCGGTTAACCCAACACACGCCTATAACAACGCGGGCACGTTTACCGTTACGCTTATAGCTTTTAATGCATGCTTTTGCAGCGATACCTTTCAGCAAACTATAACTGTAGATTCTTTACCGGGTCCTGAAATAACCTGTCCATCTACAGTTTGCGCAGGCGATACGCAAACCTACCAAACCAACTTGCCGGGTTGCACCTACCAATGGGGCGCCATTGGCGGAACTATTTTAGGCAGCAGCACGGCCCAGCAGGTTACCGTTGCCTGGGGCCCCGGCGCCCTGGGAACCTTATGGCTTTATGTTACCGGCTGTAGCGGTTTATGTACCGATACCACCTTTGCTTACATTCCTATAGTAGGTACGAACGATACCATTGTAGGGCCGAAAAAGGTTTGTTCACCGGGCTGCTACGATTACTCCGTAACTTTTTATTCAGGCGCAACTTATACGTGGAGTGTGGGCGGTGCGGGCGTAATTACCCAGCAGAGTTGCAACGATGTTGAAATTTGCTGGCCCGCATTTTACCAGGGGAATGATACACTTACCGTTACTTATTACGATTCCTTTTTAGGTTGCGGCGGCAGCGCTACCATGATTGTAAAGGTGCGCAGCGAAATGTCCATCTTTGGGCAAAGTCCTGTTTGTGTCAATAGCCTTTCAGGGTATAACGTTAACCCATCTGTACCTTGCCAATGGAACATTTACCCCACAGGCCCTATTATACTAGGCAACGGTTCGCCAAACGTCAACATTAACTGGAACAATCAACCGGGTAATTATTTGCTTTCCGCTATACCGTTAAATCCTAATGCGGTTTGTAATGATTCAGCCACTATTCAAATTACGGTATTGCCCAAACCGCAGGCACCCGATATCAGCGGAGACACCATTGTTTGCCCTAATACCAGCTATTCATATTGTTCTTCAGCAAGCGGCCAGGTAAATTGGTTAGTAACCGGAGGCACTCCAACTGCATCCATTGGTAGTTGCATTACTGTTACCTGGGGCAACACCGGGCCTTATGTAGTTCGCGCTTTTGTACAAATGAACGGGCAACCTTACTGCTCTTCCGACACTACCATACTTAATGTGTACAGCGCATTGCCGCTTGCTACGCCTGTTGTTACCGCTCCGGCCTCAGCCTGCGCTAACGGCACAAGTACATTCACCTGCACTACGGCATATCCTGCCGGGGCTAGCTATAACTGGAGTATTAACCTGCCAAATAGCGGAGCCGTTACCGGTGGCCAGGGTACACCGTCAGCCACTATTGAATGGGGTAATAATACGGGTAGCGTTACTGTTACACTTACTGTAACAGTGTGCAGCCAACAAATAACAAAAAATATAACATTGAATTTATTGCCACCACCTGTACCTGTTATAAATCAAATCGGCATACTGTGCCCGGGTGTTCCGGCTCAGTTAAATGTTACCGGCGGCGCTTTTACAGCCTATAACTGGAGTGGCCCCGGTGGCTATTCGTCAAACACCAATCCCACCACTATTACCCAGGGCGGCATTTACCATGTTACGGTAACGGCTACCAGCGGCTGTACAGCACACGCACAATTTACCGCGGTGCCTCAACCTGCCCCGCTGGCCAGTATTTCTACCAGCGATCTGTTGCATTACTGCTTTGGACAAAGCTTTGCAGTTACCCTTAATGCTATGAGCAATCCCGGTTATTCATATAACTGGAGCAATGGCCCAAGTGGCAACCCTAACGTGGTTAATACTGCCGGCACTTATTGGGTTACCGTTACAGACGCTAACGGCTGCACGGCACAATCTAATTTCATAACCGTTATACAGGATAGTTGCAACGGCAGTGGCCCCGGCGTATGTCAACCGAATGGAAGCATAAGCTTTAACCATCCGGCATTCTATGGCTGCAATCCGGTAACTTTTACCAATACATCCGTTAACGGTTTAAGTTATAGTTGGAATTTTGGTGACAACACCTTCTCTAACGCAGTTAACCCAACACATACCTATGCGCAGGCTGGTTTTTACCTGGTAACCTTAAGCGGCTATGTGCCCAACGTTGCCGGTACCGATAGCTGTCTGCTAACTGATACTGCCCATGTCCAAATTCCGCTTGCCCCCGATTTTAAATATGTAAAAGGCTGCCTTGGTACACCGGTGTTGTTTACCGACCTTTCTACCTTTACCGTAGGCAATAATATAACTACATGGAACTGGAACTTTGGCGATGCAGGCAC
>CAZUHU010000270.1:0-3956 GCA_964620645.1 uncultured Chitinophaga sp.
TTTTTTTGCCATGCCTTATCTTGGTTTTATAGCTGCGTACCGTAATGGCATCGGGTAGGTTCTCATATACCTGCAAAGGCGTGTTAAGGGTTTGGCGTTTGCAGTAGGTGCTTACTTCCAGCAGTATCTTTTTACTGATGATTTGCCCGTGGCAGCTATCGCCATCGGGGCATTTCTTGTAAACGTCTACCAACTTTTCGTGCACAGGGTAAAAAGGTATTCCTCCGCTTCCCCCACCCATAGCAGAAGCTATATTCATTATAGCGATAAAGAAATCAGCCACGCCCATGCCCGGCCGGTAGCGGTAATAGTATTTGTGTATATCGGCATAAGCGTAGCTAACCTTTTGGCGCTTGCCCTTAGCTGTACGTTTTTGCTTTTTGGCGCCTTTAACGCGGTCCTTTTTCCCCTTACGCAGTTTTTTGCGTTCGGCCTTCAGTGCCTTGTGTTTTTCCCTTTTAATACGGTGCTTTTCGGCACAGCTTAAACCGTGCAGGCCACCTTTGCTGCGCTTATACTTTATGCGCGCTTCCTTAATTTTTGCATGCTTTTCGCGCTTAATGCGGTGGCGTTCCTTGCAACTTAAACCGCCACCACCACCTTTACCGCCATGCATTTTGGCGCGTGCTTCTTTTTTTAGGCGCCTGCGTTCGGCTTTCCATAAACGGCGCTTTTCGCGCTTGTGTTTAATGCGGTCCTTTTTTAATGTGGCCTGCCCATCGCGGCGGTAACGGTTAAGCAGGGTATAGTCTATAACGTTGGAGGGGTCCACCTCCTTAACACCCGCGTTAGAAGTATACACCAGGAAGGTTTCGTAATTGCGCATACAGGTATCGGGCCGGTTTGCTGCCATGCAGTTCTCCAACCCACCATTGCGCACGGTAAGCACGGGTTTATAAAAGTAGCAGGAAGAAAGGCCGGTTAGCAGGCAGGCCATTAAAGCTAGGGGCAGAAGTAGTTTCATTAGGGTAGGGGTTTGCCGTTTTTACATGCGCTAAACTCAACAAAAGCGTGTTTCAGCAACATCCCCATTTACCGGTATTTTGTAGCAATGGCCGTTTTAGCAGATATATTCATTATCAGGTAACTGCCCGGTTTATGTTGTGCCCTTGCATTGTTCACTACCCCCTAATAGCAAGCCTCAATTAATTGTAATAAGTTGCGTATCGAAAATGAATAAGGAGCAACACATTGCCGCCATACTGGCAGAGGCTTTTATCAATTATCCGTTAATGCGTTTTGCATTTGAAGGTAAAACAGAGGCGGAACGTAAGCGTGGCTTAGGGCATTTATACCATCACTGCACACAGGCTGCTGCTCTGTATGGCGGCACATTACTTAGTGTTGATGGTAATGCTTCTTTAATATGGTTGCCGGGCAGCGCCTTTCCCTTAGGCTTGGTGCGCGAAGTTAAAAGCGGCATGGCTGCTATACCTTTTAAGTTAGGCCCCAAAGCTACGCTTAGGCTAATGAACCATGACGCTGTGCCCGAAGGTTGGATTGCGAAAAACGCGGGCCCCAAAATGGGCTATATATGGTGCGTAGGTGTTAAGGCAAGCGAAAGAGGCAAGGGCCACAGCCGCTTAATTATTGAGCAAAGCATACAGCAAATGCGTGCACAGGGGCTAAATGAGTTTTGGCTAAAAACCGAGGACCCTGTTAATGTGGGCATCTACCAAAAGCAGGGCTTTACTATTGCTAACGAAGTGGTAGTTAAAAGCAGTGGCCTGCGCAGTTGGATGATGAAGAAGACCTAGTGCAATTGTATGATACAAAAAAAAGCAGACCGGTTAGTCTGCTTTTTTTGTTTTGCGGTAGTGTTCAATGCGCTGTTGCAAGGCGGCGTTTTTATCTTCAAGCTCCGCCACCTTTTTATCAAACTTGGCTTTTAAAATGGGGCCAATGTTTTGTGCGTTTTCACGGAACTGGGCAATCTGCTGCAGGTTCTTTTTAATTTTTGCCAGGGTGGTTTCTTCAAAGGCAGCATCCATAGCATCATTGGCATATTTGCCGTTTTCGCCATACAGCATTTTGCTATTATCCATAATTTAAGTTGATAGTTTTTTCAATTACCAGCTTTTGCCTTTAGCCGGTTTATAGGCGTTGCTGCTGTGGTTAAAGCCGCTGTTACTGTAGCCATTGCTGGTTTTAGGGCGGGCTTCATTTACGCTTATCACTTTACCTTCGTATTGTGCTTCGTGTAAGTCAGCTATAGCTTTTTTCGCAGCCTCGTCATCGGGCATTTCAACAAAACCAAAACCCCTGCTGCGGCCGGTGGTGTGGTCGTGTATAATTTTTGCGGACTTAACGGTTCCGTAAGGGGAGAATAACTCCATTAGTTCGGCGGCGGTAATACTTTGGTTTAAATTGCAGATGTAAATGTTCATTGATAAATTTTGTGATGGAAAAAAATACGCCGACAATAGAGGATAGAAAAGAAGGGAGGCAACTTTTAGAGCCGGAATTGCAAGAATACACTGCAAAGATAAGCTAAAAAGCGTAGCAATCCCTTTTTTATTTGCGGGCTATGCCGTTGTAATAGGCATTAACGTTACTGTATTAGTGAGGCGTTTAGGGGCGCCTACTTAAAAATTTTCTTAACTCACTCATTAGTTCATCCTTAGCCGGCAGCATAGTTCCTATAAAAACATAGCAGTCTTCCGGTACGTATCCTTTTATATTAAGTCGTTTACCAGTAAGTGGGTAGGTAGTCACAAAATTTACATTAATTCCTTTTTAAATATTTAACTTCATTTGGGCAAAGGCTACATCTGTGCTTAATGCAGGAAACCTCGCCCACATATTTATGCCAAGAAAATTCTCCGTCTTCTGCCCGAAGTTGTTAGCTACTGAGGGTACACGTATAAATAGTTCCATATCTTGTACAAAACGTATACCGACACACTGAGAGTATCAAAATGCAATAACGGGAGGTCGCTGAATTTTTAGCGCGGCTGTAAAAAACTATATCCATTAGTCCCGTAGTGAAATATTGCAGAATTCGACTAATGATCAAAACGGCTTCATGTAAGCGTATCTTCTTTTCCGTAGCACATAAGTGCCTTCTTCTTTATCAGGCGTGCATTCACTTTCTCCGCGGCTTTCTTCAATATCATCCTTTGTAACTACTTCATACCCCTTGCTTTTAAGGTTGCTGATAGTTATGCTACCATCCGCATTAACTACCATACTGTAACTCCATACGCAGCTTCTTAACTGTTCAACAACGGCAATACTATCACCATCTGTTACGGTATCTCTTGGCATACCGTTCACTTCGGAGCTCATCTGTTTAAAATCTACCATAGCTGAAAACAGAACGGAATCTGCATCTATGTCCCAAATATCTTTCTGTATAAACCCATATCTCCAGCCGCCTGCTGTGCCGCCTTCAACCGGGTCGCCGCCGTAATTATGCTCTGCTGAAAAGTGCCATTCTATTATTACTTCGGGCAACCCCTTGCTGTTAAGCTGCTGCGCGCTTAGTGTGGCTCCTTGTGGGTACTCAATGCCATCAATGGTGTAAGCTGACTTATATCGTGTTTTGCCGTTTTTTGTAATGCTCCATATAAACTTTTCATTTCCTGATTGCTCATCAAAAACTTTCAGAAAGCAAACATCCGGTTTTTCTAACCGGGCAATAAGAGTGGTGTCTCCTGCCAAAAGAACTACAGGCGTAAGGCAGAGTATTGATAGCAGGAGCGCTTTCATAAGTGTACCTCTAAGTTACGCGTGTTTTCGATAAGTGATATATAAATAATATGTGGCCCCATACATTTTTTATCGGCATCTAAGTTTAATCATAAACCGTATTGATATTGCTCAATATAGTTAACCCGGTTACTCTTGAACTTTGCAGAAAATTCTGACTATATGAAAAAGTATATCCTTCTTTTACTTTGTATGCCTTTGTTGGTGTTAGCAAATGATGATGCATCCTTAACGCGCACCGCATT
>CAZUHU010000271.1:0-3954 GCA_964620645.1 uncultured Chitinophaga sp.
ACCCCAACTAAAATAGCTGTTGCTATTTTAGTTTGCCCCTCCTCAACCGAGGAGGGGAATAAATACAGGCGCTTTTCGATGTCGTCTTCGACAAGCTCAGACTGACAGGTGGTGTTAGCGGTGCACGGAGGTTTAGCGCCCATTCATCCGATGACTTGGAGTCATCGGATGAGTAAATAACCTGTTTTTATTATCTTGTTTTAGTAATGAAAATGCGGTTTGTATTTCTTTTTTTACTAACGCTTGGTTTTAGCGCTGCTGCGCAAAAGCATGATTACCAGTGGCTGTTTGGGAGTTATAATTCTTATGCTGCCTCACAAAGTTTACGGGGCGGAAGGGCAATTGATTTCAACTATCAACCATGCAAAGTTGATACCGTAATAAAGCAGGCAGGATTTGATGCTTGTAATACCAGTTACTGTAATAGTGTCGGTGAGTTAATTATGTATTCAAATGGTACCGATATTTATGATGCCAGAGACTCTATAATGGAGCAAGGGGATAGCATAAATTACGGATGGTATTGGAATTCTTGGATCACGGATAGTGCCCATAGATTTGAAGGTTTAAATTTACCTCAATCCATGCTATCATTACCGGACCCCTTGGATACCTCTAAAGCCTATTTAATTCATTTTACTGTAAAGTTTAACTGGCCTTCAGGAGGTTTTTTTAGCTATTTGACTGATACTACCTATTATTCAAAGATTGATTTCAAGGAGAATTTCGGATTAGGAAGGGTAGTAGAAAAAAATATAAAATTAAACTGGGATACATTTACATACTCGAATCTTTCTGCCACAAAACACGGCAATGGCAGAGATTGGTGGATTATACGACCTTACTACAAAGGGAACTGCTACTATATATTCATGCTAAATGACTCAGGTATTAGCTTGAAGGATATACAATGTATTGGCCCCGACCATATTAACTATGGAGATTTTGGCAGTAGTTGCTTTTCGCCCAATGGCGAGAAATACTTTTGGGTTACCTCTCTTGACGGTATTTATATGTTTGACTTTGACCGTTGTACAGGTGCCCTAAGTAATGGCGAAATCATACCCTGGCCGTATCAATCTTTTAAGGATAGCATTTCAATAGCTGCAGGAATTTCCGTTTCCCCCAACAATCGCTTTCTATACGTTACTACTTCCACTATTGTACTGCAATACGACCTATTTGCTGCCGACATAAGTGCTTCTGTAGATACAGTAGCCGTATGGGATGGAATTTATGATCCTGTTTCGCCATTTGCATCTACTTTCTTTCTTGCTCAAAACGGACCGGACGGAAAAATTTACATTAATTCAACCAACAGTACTATTTCCCTTCATGTAATAAACCGGCCCGATGAACCCGGGGATAGTTGCCTTTTTGTTCAAAGAGGATTAAAGTTAAATACTTATAATGCCGCTAGCATGCCCAACTTTCCCAACTACCGTTTAGGTGCTTTAACGGGCAGCCCTTGCGATACACTAAGCACTTTAACTGAGGATTTACGCGCTGAGAAAGAAAAGCAGTTGCGGGTTTTTCCTAACCCCGCTAAGGATGTTGTAACTATTGACTACGGCTTTACCGACTGGAATAAAGGAGATGTGCGGTTAGAGATAAGCAATACGTTGGGCCAACTAGTCTATTCGCAAAGCATACCGCGGTATTCGGGTTTTCAAAAAGTGGAGGTGGCAGGTTTTGCTTCAGGCGCTTACCAGGTTAGTATAATGCGTAAGGGGCAGGTGGTATCAACGGCAAAGTTTGTGAAGGAGTAGGCGCACCACCCCAACTAAGAAAGAGGCTTTTGTCATCCTGAGCATGTTGAAGGATACGACCCCCTCCGACGATTTTTTCTGCAGAAAAATCTTTCTAGTCCCCCTATTGCTGCACTAAGGCTGCCGGCGAGGGGGACAATTTGTGTCAAGAGCCGCACCACCCCAACTAAAAGAGCTGCTGCTATTTTAGTTTGCCCCTCCTCAACCGAGGAGGGGAATAAATACAGGCGCTATTCGATGCCGTCTTCCCTGCCCGACAAACAAGGCGGGGACAAGCTGAGACTGACAGTTGGTGTTAGCAGTGCGCGGAGATTTAGCGCCTATTCATCCGATGACTTGAAGTCATCGGATGAGTAAATAGCCCGTTTTTATTATCTTGTTTTACTAATGAAAACGCGGTTTGTATTTCTTTTTTTATTAACGCTTGGTTTTAGCGCTGCTGCGCAAAAGCATGATTACCAGTGGTTGTTTGGATATGGAAATGCCTACGTAGGGGTCGATAGTTTCCGTGGTGGTGTAAATATTGATTTTAATTATTCTCCTGCCCTGACTTATCAGCACGTAAGGCCTGCAGGATTTGCAGCCACCAACACTTCTTACTGCGATAAGAATGGACAGCTTTTAATGTATTCAAACGGAGCAGATGTTTACGATTCCAGAGATTCCATTATGCCTAACGGAGACAGCATAAACTCCAAGTGGATTTGGAATTATTCCTTTCATGATAGCCTGGAAAGATATGAAGGGCTTCATATGCCTCAGAGTATTATAACACTGCCGGATCCTTTGGATACCTTGAATGCGTTTATTTTTCATCATAGTCTGATGTTTACTTTCTCGCTACCCAATATCCCGCCATCCTATTTACCCGATACAACCTACTACACTAAAGTCGATTTCAGGCAAAATTTCGGTTATGGTGATGTAGTTCAAAAAAATGTGATAATAAGTGCCGACACTTTTAACTTCGGAATGACCTCCGCTGTTTTGCATGGTAATGGCCGGGATTGGTGGATAATCAAGCCTGCGTATCGAGGTAACAATTACTATTTATTTACCTTGAATGATGCCGGCTTGACCCTTGACCATGTGCAGGCTGAGGGACCTGTGCACGTAGGGGTAGGAGATATTGGTACAAGCTGCTTTTCACCTGATGGACAAAAATATTTCTGGGTTACCGCAGCCGATGGAATTTATATGTTCGATTTTGACAGGTGTACAGGTTTATTAAGCAACGGCCAAATAATTCCGTGGCCTTACCCTTCGTTTAAGGATAGTTTATCTTTGGCAGCCGGTATCGCTGTTTCGCCAAACAATCGTTTCTTATATGTAGCAACTTCTAAAATTGTTTTGCAATATAATTTGCTTGCAACCAATATCGGAGCTTCGGTGGACACCGTTGCGGTGTGGGATGGTTCTTATGATCCCTATTCCCCATTGGCAGCCACGTTTTATATTTCCCAATTAGGTCCAGACGGCAAAATTTATATCAATGCCCCTAACAGCACTATATCTCTTCATGTAATTAACAGGCCTAATGAAGTGGGTGACAGTTGTCTTTTTGTACAAAGGGGAGTTAAACTTAACACGTATAATGCGGAATCTATGCCCAACTTTCCTAATTATCGCTTAGGCGCTTTAACAGGCAGCCCTTGCGATACGTTGAGCACTTTAACTGAGGATTTACGCGCTGAGAAAGAAAAGCAATTGCGGGTTTTTCCTAACCCCGCTAAGGATGTTGTAACCATCGACTACGGTTTTACCGATTGGAATAAAGGAGATGTAAGCCTGGAAGTGAGCAATACGCTGGGTCAGTTGGTCTATACGCAAGGCATACCGCGCTATTCGGGTTTTCAGAAAGTGGAGGTGACAGGTTTTGCGTCAGGCGCTTACCAGGTTAGTGTAATACGTAAGGGGCAGGTGGTATCAACGGCAAAGTTTGTGAAGGAGTAGGGGAGGGCACCACCCCAACTAAGAAAGAGGCTTTTGTCATCCTGAGCATGTTGAAGGATACGACCCCCTCCGACGATTTTTTCTGCAGAAAAATCTTTCTAGTCCCCCTATTGCTGCACTAAGGCTGCCGGCGAGGGGGACAATTTGTGTCAAGAGCCGCACCACCCCAACTAAAAGAGCTGCTGCTATTTTAGTTTGCCCCTCCTCAACCGAGGAGGGGAATAAATACAGG
>CAZUHU010000272.1:0-3952 GCA_964620645.1 uncultured Chitinophaga sp.
AAAACTGGGTAGCGTAATAATGTTTAACCGCACAGGCGTTAGTGATGAACGGTTTTTGAGTACGGCGGATGCAGCATTGTAAAATGAAAGTAGACTCTACTCTTAATCAATAAGGGTTAAAATTAAGGAAGGACGGCTTTAATGAACAGTCCAAAGCAAAAGCTAAGAAGCCCTAAAAATACAAACGCACACGAGATGGAAAATAGCAAGTACTTATACCAGCATATATAAGAATTTAGTATTATTTGAGCACATACATCCCGTTCAAAACTGCTCATGGCCGATGGTTCATTTTCCAGTTTTATAGCCTCATAAAGCTCATCAACATTTAAATCTTTTAAGTGGCCGAAATAAACATGATTGATATGAACTCGTTTTGTAGCGCTGCGCGTTTTTTTTAAGAATTTTGTGGAAAGCTTTGGCAAAAAGGAGGAAAGTGAGCCAAACAGGCTTAAAAACAAGCAAGGAATCAAAAGCGCATTAACAAACATCAGAAGAACTCCACTTATCTTATCATAATTACCCATAATTGCGCCTAACACCGCTCCATCAAAAGCTATAATTGCTGCATTCTTGGTTTCAGCAAATTTCAACCAGTCATTTGTGTTTTGTAGTATAAAAATGAGCCTGTCTTTTGTAGTGTTCATTTTAATGTCTTTAGCTTATTAATGGTTGCCTGTATTGAGCTATCGATGAAGCCGCTGTTCATCAAATTTTTCACGGATGTCCTAGATTTAGGAGCGATACGCCAATCGGTAGTATTCTCACCGCTGGATTCTACGATTCCGAAGTCTATCAAAGTTTCTAAAATTATTTTCCAGTTTATTTTCGAAGCGGTGATGGAAACAGAAAGATGTTCCTTCTGCTTATTCTTGAAAACTCCGCTTGAAGGATAAAACTGTCGTAACATCCGCTTAACATCATCTTTGATTAACTGGTCGTAATTTCCCAAATCTATTTCGTTACTGCGCAGGATTTCTTTCCACTCTTCAGGCACTTTGTTGCCTTGCTGCCAGTTTTGTAGTAGGCTCGGATACTTCCCAAGGTCCTGAACACCATCAGTATCTTTGCTCAGGATCAAGTATGGATCACGTATACGTGTTTTTTCGTCAAAAAGACATTTTGTGAAATTATCGTAGCCAACAAATACCGACTCCGTAATTGTCTTTCCGCGCAAATCTAGACTATAAAAACTTCCATATATATATAGGTGAGTATAATCTTTAATGTAAATTGCGTCCAATAGCTGAGTGCGGTCGGTAGTGCCATATCCTGTTTTTGGTTGCCCTACTTCCATAAAGATATAGAGCAAACCGCTTAACCCCCGTTTAAAAATTTCATACTGGTTATAGTTTTCTCCTAGAAAAGAAGCATAACTTTCAGCACCGTTTAGCATGTTACGCAGATAATGTGAAATGTTCTCCTCGTAATCATCTTTTGTCTTCAGCCGGGCTACCACCTCCTTTACTTGTTCTTCTGAATCATCTGAAATCAAGCCCGCAATTCTATATATCTCGGTGCTTTGTTTTCCGGTCATGACGGCTTTGCTTAGAAAAAGTAATCTTAAATACTCCATGGTGAAGTCGTGCCTTATAGAAACAGTTTTTCCATCATCGTTCAAAAGGTGGTTATCCAAGACTGCAGCTAACTGATGACTATTGATGTCCTTTACTTGTATTTGCAGGTACTCAGAAAACTCTTCTTTACTCATTATCCCCCGATTTTCTACTACTAAAACCTGAAATATTTCCATTATATCATCAATCGATATTTTGAAGTCACCATATTTTCTCTCCCGCTCTCTATTAAGGTAATTGGAAAAAACGAAGTCCTTTTTTGACGAACCATCAAAAAAACGAGATGAGTCGAGACTTATAGGGCCTTCATCCTTGTTTATTTCTGAAATCAGAAAGGCCATATAAGGATTGAAAAATTGCTTATCATCAGAAAACTCCTTTAAGTCTTTGAGTGACGCCCTGGTTTTTTCTGATTTGTTTTCAAATTTGCGGTTGAAATATTCTGCTGCGGCAGGTTCATTAAAGCCCTTAATCTCTACAACATCTACTCCATTTTTGATTGTTTCATCGAGGTTTTTCTCTTCATGATCCCAGTAACGATCTCTTGTAGAAACTACAACCTTTACATGATGTAAGTATTTATTTATTTTTAATATATTTTTAAAGAAATCATTTATCAAAAACTGATTTCGCAGAACTTGCGATAGTTCATCCAGGCCATCTAACACCACCACAAAATTGCCCGATGACACTGCCAGGTTCAGAACATGGGGATCAATAGCTATTTTTCCAATTTCTCCATCGATAGTGTCCAAAAGCTTATAGGTATAATATTGCAGGACACCAGTAAATTCCGTCAGTTTGTCAAATCTTCCGATTTCAGTAATATCTCTACTTAATGCCTCTGAAAAGGTTTTACCGTTGATAAACAGTACAGTTTTATGTTTATCTTTTCCAGCGCTATTGATTGCATCAGTAAAACGCTGTAAACAAGTAGTCTTTCCTACACCCCCTGCGCCCTTAAGTACCATAATTGGTCGCTTATTGTCGTAAACAAACTCTTCGAGAGTCTTACTTATAGTGCGCGACTGGTCCGGTATTTCGTCATTGAAAACGAAGTTGGGGCTTACGAAATCGCTTTCATGATCGATTTTCCTTTTGCGTTTTAACTCATGCGGTATAATCCCCTTAGTGGCGAAGAACTCGTCGATAAAAAATACTTCAATTTTGTCATTTCCTAAAATCTCTTTAGCCTTATTTAGTATTTTGGTCTTTGCTAAGTCAGTTGTACTGGCCTTCTCGTTTTTTCTTCGATTAACTATAATTGTAAGAGGAAACAAAACTCTTTGCTTATCGTAAAAGTGCTGAAACGTTTTATAAAGCACTGCTTTGTTTTTAATAAACAATACACCACTCGTTATCCACTCGTTGAGGCTAAAAATGAAATAAGTGTATTTGACCTCCGTTTCATCCACCATGAACGGAGGAGAGATAGAGGATGCTTTATATGCTGCTTCAAGTATCTTACGATAGTCTTTATAGGTGATGTCATCCTCCTCTTCCTCGGGATTAACATCATCCTCGTAGTCTACTCCATAGCGTACACCGTCTTTTAAATAAGTTATGTTTATTAACTTATGCTCTCGACCGCTTTTTGATTTTGCTAAGATGGGGGAATTGATAACTACTTGGCCGTCTTTGCTTTTGCTGTTATCAGCGCCTAAATGTTCTTGAATTATAGCAAGGCAATCTTCAGTGCAACATATTACATTGCCTTTATCAAGCTTGGAAACAAGAGAATAGGTCTCAATTAACACATCTCCAAACATAGATGGGACTTCATTTGCCTCCTGCATTAACTCAATTTCTCCTAAGGCAAGCAGATATTTTATTTCTATTTTAGGATTGGCAGTAGTCAGATATGCTATTAAGTCCAAAAAATACGCGGGATAAAGCAAGCCTAGCTTATAACCGATATGATAGCCATCCCCGGTGGGATTGAGTTTTATTTTATCCTTCAAACCTGCGCCCGTAAAAGCAATAATTTGATTTACGAGGTTTTTCTTTGCGTTTGATTGCTCTTGTGTAGAAAGCAACGTGAATCCCTTAATGTCAAAATGGAGAACTATGTACTTTTCCATAATATATTGTATGACAGTAAGGTTACTAAATAAATTTATAAAATAATATAAATTCAAAACTTATTTAAATTTGTAGACAATTACATGCGTTTAGTTTGATTTTAGGCTGTGGAACCTTTGTTCCGAACGGAGGGATAATTCATCTTACCTTTACCTTCTTAACTCATATTATGTTAACGCCTTAGAGTTTCCCGGCATCTGTCCGCAATTTCGCAGATGTAATTCCTATTTAATGATGCGTTATGAATGAAATGATTATTGCAATTATAATTGGCGTAGTGGCAGGTTTACTTG
>CAZUHU010000273.1:0-3900 GCA_964620645.1 uncultured Chitinophaga sp.
CCCGCTCCGCTGAGGCTGTTTTTGAGCCGGTGCTTATCAGTAGAAATACCTTAACATCGCCGGTATCTTTAAACGTAACTGTTAGTGGGTCGCCATAAAAAGTGGAGTCTTCATTATCGTATAACTCCCAATAAAATTCTGTGCCATTGGTGCTACAGGCAGCATGAAAGGTTACAGGTTGGTTTACGTGCAAGTCCTCTTCATCCGGCTCTGTTGTAAAGCAGGCAAAGGGATGCTTGCCGCAGGAGGAAACCAGCACTAAAGCAAACAAACTAAATATGGCTACCGCTTTTCCCATTCTTACTCCGCTACTATTAAATAGTAGTTCTTCTTCCCTTTTTGCACTAAAAGATATTTACCATGCAGCAAGTCTGCTGCGGTTATTTTGCGCTCTAAAGAAATCTTTTCTTTGTTAATACTTACACCGTTACCCTGAATACTTTTGCGGGCCTCGCCCTTTGAGGCAAACACCGCAGCTTTTTCAGCCACCAGGCTTACCACATCAACATCGCTGCCAAAAGCGTCCCTTGCAACGCGGAAGGTAATGTCCTCTCCAAACGCATCTTCTATCTCTTCATTGCTTAAGCGCTTAAATTCCTCAAAACTTGAGCCGAAAAGAATTTCAGTTGTTTCCTGCGCGCGCTTTAGTGCCTCCTGAGAGTGTACACGAACCGTCATTTCATCGGCAATAGTGCGTTGCAATATGCGGCTTGCCGGGTTTTGAGCATGCTCAGCTTTAAGTGCCTCAATTTCCTCGCGCGATTTCAGCGAGAAGCGATGCACCAGGTCAACAGATTGCTCATCACCACAGTTTAGCCAAAACTGGTAAAACTTGTACGGCGATGTTTTATTAGGGTCTAACCAAATGGCACCACTTTCCGTTTTGCCGAATTTGGTGCCGTCAGCCTTCATCAAAAGTTTAACAGTTAGGGCAAAAGCTTCGCCCTGTCCCTTTTTTCTGATTAACTCAGTACCGGTAACAATGTTTCCCCATTGGTCGCTACCGCCCATTTGTATTTGGGCGTTATGGTTCTTCCATAAGTGGTAATAATCATACCCCTGCACCAATTGGTAGCAGAATTCGGTAAAGCTCATGCCCTCACCACTGCCGTCCAGGCGTATTTTTACGCTGTCTTTGGCCATCATGTAGTTAACGGTAATGTATTTGCCTACATCGCGGATAAAGTCCAGAAAACTGAACTCCTTAAACCAGTCGTAATTGTTAACTACAATAGCCGACTTGTCGCCACAATTAAAATCAAGGAATTTTTCAAGCTGCTTTTTTATACACTGCAGGTTGTAATTTACCTCCTCCGGCGTAAGCAAATTACGCTCGGCGCTTTTGCCGGTTGGGTCGCCCACCATGCCGGTAGCGCCTCCAATAAGGGCAATAGGTTTATGGCCTGCCTTTTGGAAATGCAGCAGCGTCATTACCTGCATCATGTGGCCTACATGTAGAGAGTCGGCGGTTGGGTCAAAGCCAATATAACCGGTAACCATGCCCTTGTTTAACAGTTCATCAGTTCCGGGCATAACATCATGTAAAATACCCCTCCATTTTAACTCATCTACGAATCCCATTCTATTGGTCTTTATTTCGGCTTTACTAATTTGCGCAAATATATCAGAATGCACTTTCTATCGCACTATTATACCGAATTGCCTGCTAACAATCCATTGTTTGTTGCTGCCTTGGGTATACCGGACTTAACTGCTGGTTTTTCAAAGATTTATAACTCATTGATTAGAAATTCTGTTGAGCCGGCAGATGCCGGATTAGCGCAGGTGCACCGAGGGATAATGGCCCATTACGCAGGCGATAAAAAATTTCATAATTCACCCCACTTCATGCAACAGCAGCATGCCTTTACACAGTCCTTTGTAGAAGCGGGGTTAGATCGTAACCGGTTAAGGCTATCGGTACTGGCCCACATAGCGCTTGAATTGATGCTGGACCGGCAGATTTTACTGCATGACCAGAATATCTGCCACCATTACTACGAAATAGTGGATAAGGCAGATGAGCAGGTTTTGCAGAATTACTTTGATTCGCTTTCTTTAGAGAGGCAAAAACAGGTATATTTAGAAAGGTTTCACTTTTTTAAGCAAAGAAGGTTCCTGCTTTTGTTCGATGACCTGGAAAGTATAGTTTTCGGGCTAAACCGTGTTTACGGCATGGTAACAAAAACAGAATTTTCCGTAAAAGAGAAACGTCAATTTGTGGCGGCTTTACACAATATGGATATTGTATTGCGTTATAGCTGGCAGCAAATTCTGAAGGGATAAAAATATGAAGAAAGGAACCGTATTACTTCTATTCACATTGTTATTGGCAGTTGGGGTTAAAGGGCAGTTGGTGCGTAAGTACAGCAACGAGTTCCTGAGCGTAGGCGTTGGCGCCCGTGGCCTGGCTATGAGCAACGCTCAGGCTGCCACCACCTCCGATGTATATTCTAACTATTACAACCCGGCCGGGCTGGTTAACATAAACAATACCTTTCAGATAGGTATTATGCACTCGGAGTACTTTGCCGGCATTGCTAAGTATGATTATGTTTCAGTAGCTGTACCTGTGCAACAGAAAAAGCGCGTGTTGGGCTTTTCCTTCTTCCGCTTTGGGGTTGATGACATACCGAACACCCTGTTTATTGTTCAACCCGATGGCAGTATAGATTACAGCAAGATTACCAGCTTTAGCGCTGCGGATTACGCGTTCATGTTTCACTACTCGCAAATGCTGCCCGTTAAAGGCTTAAGCATTGGCGGTAGCGCCAAAATTATCTACCGCCAGATAGGCCACTTTGCCAAGGCTTATGGCTTTGGTATAGATGCAGGCCTGCAATACCGTTACAAGCAGTGGCGCTTTGGCTTAATGGCGCGCGATGTTACCGGCACCTTTAATGCATGGAATATTACCTTTAATGATGCTGAGAAAAAGGTTTTATTGGAAACCAATAACGATCTGCCGAAAAACAGCCTGGAGATAACTACCCCGGTATTTACATTGGGCGCTGCCTACGAAGCCAACATCAAGAACAAATTCTTTATTACACCGGAACTTAACTTTGGTATAACTACTGATGGCCGCCGTAATGTACTTGTTTCAGCTAAACCTATAAGTATTGATATGACTGCCGGCCTTGAACTTAAATATGTGCCTGCTAAAGATATTGATGTTTGCCTGCGCACCGGTGTAGGTAACCTACAACGGGCAACTGATGAACTGGGCAAAAAGCGCTTTATCGTATCACCAAACCTGGGTGCGGGCATACACGTTAAAATTATTTCGTTGGATTATGCCTTAACCAACTTAACCACTATTAAAGACAAAGAAGACGGAGCTGGTCTCTATTCACATGTTATTTCAGTGAGGATTGATATCAATAAGAAGCAAAAGGAATAGCGGATGAGGAAATTTTTACTTGCATTGTGTGGGCTTTTCGGGTTAATTGCGGTAAAGGCGCAGCCTTTCGGCAATGAGTGGATAGACTACAATGCCATTCATTATAAAATTAAAGTTTCGGAGGACGGCATATACCGTATTCCGTTTTCAGTTTTAGCAGGTTTTGATGCTGCAGCGGGCTCAACCCCTAAGGACCAATGGGCAGTATACCATAACGGCCAACAAGTTCCTATCTATGTTTCTGCCACAGGTAACACGCTGGCTGCCGGCGATTACATTGATTTTTATGGCAAGAAGAATATAGGCGATGTAGATAGCATGCTTTACCGCAACGGTAGCCTGCAGCCTCACCCTTATTTCAGTTTGTTTACGGATACATCGGTTTACTATTTAACGCGCCGTACTGCCGCTAACCAGCGCATATCCGAAATTCAGAATAACCTTTTAAACCCACCTGCCAAGGAACCTTATTACATCTCTACTGTTCGCCAGCTTTC
>CAZUHU010000274.1:0-2375 GCA_964620645.1 uncultured Chitinophaga sp.
TGATAGTGCCACTTGCGTACAAATCGCCCACCTGTATGTTGCAGCCGTTTATGGTATGGTGCGCCAGTTGCTGGCACATATTCCAATACATGTATTTAAAGTTGCTGTGGCTAACGGTTTTTTTATCGCCCTTAGGGGTAACAATGTCTACGGCTAATTGTATATCGTAATTTTTCTTTCCGTTAAATTGCAGGTAAGGCAGCACCTCCGGCTCCTGTTTAGGTGTTTCTGTACGGAAAGGCTCTAAAGCTTCAAGGGTAACAATCCATGGAGATAGCGTTGAACCGAAATTTTTGGCCAGGAAGGGGCCCAGTGGCACGTACTCCCACTTCTGAATATCGCGGGCGCTCCAGTCATTAAACAGCAGTAAGCCGAAGATGTAATCTTCCGCCTTATCGGTGCTTACGCTTTCGCCTAAGGAAGTTTCTTTACCTACTACAAAGCCCATTTCCAATTCAAAATCCAATAACCTACATGGGCCGAATGAGGGTTTCTCTGCATCATCGGCTTTGGTTTGCCCTTTAGGCCTGTGGATAGGTGTGCCCGACACTACTATAGAAGATGCACGGCCATGATAGCCCACCGGCAGATGCAGCCAGTTAGGCAGCAGAGCATTTTTAGGATCGCGGAACATGCTGCCAACATTTGTAGCGTGTTCGCGGCTGCTGTAAAAATCAGTGTAGTTGGGTATGTGTACCGGCAGCAGCATTTCTACTTCGTTGCGCTTTATTAAGGCCCGCGATTTTAACTCCTCATTCCCCTGCAATTCGTTGTTGCCTTCAGTTAACAGCTGAATAATGCGATTGCGAACGGCGCCGGTAATTTGTTTGCCCTGTGCAATAAATGCATTCAGCGTTTTTTGCTCCAGAACAGTTTTATCGAACAGGATATTAGCGAATAAACCTGCTTGAGCCAGGGCTGAAAGGTCTATCACGTAATCGCCTATGGCGCTGCCTGCACGGGCAGGGCCCATTAGTGTTTTAAAAATGCCAAAGGGTATATTGTGAATACTGAAGTCGGAACCAGCAGCAACATTTATCCAGGATGCCATAAGTACTATTTGAAGGCCAAAAATGAAAAGATAAATGGAATATTCAGTTGTTGGCAGAAAGCTTAAACATCAAAACTCCAATCACCCTCTCCACTGCCAAATTTTTTGCGGCTTTCCGCTTTTTCAATCTGTCGGTTGATTATTTGGTCGGCAATAATTTCGGCGGGGTCGCCTTCCGTATTCTTTAATGCCTCGGTCAGCTTTTTTTCGCTTACGTCAATCCGGTAAAGTATCCACTTAAGCTTATCAAAGTCCTTTTGAATAAGCTCGCCAATACGTTCAACAAGTAATTGCCGAAAGGCTTTAAAGCGCGCGTCGCTGTTCTTTTTTTCGGGCAGCAACTGCTCATTCAATTCAAACTGCTCGCTTAAATAGTCTTCAGCCTCCATTATATAAAGGTAGTGGCTTTATCCAAAACGCTAATGCCAAACAATGCATAGTCGTATTTAACCGGGTCTTTGGGGTCGAAAGTTTTTAGGTTGGCCGTAAGTTCCAATACGGCCTGCCAGTTGGTTTGTTTGTTTTTAACCAGGCCAAGCTTACGGGCTATGCGGTCCACATGCACATCTAAAGGTATAAGCAGCTCCGAAGGTTTAATCTGTTTCCATATTCCGAAGTCAACCCCGTTTTTGTCTTTCCGCACCATCCACCGCAAATACATGTTCAAGCGCTTGCAGGTAGATTTTTTTGTAGGGCTGGATACATGTTTTTTTGTGCGATGCGGAGCATCCTCAAGGCTGAAGAATAGTTGATTGAATCCTATAAGGGCGGCTTCAATCTTGTTTTGCTCCTGTCGCTTATCTGTTACAGGTTCTGTCCGCAGAAAGGCTTCTTCTAAACTTTGATGGCTGCCGTAAAACCATTTAAGGAATTCAATAAAATAGAGCGTATCCGTAGCATTAAAGGTGCGGTGTTTAAATTGGAGGAAGCGCTTAAGGTCAGTCTCTTTATGATGCAGTATAAACTCATGAGGGCTGTTATCCATCCAGTCCATTAATCTTTTGCAGTTAGCTATAATGGTTTTGCGTTGGCCCCAGGCTAAAGTGGCGGCAAAAAGGCCGGCAATTTCTATATCCTGTTTTTTAGTAAAAAGGTGGGGTATTGATACAGGGTCGTTTTCAATAAATGCAGGTTGATTATACTCCTTGTATTTTCTTTCCAGCAGTTCGTAAATTTTTTCGCGTTGGGGCAAGCGCCGCTCCTTCATTCCGTAAAATTAAATTATGGCAGCTTAGCTTATGTGGGTATCGCTGCGCGGTTGAGGCTCTCCCGTTGTTTCCGGCCGGCTTTGGAAACGGAAAACCGAATCGGCCTGCAACTCTTC
>CAZUHU010000274.1:2475-3875 GCA_964620645.1 uncultured Chitinophaga sp.
CCGTTGTTTCCGGCCGGCTTTGGAAACGGAAAACCGAATCGGCCTGCAACTCTTCGATACTGCGTTTGGAAATGCGCAGGCCCATAAGCAACACACCTATGGTAAAAATACCGAGGGCAGGGTACAGGTTCTGCATAATGAAAAAATCGTAAGCGCCATGCATTAAGGTGGCGTAAAAAAGGCCCAGGGATAGATACTGCAATCTCTTTTCGGGCTGAAATTTAGCCTTGCCTACATAGTAACCCATTATGACGCCAAAAGCATAATGGGCGGGTACTGCCGTAAACATGCGCATGATAGCAACCTGCACACCCTGCCCATCCGAAGCAAGAACGTAAAACACGTTTTCAAGTGTGGCAAACCCAAGGCTTACGAACACTGAATAAACGATGCCGTCGAAGGGTTCGTTAAAGTCTTTTAAACGGTAGGCATGAAGGCGCAGCATGGTAAACTTGCAGACCTCTTCAATAAGGGCTACGCCTAAAAAAGCGGATAAGGCAAAGTTGCCAAGGCCTAAAAACTCAAAATCCAGCGGTTTTTTGAGAAAAAGCTCAATGATTCCGGCGGGAATTACGCTAACACAGCCAAGCAGGAACGCCACTAACAATATGCGTTTGGGTTCACGTTCATACTTATCCTTACCATAAATAATAAGCATAAGATAGATGGAAGGCGCAAAAGCAAGCCCTAAAAGCACGGGTATACCCATAGCCGACGAAAGTATGTTATCCGATTTTAATTTTGTAACAGAAAAATGAGTTGACAAAGTTGAGAACTTGCTTATTTTTAGCCTCGAACGCACGAAACAAGATTATGGTTACATCAACATTAAAGAAGCTGGTAGCAGTAACCCTGCTGGGTGTACTGGTAAGCACATGCGCTTTTGCGCAGAATAAGGATATTGATAAAGGTAAAGAGTACCTGAAAAAGGCCATGGAGCAAACCGATGCTGCCAAGCGCCAGGACCTGATTAACAAGGCCACGGAAAGCTTTACAAAAGGAGGCATGAAGCGCGAAATGTATGCGCTGGTTGGCGATGCGTTCCTTGAAAAGAAAGATTACACCAATGCCAGCAGCAATTATGCCCGTTGCGATAAGCCCGAGAAAAAAGAAGGTATGAAAAAAATTGCTGAAGCCTATGTGGAAGACGCCTTTACCGGTGAAGAAAAGAACCAGGCTAAAAACCTGAAGAAGGCTATGGATTTTTACGCTAAAGGCGATGCTACCAAAGAAGGCGCCCGCGCCATTGGTGACCGCTTTTACGAGCAGGGCATGGAAAGCTACGGCAAGGCCCTTGATTATTATATAACAGGCGAGGCTACCGTAAAAATTGAAGCTATTGCCAAAGAATACTTTGACAAAGGTGGCGATAACGAAACCAAAGCCGCCGAGGTTTATTT
>CAZUHU010000275.1:0-3803 GCA_964620645.1 uncultured Chitinophaga sp.
GTGCGGCAGGCCCGCGGGGAGGTCGGGGCGGCCCTCGAGGCGCGGCGCTCGGCGGCGGCGGCCGCGCGCGAGGCGGGGCTCAAGGCCAACGAGGCGACGCTCACCATCAACGTCGGCTTTGCGCTCACGACCGTGGGCGCGAAGGAGGAGGCGCGCGCCGCGATCGACGAGGGCATCGGGCTCGCTCAGGCCGTCGGCTCGCAGGGCGTGTTGCGCCACGGGCAGATGATCCTGCTCTGCTGGGCCTCCACCTTCGGCGCGACGGGCGACCTGGAGGAGCTGCTCGCCGAGCCTCGCCGCGTCGCGGACGGGGCGGCGTCCGGGGGCTGGGTCCCGCACGATCGGGCTACGCTTGGCGTGCTCTTCTACCGCGGGGTCGAGCTCCTCCGCAGCGCAGACTCGCCGGACGTGGAGCGCGCGCGCGTGCTCTTGCGCACGGCCGCGGGGGCGTACCGCTCCACCAAGATGCTCGACCTCGTGCCGGTCGCGCTCGGCGAGTGGGCCGAGGCCGAGCGCCGCCTCGGCGAGCCCGAGCGCGCGCAGGAGCTGGCCCTCGAGGCCGCGGCGCTGCTCGAGGACGGCTCACCCTCCCTGCTCAACGAGGCGCCCATCTTCCTCGCCCTCCACGACGTCTACGTCGACCTCGGCCGGCTGCGCGAGGCGCGCGACGCGATCGTGCGCGCCATGCCGCGGCTCTCCGTGCGCGTGCAGGGCCTGCGCGGCACGCCGTATGGCCGCGAGTTCCTCACCAACGTGGCGCAGAACGCGGGCCTCGTCGCCGCGGCGGAGGCGTACGGCCTCGTGCCCGAGGAGCTCCAGCGGGTGCTCGAGGGCGCCTGACCCATGCGGGCCGCTGCGCGCGCCCTTGACGCGCCGCGCGCGAGAGGGTCCCATGCGCCCCATGGCATCGAAGCGAGACGGCGAGCCGGAGGACGATCGGCCCGACGCGCCGCCCACGTCGCGCCTCGGCCGGCTCGCGCGGCTGGGCTCGCTCGCGGCCCGCACGCTCCCCGCTGGCGGCGCCGCGATCAAGCGCGCGATGGGGCTCGGGGCGACGGCGAGCGAGCCCGAGCGGCTCGCGAAGGAGCGCGAGGCGCTGCGCGAGAACGCGCGCAAGACCGCCGAGGCGATGCTCAAGACCCTCGGCGAGATGAAGGGCCTCCCGCTCAAGCTCGGCCAGATGGCCTCGTACATCGACGGCCTCGCGCCGCCCGGCTACGAGGAGAAGTTCCAGGATGTGCTGAAGCAGCTGCAGGCGAAGGCGCCGCCGCTGTCGCGCGAGGCCGCGCGCAAGGTCGTCTCGGCCGAGCTCGGCGTGCCCGAGGAGGTCTTCTCGGTGTGGGAGGCCGAGCCGTTCGCGGCCGCGAGCATCGGGCAGGTCCACAGGGCCACGACCCACGGCGGCGAGCAGGTGGCCGTGAAGGTGCAATATCCCGGCATCGACAAGGCCATCGAGAACGACCTGAAGAGCGTGTCGATGCTCGAGCAGATGATGTCTCCGGTGGGCCGCAGGTACCACACGAAGGAGACCCTCGACGAGATCAAGTCGGTGTTCCTCGCGGAGCTCGACTACTCCCGCGAGGCGAGCGCGACCGACATGTTCCGCGCCATCCACGAGGAAGACGCCGACATCGTCATCCCGCGCGTGCACCACTCTCTGTCCACGCGCCGGGTGCTCACGACGGAGCTCATCGGCGGGGTCGACTACAAGACCTTCTGCGCCGACGCGAGCCCCGACGAGAAGCGGCAGGCCGCTGAGACCATCTGGCGCTTCATGATGCGCGCGCTCTTCCGCCATGGTGTGCTCTACGCCGACCCGCACCCCGGCAACTACCGCTTCCTCGGCGGGGGCAAGGTGGCGTTCCTCGACTTCGGCTGCCACAAGATCCTCTCGCCAGAGCTGCTCGCGGGCGAGAAGCGCTACATCCTCGCGGCGATGGACGAGCGCTGGGACGACTTCGAGCGCGCGTGCGTGGAGTTCCTCGGCTTCGATCCCACCGATGAGGAGTCGTTCCGGCTCTACCTCGACTACACCAAGTTCGTGATGGTCCCGCTCACTGTGGACGCCCCGTACCGGCACACCCCCGAGGCCGCGCGTGAGACCGTGGCGTACCTCGCCCGGGGCCTGAAGAAGATCATGAAGTCGGCCGACTCGAGCGTGCCGGTCCTGCCCAAGCCCATCCACATGCCCACCGAGCACACGTTCATGAACCGCCTGCAGTGGGGGCTCGCGAGCGTGATGGGCGGCCTCGGCGCCGAGGGAAACTACCACCGCATCACGCGCGACTGGATCCGTGGGCCCCACCTCCCGCCGCCTTGAGGGCGCGCCGGGGCCAGAGGTGGTCCCGCAGCGACCGCGCTTCACGCGGGATCCCTCGCTCTCGGTCGGCGCGCGCCGGGAGGACGAGTCGCGCCTCGTGCACGGGGACAACCTCGAGGCCATGCGGGAGCTCGCGTCGCCACACGGGCCGCGCTTTCGGCTCGCGTACCTCGACCCTCCGTTCAACACGGGCCGCGTCTTCTCGCAGTACGACGACGCGCGGAGCCGCGAGGCATGGCTCGCCATGATGGCCCCGCGCCTCGAGGCGACGCGCGCCCTGCTGCGGGACGACGGGGCGATGGCGATCGAGATCGACGACACGGAGCTCGGCCCGCTGCAGGTGCTGTGCGACCAGGTCTTCGGGAGCAAGTGCCGCGTGAGCACCATCACCGTGGTGCGCAGCGCCGCCACGGGCCACAAGGCGCAGAACGCGGGCCCCGTGCACGTGTCCGATTTCATTCTCCTCTACGCGAAGGACCGGGCGGCCTTTGCGCCCACGCGGCTCTTCCGCGCGCGTGCCGGCGCCGACCCGGCGTACCGCACGTTCGTCGTCGATCGCAGCGCCCCCGTCGCGTCCTGGCAATACGTGCCCCTCGCGCGGGCGGTCGCGCGAGGCGCGGGGTTCGCGACCGCGAGCGCGGCGAAGCGGGCCCTCGGCGACGCGTGGGGAGAGCGCGTGGCGGCCTTCGCCCGCGCGCACGCGGAGAGCGTGGTGCGCTTCGCCCAGGTGCGGGTCGAGGCCGTGTCGCGCGCGGCCCAGGCCCTCGTGGAGCGCTCGCGCCGGGAGCCCGAGCGCACGCTCGTGTTGGAGCGTCCGGGGCGCCCGGCGCTCGTCCTCCGAGGCGGCAACCGCGTGCTGTTCCTCGCGTCGAAGCTCCGCTCCCTGCTGCCGGACGGCACGCTCGATCCCACCGAGCGCGCGCCGCGCGTCGTCGCGGAGCCCCTCACCAACGTGTGGAGCGATGTGCCCTTCCAGGGCCTCGCCTCGGAGGGCGGCGTGTCGTTCTCGCGGAACAAGAAGCCCGAGCGGCTGCTCGAGCGCGTGCTCGCGCTCACGACGGCGCCGGGCGACTGGGTCCTCGATCCCTTCTTGGGGAGCGGGACGACGGCGGCCGTGGCCGAGACGATGGGGCGCCGGTGGGTGGGGATCGAGCAGGGAGAGCACGCCCTCTCCTTGGCGCTCCCGCGCCTCGCGAGGCTCGCGCGGGGAGAAGACGCCACGGGGCTCAGACGAACGCGCGCGTACGCCGGAGGAGGAGCGTTTGGTGTCTACCGGTAGGCACCTCGCCGCGCCCCGTCGGCGGCGGGGCGTGTGGCTCGCGCTCGCGTGTGTGGCCGCCGTGGGGTGCCACCGCGAGGGCCCGGGGGAGGCGCGGGAGGGCGGCCCGGCGGACGCGGGCCCTACCGCGACACGCGCGGCCTCGGCGGGCTCGGCGAGGCGATGGGCGGCTTGCGACACCTCACCGGCGAGCCGGGGCGCGTG
>CAZUHU010000276.1:0-3788 GCA_964620645.1 uncultured Chitinophaga sp.
TATGGGTAAACCAACATGCTACCTTCAGCGACTTCCACGTTACAGGCGGTAACCCTGCAGGTAATGCATCCTTCACTAATCCCGAATACGTGAACAAGCGTTTTGTTTGGGTTGGGCACAGAAGAATAGCGTAGGTAGATGGTAGACTTTAGGCGATAGATGTCAGACGATAGATGTTAGAAAACAGAACATAGACATCAGAAGTAATAAAAAAGGAGAGCGGAAGCCCTCCTTTTTTTATTGTGTTAACGTTTGTATTTAGGCGTGTTTTTATCCATAAAGGCAGAAACTGTTTTGTTCCATTTATCCAACATTTCGGTACGTTTTTTATTCATTTCTGCATTAGCGGCATTGTATTGATTAACGCCGGTGTTCATATCGTTTACAGCCTTGTTATAGGCGTCTACATCTTCCTGGGTTCGTTTATTAGAAGGCTTAGCATCAAAGGCTTTTTTAATTTTTGCAAAGTTCTCCTTCTTTAAAAAATAATCAATCTGGCCTGGCGCTTTTTCTTTCGCTTCCATAATATGGAATTGCATTACTTCTTTTGCCGCAGATAACAAAGTAGCCTCGCCATTAAACCTGGCCATAGTGTCTAATTTGCTAAGGGCTTCCTCTGCAATTTTTACCATACTATTACTGTTTTGCTGCATGCCGTTAACATCACTTTTGTTCATCGCCTCAAGAAAATAAGCCTCCTGCTTGTGGCTTTTAAAAAACACCAGGTATACTTTGTTATAATACTCAATTACCTTGCTGGCGCTTTCGAGTTTTATATCGGTTTTGTCCTTAGTATCAAGCAGGGTTATTTCATGTAGCGCGGCAAACGTTTTTTGTTCGCGTTCCATAACATCTCCGGCGGCGTCCAGTTTTTGATTGGCGAGTTCCTGCGCGCGCAGGTAAGCTTCCATAGCATCGTAGCTTTCCTCGGCAATGGCTTCCATATCAACAATTTTGCCATAGTCATCATTAATTACGTTGTACGACATTGCTAAATAAGCCTTGGTTGAATCGCGGAGGGCTGTTTCACCTTTGTATGTTCCCATTGAAGAAACCTTGCTGCGTGCGGAAGAAAGCGTATTTAAAAGGTCCTTACGTCTGTTCTCCACCTTTTTTGCGCTTTTACCATGGGCTACGGAGCTTATGTAATCCCACATATCCATTTTGATGGCATTCAATTCTTTGCTTATTACCTGCATATACTCTGCAGGCTGGCTATAACTTTGTGCATTGGCAGTTGCCGTTAAAACTGTTCCAATCAGCAATACCGTTATTGCCTTAAGGGTAAAGTGGTTCATGTTTTAAGTTTAGTGTTTATGTGATGTAATAAGATCTTTAATTATGTTATACGCCTCCTGCACGTAGATATCATCTCTTATATTTTTTAATGCATCATTAAAAAGATTGTTGCGATACTCATCTGCTTTAAGTAATTGTTCATCGAACGAAACGCTTCTAACCGGTAGTGCATTAAGCGAATCGGTCGATGCCTTTTGCAGACTTTGATACAAATTCCTGTAATTTTGAGTGAAAGCCCTGTAGTCTTTTTCTTGTAAAGCTATTTTCAGTCCACCTTTAGGCAAAGAATAAATTGAATCGGCAAGGCCGGTGATACGGCTATAACGGGAGGACGTACTTTGCCGCTGAGCACTTTTTGCGACGAGTTCCTTAAGCGGAAGCGCAGTACCCGGCGTAAATGCAGCTCTCTTACTTACACTATCGGCCTTTAAGGCATTAGGTTCATACTCTTCGCGCCACGGATTTTTTGCATAGATATCAGGTATGCAGATATCCGGTATTACACCTGTTTTTTGATGCGAGCCACCGCCAAGCCGGTATAGCTTTCCTCCCGTTACTTTGATATACCCCAGGCCGGTTCTATCTTCGTAAATTTTGCGACTTAACCCTGAAGTATCCAGCGGTAATATTTCCTGCATGGTTGCTTTGCCGTAAGTGCGGCTACCTGCAATTACAGCACGGTTATAATCCTGCAATACGCCTGCAAGTAACTCCGAAGCTGATGCGCTAAAACCATTTACCAGTACAAGCATATCACCATTGTAAATAGTGCCACGGTTGGGGTCCTTCATAACATGCACCTTGCCATCATTTTCTTTGGTATAAAACAAGGGGCCTTCATCAATAAAAATCCCTGCCAGTTCCATAGCTTCCTGCATGGAACCTCCACCATTATTCCGCAGGTCAATAATTAAACCCTGAATATTTTCTTTCTGTAGTTTTAAAATTTCCTTGGCAACATCATTAGCGCAACCCTGTGAGCCCCGCCTGTCAGCGTCTGTATAAAAATCAGGGAGCGTAATGTATCCTACCTTCTGTTCGCCATCAATAAGGTAACTATGCAGGCGATCCTCATCAAGGCTTATTGTTTGCTTAACCAGCGCCACTTCTACCATTTCACCACTGTTTTTACGAACAACAACATTCATTTTTTTGCCGCTGTACTCATCCAGGGATTCCATTATATCGTCAGCTTCCTGAATGGTGGCATCCAGTATTTCTGTAACACCTTCCTTCACCTTCATAAGCACGTCGCCTTTGTGCAATTGGTTACATTTCCATGCAAAGCTGCCGGGCAACAGGCGGGAAACTTCTACTTCGCCTTTATCATTTTCAGCCCAAACAATACCAAAGGTTTCTGTTTTTACCGTTAAATGGTTCATCCAGTTTGTGTACTTATTTGAATTGAAAAACATGCTGTGCGGGTCGAAACAGGTAGAAAGAGAATGCAGATAGGCCATAGCAACTATTTCTTCCAGGTTTTCGGCCAATAGTTTGCGAATATCTTTTTGCTCACGTTGCTTCATTTTTTCACGCCATTCAGACTCCACCGGTTTTTTGGCGGTGCTATCAGCAGTTGAGCTTAAAATTGTGAGCCAACGTGTTTTGTAAAATCTTATCCAGGTTCGCTCAAGCTCCAAACGGTTAGCAGCAAAGTTGGGAGAACGCCTGTAGCTAAAGGTACCCGTGTCTTTCTCAGAAAAGTTCAGCGGCTTGCTTAATACTGAACCGGCGATAGTATCGGCGCGTTGCAGACAAAGCCTGTAACTTTCGGTTAGTTTATCTAAAAAGCTACAGCGCTTTTCCAAAAGTTCTTCATCAAGCTTGTATCGGAAAGCTTCAAGTTTTTGAATTTCGATACGGGTAAAAACAGTACCGCGCGGATCCAGCGTTTTCAGTACCCCATCGAACAAAGCAGAGGAAAGAGAATCATTTACTTGCCGGGGTTCAATATGGTACCGTTGCAAAACACTGTTAAGAAGAGAAGCCCTGTAGCAATTATCATAGGCATAACAAAAAATAGCGGGCAGTAGCAAAGCCCAAAGAAGGATAAGTCTTGCCATTAGTGTTTAAAGTTCTACCCTAAAATAGAAATTCTTAATAATTTCTTAAATTATTTGACGTGCCTGCTATTAAAGCCAAAACTTTATGGAAAATCGCACCATTTACCATCAGGAGGAAACATTAAAGCCACATTATCAACCAAACAGCCCATATGAAAAATTTTGTTTTTGCCCTATTGCTGCTTGCTGCGCAACTGCCTGTTGTAGCTAAAAACGCAAGCCAAACAGCCCAAAGCGATTTAAAGGAAGTAACCGTTTACCGCAGCCAGGCACGCCTGGTGCAGGAAGCGAATTACAATATACAATCAGGAACTACCGAGGTAGTTATTGAGGGCATTAGCACCAGTATTAACCCTGCTACCCTGCAGGTGTTTATTAAAGGCAAGGCGGAACTTATTTCTGCCAGTTATAACACCAACTACTTTA
>CAZUHU010000277.1:0-3762 GCA_964620645.1 uncultured Chitinophaga sp.
GAGAATTAAAAAGCTCCGGATCAATTTTCATGATACCAAACATGAAATAATTTCCTGAGAGAAAAAAAATATTTTTCAGGGTAAATCAATCTCCCAAACGCCGGCCCCAAAAGTTGCTACGCGTAATTTTTTTGCACTATAGTTTATTTCCATATCCGTAATAAGCACATGCGGCAATCCTTCCCCATATTTCACCCAGGGGTTGCTTCCTTTTTTATAATAAATGCCGGACATTGACGCTACAAACAGGCCGCCCTTGTCCTTTATATGTAAAATTTTCATACAGGGATAATCAGGCAACCCTTTATCATCTGCCTCCCAACTTTCTCCGCCGTTTACGGAATGAAACACCTTAAAGTCCGGATGCGTTAAATCCCAAAAGCTGTATGTTAACCAAACTTCATCGGGGTTTTTATTATTCACTTCAACTGAAGTAATACTGTACTTGGAGTTTTCAATAAAATCATCACTACCATTACCGGTGCTTATTTTGGGAATATTGTTCAACAAAGTCCAACTGCCACCATTTTTTGGCGGGCGGCAATTTCCGCTATCACACAACAAACCGCCGGTGGTAGTTTTAAATAACAAAGGGTTACAACACTGGTAAAGTGCATTAAAGGATGCATACATCGCATTGGGTGCGCTATCGCAAATAGCCAAGCCTGATATAATGTGACCCGCCGGGTTTATATACACATTAGGGTAATTTTTAAAATCTGAAATGCGGCACCAACTGCCTGTTGCGCCATAGCTGTCAGAACGGAATACATCCTGCCCGGTGTAGTAAATAGTTTGAGGCCTGCCGGGTTGCTGTTTCAGGTTGTTAGGGAACTGCCCCAGTGCGGTGCTGCAAAGTTGGTATTCCTTCCAGTTCATCTTTTCACCGCTGTGGGTGTTAGCATAAGTGGAATTATGAGAGGTATAAATGTTCCACTCGTCTGTTTGGTCAATATATTGCCCGGGGTAGCCATCGCCGCCAAAAGGTAGTTTGGTCCATTTGCCATTGTAAAGCATGGCGCTACCCACATCCTGCATGCCCACCAAAATTTTCCCCGGGTTGGTAGCTGATGTAGCCATATCCGTTACCTGTGCAAGGCAAAGGCCGTTGTTGTGCTCTTCCACTTTTTTGGCGTCATACTTATATACAAATATTCCCCCATCCGTTCCGGTTATCATATCCCTTGTGCCGGGAATAATTTCTATGGCATGTATATCTGCATGGCCGGGTTGGTTATAGTCGGTGCATTTACTCCAGCTCTTTCCGCCATCGCTGCTAACGCTGGTTGTAACCGCACCGGCATACACAATGGCGGGGGTGCCAGGTACTGAGGCCACCTTTATGCGTATGGCATCGGGCAAACCATATTCTGTAAAATTTTTGCGTTCCCATTTTTGCCCGTCAGAATAAAACAAGGTCATCCCCTGCCTGCCTCTAAACTCGCCACAGGTATCTCCTACAAAATAGGCAAGTGCATAAAGCACATCACTCTTTTTGTCAGCGGTATTTATATCTAAATTAAAGTTGAGATTCTTGAAACAATCCGGCTCCTTAAACAGATCAGCCGTATAGTGCGTCATAGATTTGAAACTACCTTTTTTACCTCTTTTTGTGGAGCGGTAAATATCCCGGCCTCCAGCATATACCACCCGGTCCGGCTCGGTTACGCTGAACTCCACCGTACTAATGCCTTGCGTGTATTCATAGCTGCCCGGCAGTTCATCTTCGCGTAATACCAGCTTCCAGCTTTTTCCGCCATTGGTGGTGCCATACAAACCATCGGAAGTAGCCACATACATAATATTACTGTTGCGCGGATGAACCGCTATGCGGCTGATGTGCTTTTTATACTTGTAAGCAAAGTGATACTTGCTATTAAAAGAAGTTAGTGGTTTAAAGGTTTGGCCCTCATCTTCTGAATAGTATAGCCCTGTAGTATAAGGTTCGGGCCCTGACGGCCCCCTTGCACCGGGGTGCCCTGTTGCTAACCAAAGTATCCTCCTTCCATTGCGTTTAGTAATAGCTATGTCGCAAACACTGGCAAACTCAAGTGCATAAGTGGTATCAATATTTTTTCTGCTCCAGTTTAAGCCCCCATCAGTACTTTTCCATAAGCCGCCAAAGGGCGAGCCGGCATAAACTACTTGTGGGTTATCGGGGTCGTAAACTATACAGTGTATTTGGCCGGTACCACCTTGGGAAGCCACGTGGTTACCATAAGTATCGGAACCGCAGGGGCCTAACTCATGCCACTGCTGCGCGTTAGCAGCAACCATCATTAACAGCAAGAAAAAACCAAGGGCGTATTTCATCTTAAGATTAGAAACAGCCATTAGCGGCCTGTTATTTTTTACGAAGTAAGGCAACATTCTCTATATGCACCGTATGCGGAAACATATCCACCGGTTGCACTTTTACTACTTCATATTTTGCGTCAAGTAGTTGTAAATCGCGGGCCTGGGTAGCAGGGTTACAACTTACGTAAACAATTTTAGGCGCCTCTAATGCAAGTAAGGTGTTCACCACGTCCTCGTGCATGCCTGCACGCGGTGGGTCGGTTATTACCACATCGGGTTTGCCGTTAGCCGCAATAAAATCAGGATTCAAAACCATGCGTACATCGCCCGCATAAAAACTACAATTCGTAACACCGTTCAGTGCTGCATTTTCTTTGGCGTCATTTATAGCAGCTTCAATTTGTTCTATACCGCTTACGCGCGCACAGCTATCCGATACATAAATGCCTATACTGCCCACACCGGTGTAAAGGTCATAAACTACATCCGTAGGTTTAAGGTCAGCAAACTGCTTGGTTATATCATACAGCACTTTGGCTTGCGCGCTATTGGTTTGAAAGAAACTTTTAGGGCCAACCTTAAATTTATAATTGCCCAGTTGCTCTATAATGTGGTCTTTACCCTTAAAAACGTGCGGTTGCAGGTCGTAAATGGTGTCGTTCTTTTTAGGATTATGAACGTATTGCAGTGAGCTTATCTGCGGAAATTTTTCGCTGAGGTGCGTAAGCAAGGCGTTTATCTTCTCCTCATCATTTTCAAAAAAGGAAATAAGCACCAGTATTTCACCTATGCTGCTTGTGCGAACCAACATGTTGCGCAACAAACCAAACTGCTTGCCCAGATTAAAAAAGCTGTAACCATTATTGAGGGCAAAATCCCTCACGGCCAGCCTAAGCTGGTTGGAAGGGTCCGCCTGCAGCCAGCAATGCTCCACATCAATTACCCCTAAAAAATTCTCCGGCACATGAAAACCCACCCCGTTACGGTGTTCGTAGCTTTGGCCACTCGCCACTTCCTCGTCGGTTAACCACCGGCGGTCGGTAAAGGCAAACTCTAACTTATTGCGGTAATAGTAATTATCAGCACAACCTACTACTTCGGGTATTGGCGGAAACTGCACATTGCCTATCCGCTCAAAGGCATCGCCCACTATTTGGCGCTTATACTTTAACTGTTCGTCATATGCAGCATGCTGCCACTTGCAGCCACCACAAACGGTAAAGTGCACACAGGCAGGTTTTACCCTTTGGGCCGAAGGCTGTTTTAATGCAGCAATTTTGGCTTCGTAATACTTCTTTTTATCGCGGTTTACCTGGGCATCTACAATATCACCGGGCATAGCAAACTGGGTAAAGGCCACTTTGCCTTCTATCTTGCCAATACCGCGGCCATCGCTGCTCATTCCCGTAATTTCCAGATTCTCTAAAAGAGGTCTTTTCTTATCGCCCACCTGCTGATTTTTGC
>CAZUHU010000278.1:0-3755 GCA_964620645.1 uncultured Chitinophaga sp.
CAAGCTTTTTGCCTGAAGGGTCAAAAGCAATTAGCGGAATGGACTGGTCAGTAAAAAGCGTATTTGTCCGGAACCCGCCCCTGAAAACAACCTTTCGTTTACCGTCTTCGGTATTTAGCAAGTGTACCTTGTAGCGGCCCATATCGTTACCGGCATAGGCAATGTGTTTACCGTCCGGCGAAAGCCTCAGTTGGTAATAATCAAACCCCTTGCGTATGCGCACCTTAACAATGGCTTTATCCGCAGGCATACCTGATGAATTCTTTTCACTCGTAAAGCGGGCATAATAGTAATTATACCAGTTCTCCAAAGTTTCGGAAAGGTTGGTGCCTAACACAAACAAAAAGCCATTATCTACACTGCGATTAACACGGGTTAAATAAATAATGTTGCTTACGGCTGTTTTACCATGCGTCTCTTCCAGGTAATGCCATATGGAGTGGCCGACAAAAATGGCTTCTTTGGGTTGTAGCTTGTTCAGCTTTTTGTAGCGGCCGCTTAAAATACCATCGCGCAGGCGGTCCTCCATTTCGCTGTTCCATTCCTCGCCAATGTATTGCACCAGGCCATACTTATACCAATCGGGCAGGTTAAGCAATACCGCATTTTGTATCAGTTCAGCAAAGCTGCTGCCCAGCACCATTTTTTCTACATAAATTTTGGCAATGCCTTCGCGTATCTGCTTATCCAGGTGGCGGTGGTCGCCATTAAAGTAAACGTATAGCTTGTTCTCCGGTATTTTGGTGGTTCCGCCGGGGTTTTGGCCGGGCTCGTATATGCCTATGTTGGTTTGGTTAAGCTCATTAATGTTGTTGTAAACAATAATGTCAATTTTACGGTGGTAGCGGAAATCCAAAAGTTTGGAAATATCGTCCGTTACATCTTCTGCCGTTTTAATAACGTATTTGGCAACATCCTGCCCGCCCTGGTAAAAGTAAGTGGTGTAATTATCGCTCTCGTAATACTGAAATACAAAGTCCTTGTATTGAACGCGGTTTTGGCCGAATTTCTCCTCATTGGTTTGTGCTGAAGCAGTAACAGCCACTCCCACACCAAGCACCGCCACTATTAACCCAAAAATATTCTTAGCTGACAAAATCATTGTTACGTAGCAAAAACGCTGTTTAACTGCTTTTGTTTTACGGAGGCGTTTAGCTTTTTCTTCTTCTAACATCTTAATACTCACTACCAAATACTCCTTCTATATTCGCACCACCAAACATAGCAAAACCATGCTCAAAATACATAAGCATACGTTTAATCTATTCTCTGAAAATACATATATTCTGGCAGATGAAACCGGGGAATGTGCCATTATAGACCCGGGCTGCTCTAACGATAAGGAGCGCACTGAATTAACCCAAACTATTGAGGCTTACGGGCTAAAACCGGTTAAGCTGTTAAATACGCATTGCCACATCGACCATTTCCCCGGCAATAAATTTGTGTGCGATACCTATGGACTGCTACCGGAATTTCACGAGCTGGAGTGGGAGGTAATGCAGCGGGCATTGGATTACCAGCAGTTTTTCGGTTTTACATTGGATCCTTCCCCACGCCCAGACAACTTTTTGAAGGAGGGGGACATTGTAAAATTCGGAAATACGGAACTGAAATGCCTGTTTACACCGGGCCACTCCATAGGCCACCTGGCATTTTATTCAGAAAAGGACAAGGCCATATTTAGCGGCGATGTCCTTTTTTACGGCAGCATTGGCCGTTATGATTTACCCGGCGCCGATGGCAAAGTACTGTTTGAAACACTGATGCAAAAAATGATGACGCTGCCGGATGAAGTTGTGGTATATTCAGGCCACGGACCTAAAACAACCATAGGCAGAGAAAGGCGCGAAAACCCTTATACCAACCGCCAGTTTTTCTTCGAAAGTTAAGCGGTCTTATTCCGGCTTTTTACCGGTACTAAAACTTTGATGCCCTGCCGTTGTTAAATGTGCGGGACAATCCTACATTTATCCTAATACCCAAACCATGAAAAAAATATCTACTCTTTTATTGCTGTTTTCAGTTGTAGTTGCTGCGGCGCAGTATCCCATAGGTCATATCTCCGTAAATTTTAAAGATGCCTCCCGCAGCGGAGGTTTTTCAATAGCAGGTGGAACCACATTTCCTTCAGGAGGCACCGGACGAACAATAGGTACAGAAATTTATTACCCGGCCACTACCGCAGGCGAAAGTACACCCTTGGCCAGCGGACAGTTTCCCGTAATTGTTTTCGGGCATGGCTTTGCAATGGGGTGGGATTCATACACTACTTTTTATGATAGCATGGCAAGAAACGGCTACATCATAGCGCTGGCCAGAACTGAAGGTAGCCTTCTGCCTGCGCCAAGCCATTTGGATTTTGGCAAGGACCTGGCCTCCATTGCCGCGCAAATGCTGAACATGAACACCACCAGCGGTAATCTCTTCTTCGGCAAGCTGAATGGCCGCGAGGCAATCGGCGGCCACAGTATGGGCGGTGGCGCAACTTTTTTGGCAGATGCTTACACCAACAGTAATGTAAAGTGTTACTTCACTTTTGCTGCTGCTGAAACCAACCCTTCAGCCGTTACTGCAGCCGCAGCTATTACCAAGCCACACTTAGTTTTATCGGGAACCTATGACTGCGTTGCACCACCGGCCACTAACCAAACATTGATGTATAATGCGCTGGCCTCATCCTGTAAAACGCAGCTAAACATAACCAAGGCGTACCACTGTGCTTTTGCCGATAACAATTTTAACTGCGGATTTGGCGAGGGCACCTGCATTACAGCCGGGGGCTTAAGCTCAACCCTGCAGCAACAAATTGTGCGCAACTACCTGGAGCCGTACCTGGACTACTACCTGAAAGGAGTGTGCCCTGCCTGGACCAAATTCCAAAACATGGTTGATACCGCCACCATTTCTGCAGTAACACAAAGCTGTACCAATGCTGTGCCTCAAAACCCTGTAATACTTGGTGCAAATTATTTTTGCCCGGGTAGCTTCAGCTTATTAACCGCTTATCCCCAGGGTTTTCAATATAACTGGACTAATGGCGCAAGCACATCCGATATCACTGTTTCGCAGGCCGGCACATATGGTGTTAATGTTAGCGATGGCGTTTGTTCATTAGCTGCTAATACAGTTAATGTGCAACAAAAAAATGCACCGGCTTCAATTTCAAACATCACCTATCCCGATACTATGTGCTCCGGTATTTCCAACTTATCGTTTTCGGTATTGAACGATACGACCGCAGACTCTTATACATGGAGTTTTCCGGCCGGTTGGGTAATTACTCAGGGCGCAAACACATCATCAGTATTGGTTACATCCGGCGATAGTATAGGCCCTGTTACGGTGTATGCACAAAACACCTGCGGAAATAGCGATACAGCTACTGCCTTTGCTATGGTACTACCTTCTAACCTTGGCGCGGCGGGCCCCATTACCGGCGACACAGTTGCCTGCGCCGGCGATACTTTAACCTACTTAACCACAGTGGTAAGTGGCGCTATGTCCTACCAATGGAGCTATCCGGCTGGCTGGATAGCATTGAACGCCTCAAACGGCGTATTTCTATCGGTAGTAGCAGGTAATACCGGAGGAACTGTTTCAGTGGGCGGTGTAAACAACTGCGGAGTTGGTGTACCGTCAAGTAAAAGTGTAACAGTTAATCAGGCGCCCGCTTCGGGGGCTATTACGGGAGCCGATACTATTTGCATGGGCGATGGTGGAAATATTAGCTATCAACTTAATCCCGCACCGGC
>CAZUHU010000279.1:0-3742 GCA_964620645.1 uncultured Chitinophaga sp.
GTGCCGAGCCCGTGAAGATAATCTGTGGTTGTTTCCATACAAATAAGAAGAACTGCGGCCCGGCCACCAGGGACAACTGGCGGATAGAGCGCGGAGTGGTCTCATACTGCGAAAACACACCCAGCACGCTGACGACTCGTATGCCAAAACGCGGAGCTGTAAACAGGTGCCAGTCAGCTCCGATCGCCCCATGGTAACCTGACGGAAAAATATCGTGCAGCACACCGCCGGTTATCGCGGTATAACCCAGTTGTGCATTCAGTCGCAGTTCACGCCCCCAGCGAAAAGCAGGCGCGGTCTCTGCAGCCTGCCCCTGGGATAATTGCGGCGGTCGCAACAGGTTTTGTTTTGCAATGCTCAGCGGCTTTGGCAGGTAGCTGAGTTTAACTATGTAGGAGCTTTCTGATTCTTCCAGCAGTTCTGCCCCCAGCAGGTTCTGTCCGTTTTCCTGATAAAAATCGTACCGTTTGCCCTTAACGAGTTCAGCCGCGGCGACCGATGACAGGCAGCAAAAAACCAATACGAGCGCGAAAAACCTCATTTTATCGCAGCGCTACCCGACACTTTTTCGCGGGCACGGATGTCGGCTTTTTTTAGTTCCAGGTTGCCCAGTACGGTGAATAGCCAAATAGAATCCTGATTTTCGCGGTAGGCTACGCCGTAAAAGATATTCCCGTCAATCATTGTCAGCTTATCGATCTTTTCCTTTTGGCTGCGTATAAGTTCTTCTTTCTTCTCAACAGAAAACGATTCTGCTTTTTGTGCTGTGCCTGCATTCCGCAGATCAACTACCGCTGGTTTAGCCACAGGTTTTTCGACCGGTTTTGCGGGCTCAGGCTGTGGTATCGTCTGTGGTGGCGCTGGGACAGGTTCAGTCTTTGCGGGAACCACAACCGTTTCAGGTAGTACAACCCTTTCGACGGCAGCTATTTCTGATTTTTCTGCTGCCTCTTCAGCAGCTGCCTCAGCATGCAGCTGCGAAGCTGATTTCTCGAGGTGTGTGACGGCAGCGATGAACTCCTTATCTTTGACCACAGTCTCTGAATTCTTGCGAGATTCTTCCGCGAGCTTTTCATCGTGGCCAAGAAAAGTTCCCAGCAGGTACATGCGGCGGTTGGCGTTGAGCGCGTAGGGCGAATCCGGGGCGGAGCGCACCAGTTCACGGTAGATAACCAGCGCCTCAGCACTTTTTCCCGTTTCTTCGAGGCTACGCGCGGTAAGAAAGCGTACGCGAGCCGAGCGCCGGTATTCTTCTACCAGCGCAAAATTTTCCAGAGCTTTTGCATACGCCGCGGCTTCATAGTAAAGTTCTCCCCGACGCGCCGGATCCTGTACCGATTCTATAATGCGAATGCGCTCCCTGAGTTCCTGCAGAAACTGGCTCAGGCGCCGCGCAGTGTCTGCGTTACGGCGCGATGTACTGGTCTCAACTGCGGCAAAATCAGCGACTGCTGATTCAAAATGGTTCAGCATGGCGTGGCAGAAGCCGCGGTGCAGCAGCGCGAAATCTTTTTCCTCTGCGCTCAGCGAAAAATCTGTCAGGTAGACTGTGTAGCCGCGCACTGCCTTGCCGTATTCGCGAAATGATTCAAACTGGAAGGCGAGGTCGAGTACCAGTTCCTGCTCGGGCGTCTTGCCGAGCTTGAGGCGGGGCAGGCCCAGTATTCGGTTCATTCCATTGAGAAAAGGCAGGGCTAAACGGTCCGAAAGGCCGAGCTGCCGGCTGCGTCCGCGCGTCTGCTTAATGGTGATGAGTGCACTTTCTGCTTCTTTACGGTACTGTGTTGCGTCTTCACGGCCACCCGAAAGCGCGCGCTGGTTAATCAACGCCACGCGCGAAAGCAGCGCTACATTTCGCAAATCGTCGCTCTTTTCATTGGCAGACTGCAGGTTGTCGCGCAACTCGGCCATGCGCAGACGGGTCACAGTACTTAACAGGCTACCGGCCAGAACTGCGAATGCGCTGCCCCAGACGAGCGCTGCGACGATTCCGGTATCACGCGCACGCCCTACCCAGTGCATCAGACCTCGAGTACCAACAGGGTGACATCGTCTTCGGCGGGGGTGCCGCCCTCGAAGTTTGCCAGGTCGCTGAGTATTGCATCCCGCAGCGCATTTACATCGAGCGCTGTCGAAGTGGCGACAATGCTTGTGAGCCGCTGTGCACCATAAAGTTCACCAGTGGCGTTGCGTGCTTCGGTGATACCATCGCTGACGATCACCAGCTTACTTCCCTTAGGAGTTTCGAGCGTTTCGGTCTGGAATTCAAAAGGTGCGTCGGAGAGCATACCGACATAGAAGCCATTCGACTTGAGGGTTACAGGCTCAGCCTGGCCGTAGACCACCACCACGGGTTCGGGGTGCGTTGCGTTGCAGTACGCGATTTTGCCCGGGCTGACGCGCACATAGAAGGCAGTCAGATATTGTCCGGTCATCTCCAGCGAATCGGCGAGGTGACGGTTTGCCGCCTGCATGACTTCGCCGGGCTCGCTGTATTGCCTGGCAAAAGTTGCGAAAGCCGATTTCGCCATCATTGTCAGCAGCGCGGCGGGTACTCCGTGTCCCGAAGCATCGCACACCAGGTAACCCGTGCTGCCGTCGTCAAACGGGTAAACATCGTAAAAGTCTCCCGAAACGGCGTAGAGTGGTTTATATTCGAGCGATACAGGATGAGGGTAATCACTTTTCGGGAAAATACTTTTCTGGATGTGCTGCGCGATCATGAGCTCGTGCTGCATCACTTCGTCGCGGTGCCTGATCTCCTCGAAATTCTTTTTGATGGTTTCTTTCTGGTCGCGGATATCGGCAGACATCTTGTTGAATGCTGCTACCAGAGTGCCAACTTCGTCGCGGCGTTTCTCGTAACCTGCAATTTGGTGAAAATCACCGCGACCAGTAATCTGCGAAGCAATCTTCAGCTCGCGCAATGGACGCACTATCAGTCGATAGAGAAAGAAGCCGAGGGCAGTCTGCACAACCAGTAGCAGGATAACAATCGCGATACCCAGTCGCATCAGTCGCGAGAGTTCGGTCTTCATGCCATCGAGTGCAAACACGGCACGCAAAATCAGGTACTGCCCCCGGTCGTTGGCAAATGGCAGGTAAACCGTGAGCCGGTAGTTCAGGACGTCGGGAAAAGTATAGAACGGTTCATTGCTGAATTCGCGCAGCCGAATCGTTTTGACGATATTCTGTACTTCGTCGGCAGATAGTTCAGTGCGTGGGAGCTCCTTCGGCCATGAAAGGTGCACCGTGTTACTGCCTGACACGATGCTGTATTCGGTTAAACCGTCGGGTGTTGCCTTGTCCTGGTCGCGAAAGACCTGTGCGAGCAGGGCTTCGGCAGCCGGCGAGCGGTAGAACTCGGCACGCCGGCTCAGCGGATTGGTGGCTGTCGCGATCTGCAGCTTTTGTTCGATGCCGACAATCGTGCGGTGCATCTGCAGCGAGGCCTTGTCGGCAAGCAGGCGCATCTGGTTCGAGCCGACGGCGAGCCAGAAGAGTACCACGTTCACCATGGTGAACAGGAAGAACAACAGACTCAGTCGCGCCGTAAGTGAAAGATTGCGGAACATATAGCCTTAACGGTATTGCAGGGGGGGTAGTGTTCGATAGCCTGTAAAGACTTTGCCTCGGCTTCGTCTTGCCGCCGTGTGGCAGCTACCGTGTCCGTGACTGTGCGTTTCTTCGCCCATCTGCTGCTCCTTTTGGCGCTGTGCGCCGGCGGCTGCGCGACCCTTGA
>CAZUHU010000280.1:0-3723 GCA_964620645.1 uncultured Chitinophaga sp.
ACACCATCGGTAACTATTATGCGGCTGCGGTTTTTTTCTGTGGCAATCAGTTGCTGCTCCAGGTCGGCCATATCGTTATTCTTGTAACGGAAGCGCTGCGCCTTGCACAGGCGCACCCCATCAATAATGGAAGCGTGATTCAGTTCGTCCGAAATAATGGCGTCCTCTTCGCCGAACAGCGGTTCAAAAACACCGCCATTGGCATCAAAAGCGGCAGCATAAAGTATGGTATCCTCCGTTCCTAAAAAATCGGAAATCTTTTGCTCCAGCTCTTTATGGATATCCTGCGTGCCGCAGATAAAGCGCACACTGCTCATGCCGTAGCCGTGGGTATCAATGGCGCGTTTGGCGGCTTCAATAACCTTTGGGTGCGATGACAGCCCCAGGTAGTTGTTGGCGCAAAAATTAATAACCGGCTCAACACCCATGGCACCTTCCGCAACGGGTGCGGGCGCTTCAATGGCTTTAATATCCGCCCCCTGAGGGGTGGTGATAATGCGCTCCTTTTTATAAAGGCCGCTGTTTCTAATTTCTTCTATCTCTTTTCTTAAACGCTCTTGTATAGTGTACATGAATCTCTTATTAAACCATTCAAAAATAGGGTTTTAGAAGTAATGACGGCGGTCATGGTAAAAACAGCCTAATGGCTTATCTTTGCAGGCCGAAAATGGAAAATTCCGGAGTTAACAAATGAAACCATTTCAAACCTTATTATATTACAAATACACCCGCATACCTAATGCGGAAGAGTTTGCCAAACAACACCTTGAGTTTTGTGAAAGACTGGGCGTGGTTGGGCGCATTATTGTTGCGGAAGAAGGCCTTAACGGTACTATTTCAGGCACAGTGGTGCAGTGTAAAAAGTATATGGACCATGTGCGCAGCAACCCGCTTTTTGAAGGTATTGAGTTTAAGATTGATGAAGTAGACGTGCCTTCGTTTGAGCGTTTGTATGTGCGCTTTAAACCGGAAATTGTACACAGCAGCCTGCGCGGAATTAAAAATGTGGACCCTAACGAAGTTACCGGTATACACCTGAAGCCGCACGAGGTATTGGAAATGACCGAACGTGATGATGTAGTGTTTTTAGATGTGCGCAGCAATTACGAAAGCAATGTTGGCCGTTTTAAAAACGCCATTGCTATGGATATTGACAACTTCCGCGATTTTCCGGAAAGGTTGAAAGAGATTGAAAACCTGAAAGATAAAACAGTAGTTACTTATTGTACGGGTGGTATTAAATGCGAAAAAGCCAGCGGCTTTTTACTTAAAAACGGATTCAAAAACGTTTACCAGGTTGATGGCGGAATTGTAAAGTACGCTAAGGAAACCGGTGGTAAAAATTTTGACGGCAAGCTGTATGTTTTCGACAACCGTGTGGTGGTGGATGTAAATACCGTTAACCCCGAAATAATTTCTACCTGCAAAATATGCGGCACAAAGAGCGCCCATATGGTTAACTGTGCCAATGCAGAATGTAACGAGCACTTTGTACTGTGCGAAGAGTGTGGCTGGAAAATGGAAGGCTGCTGCAGCGAAGCCTGTATGAAAGCCCCCGGCAAGCGCGCTTATGACGGTACAGGTTATTACCAGCGCGAAACGGACTCTTCTGCCCAGTCCTGCGCCATTGTTTAATACTGCGCATACTATAAACGCCGATTGAATGCCAACAAAGGCGTAAATCTATTTCCCACACTTTACTATATTGTGATATGCGGTATTGCTATTGTTTTCTTTTTGTCATCACCAGCATGTCTCTTATGTCGCAATCGGTTATAAACGGTAATCCATTTAAAAATGCTGAAGCGGTGGCGTATGCCAATAGCAAAACCAACGCTATTCTGCCACAATTAAGCCTTAAAGAAAAAGTGGGGCAAATGAATACGCAGGGTCGGTTTTTTAGCAAAGCCGCCGGTGCCCTGCTCTTTGGCAAGGGCTTGCCCTTAATGCAAATAGGCGCCAATAAAAAACACCAAATACCCGGCGCCGCTTTTACCGATGGGCCGCGCGGGGTAGTACGTAAACACCATACCAACTTTCCGTGTGCTATGGCAAGGGCAGCCAGTTGGGATGTAGGGCTGGAAGAACGGATAGGGCAGGCTATGGCCGAAGATGCCGTACACACCGGCGCAAACCTTATTGGCACACCTTGCATGAATATTTTGTATAATCCGTTAAATGGCCGGGCACAGGAGGCCTATGGTGAAGACCCCTACTTAACGGGCTTTATGGCCTGCGCTTTAAGCAAGGGCATACAAAGCCGTGGCGTAATGGCTACCGCTAAACATTATGCGCTAAACAGTATTGAGAACAGCCGTTTTACCGTAAACGTAAAAGTGGATAAACGAACGCTGCACGAAGTTTACCTGCCGCATTTTAAAATGTTGATTGATGAGGGTGTTGCCACTGTTATGAGCGCTTATAACAAGGTAAACGGTAAATACTGCGGTGATAATGAAGTGCTGCTAAACGATATACTAAGAAAGCAATGGGGCTTTAAAGGCTTTGTACATAGCGATTGGATTTTGGGAACACGCTCAACTGTAGATGCAGTAAAGGCAGGCATGAATGTGGAAATGCCCAATCCTGTTTTTTACTCGTTACGAAATATCAAAAAAGCCATCAAAGAAGGGAAGCTAACCGAAGGAGATATTGATAGCCTGGTACGCCCAACCTTGTTCACCAAATTTTTGTTTGAGTACTTTCAGCAACAACGCCTAAAACCTACCGGCGATTATAAGCCCCAAACAGCTTTAGCGTTGGAGGCAGCACAGGAAAGCGCTGTGTTGTTGAAGAACGAAAACAATTTTCTGCCTCTTGATTTATCTAAAACCAAAACTATAGCACTCGTAGGTTATTTAAGCGATAAAGAAAACGATGGCGATAGAGGGAGTAGTTATGTGCGGTCGAAATATGTGATAACACCGCTGCAGGCTTTTAAGGAGTATTGCGCTGCTAAGGACATTACATTATTGCACAGCAATGGCAGAGATGCAAATGAATTAAAGGATGTTTGCCAAAGAGCCGATGTGGTTGTGGTGGTTTCCGGCATTTACCAGGATGATGAGGGTGAATATATGACCCTAAAGAGTGAGCCGAAAATGCCGGACATGAAGACCAAATACATTTTTGGTTTGCGCATGCACGGCGGCGGCGATCGAACCAGCCTAAAGTTACGCGCCGAGGATATTGATGTCATCCGCACGGCTAGTGTAGCCAACCCAAAAACCGCGGTAATGCTGGTGGGCGGCAGCGCCATAACTATGGAGGAATGGAAAGAAAAAGTGCCTGCTATAATGATGAACTGGTACCATGGTATGGAAGGTGCGCATGCTATGCCGCAATTGCTTTTTGGTGAGGTGAGCCCTTCCGGCAAGCTGCCGTTTACCATTCCTGTAAACGAGAGCGACTTACCTGAAAAGCCGTTTGCGCCCGATAGCTTAACCTATGGTTATTACCACGGCTATACGCTGCTGGATAAGCAAAAAGTAAATGCTGCTTTTCCGTTCGGATATGGTTTAAGCTATACCTCATTTGAAATGGGTGAACCGCAAATAGAAAAAACGGACTTAAGCGAAACCGATTCTATTCAGGTTAAAGTAGTAGTAAAAAACACAGGTAAGCGTGCAGGTAAAGAGGTGGTGCAGGTATATGTAGGCTGTAACAATTCAAAAGTTGACCGCCCCGTAAAGGTTTTGCGCGCTTTTAAAAAGGTTGACTTAC
>CAZUHU010000281.1:0-3711 GCA_964620645.1 uncultured Chitinophaga sp.
CATTTCCTTACACAGGCGGCACTGCCGTGTTGGTTAATATTGACGATACCTGGTCAACCCCTATTCCGCTACCTTTTAATTTTTGTTTTTTCGGCCAGGCTTACAACCAATTTGTGATAGGCTCAAACGGCTTAATCACCTTTGATGTGGCCCAAACACAGGCCCCTTTGAACCCTACCAACTACTGCGCCTGGGATATTACCACCTCCGGCACGTTGCCAACCAACCTGATGTACACCAACTCTATCATGAGCCCCTACCACGATATTGATCCATCATTGGGTGGCTACATTAATTACCAGGTTTTGGGAGGCCCGCCATGCCGTACGTTTGTAATCAGCTTTAATGCGGTGCCTATGTACAACAGCGATGACATACTATCCAATTGCTCCTCCACAAACCCGCAAACGCACCAGATAGTACTTTACGAAACAACCAACGTAATTGAAATATACATTGCCAATAAAGAAGCCTGTACCGATTGGAATGATGGCCTTGCAGTAGAAGGTATACAGGATGCCACCGGCACCACCGCCTTTACGGTACCGGGAAGAAACAACACTGTTTGGGATGCACAAAACGATGCGTGGAGATTTACACCCAATGGTCCATCCATTGTAAGCATTGATTGGTTTAACAACGGCGCCAACGTAGGTTCGGGCCCCAGCTTAAGCATATGCCCTACTACCTACGGCCTTTACACAGCACAGGCAACTTACACCCCTTGTGCAGGCGGCACTCCTATTGTGGTAAGTGATGATGTTTTTGTTGGCACACTTAGTCTTGGTGTGCAGATAGATTCCTTTGATAATGTTTGCCCCGGTTCAACCACCGGCGCAGCTTATGCTTCTTTCAATACAACCTCTACTGTACTTTCATACGGTTGGAACCCCGGCCCTGCCAACACAACCACATTAAGCAACGTAGGTACCGGCACCTATATCTTCTCGGTATCCATCGCCGGCTGCACACGTTCCGATACTGTTACTATTACAAACAGCCCGGCCCCATCTGTTACGGTTAACGACTCCACTTTTTTTACCTGTAACCCGCCCGGCAATGCCGGTGTGTTAGGAGCAAACCCTTCCGGTGGGGGAGGAACACCTTACTCCTATGCCTGGTCCGCAGGCGGGCAAACAGGGCAATATGCCACAGGCCTTAGCGCCGGCAACTATACCGTCACGGTTACTGATGCCGGAGGCTGTACGGCATCCGACGGTGGGCAACTCATTTATCAATCTACGTCACCCACCTTCTCGCCTCCGCAAATAACTAACGTCAGTTGTAACGGAAATACTGACGGGGCCATAGTCGTCTTTCCAACAAACGGACAGGTGCCTTTTACTTTTAACTGGTCGCCTGCCCAACCCAACAACGATACCATTACGGGCTTAGGCCAGGGCACGTACAGTGTTACTGCTACGGATGCTAACGGATGCTCGGTAAGCGCCAGCTACAATGTTACACAGCCAACAGCGCTTACTTTGGGCAGCCCTACCATTACAGGTGCAACCTGTTCAACCGGTGGTTCTATTTCAGTAACAGCTAACGGTGGAACGGGCACATTAACCTATGCGTGGAGCAACAGCCAATCGGGCAGTTCAATAAGTAATCTTGCAGCAGGTAATTATGATTTAACTGTAACCGACCAAAACCTTTGCACCATTACGGCAACGTATAACGTGCCGGCAGCGCCTAACGTGGTAACGTTTGGTGCGCCCGCTATTACTAACGTAAGCTGCAATGGCGGCAATAACGGAAGCATTACCGCCAATGCAAGCGGCGGTACCGGCACCATCGGTTTTGTTTGGGGCGGTAGCCAAACAGGGCCAACCATAAGCACACTAACAGCAGGCAACTACAACGTAACAGCTACTGATGCTAACGGATGCAGTGTGAGCACTACCTATGTTGTTACTGAGCCAACAGCCATTGTTATAGGCGCACCAACTATTGTTGATGCCACCTGCACAACCGGAGGAAGCATTTCAGTTACAGCTAACGGCGGAACCGGAACACTAAACTACAGCTGGAACAACGGCGCCCTTAACGGCTCAAACATTACCGGCCTTGCGGCAGGCAATTATGGTTTAACCGTTATCGACCAGAATCTTTGTTCTGCAACAGCAACGTACGTTGTAAATGCAGGGCCCAACGCAGTAATAATCAGTAACCCTGTTGTTACGGATGTAAGCTGTAATGGCGCGGCGGATGGTTCCATCAGCATTACGCTGGGCGGCGGTACCGGCACCATAACAGTTAGCTGGTCAAACGCGGCAGGCAACGTTACAAGCATCAGCAGCTTAGCGCCTGGTAATTATAGCGTAACCGCTACCGATCAATCCGGCTGTTCAACCTCTGCCTCTTACTTAATTGCTGAACCGACGCTGTTAGTGATTGACTCTGTAGTAATTCAAAACGTAAACTGCAGCAACCCTAACAGCGGTGCGCTAAACGCATACGTCAGCGGCGGAAACGGTGGCTACAGTTATAACTGGACCCAACAATCCAATTCGCAAGCTTACAGCGGCCAAAACATTAACGGCCTTGCGGCAGACTCCTATACACTCACAGTAACCGACACTAAGGGTTGTAGCGCCACCGGCACTTATGCCATAACGCAACCTGCTGCCCTAACATTTACACCATCGCATACCGACGCAAGCTGCTTTGGCGGTAACGATGGTACGGCAATCATTACCATTAATACCGGCACCGCACCCTATACCTATGATTGGAATGGAACAGGGGCCGGCAATAACGCATCTATAAATGGATTAAATGCAGGGCCTGTAAACGTAACCATTACTGATGCTAACTGCAGTGCAACAGCCACCATTATAATTGCTGAACCTTCGCAGTTGCAGCTTAACCAAATTAGCCAAACCAACGTTAGCTGCGCCGGCAGCACCGACGGAGCAATAACCGTTAGTGCAAATGGAGGCACGCCTACATACACTTATAACTGGAGCAACCTGGCCAACGGCCCAACGGTAAGTGGCTTAGCAGCCGGGCAAATAACCGTAACAGTAGTTGACAACAATTTATGTCAGACTAGCCAAACCTATACCATTATAGAGCCGGCCGCTGTTACAGCAAGCGCTACAGCAACCGATGCACTTTGCTTTCAGGCTCCAAATGGTACAGCAACCGTTAACGCCAGTGGTGGAACCCCACCTTACAGCTACCTGTGGAGCGATAACCAAACCACTGCAGAAGCGCAAGGTTTAGTGGCCAACTTCTATTCAGTTACAGTATTGGATAATAACAATTGCAGCGCCACCGCAGCAACGGTAGTTAATGAACCTACCGATATGGTAATTACCTATACAGCCACTGCGGTATTATGCATTGGCGACGAGAACGGCACCCTTACCGTTAATGTTACCGGTGGTAGCCCTAACTATAATTACTCAGCCACGCAGGATATGGTAAACTTTGTAACCACCACTGATGGGGTTATAAAAGATCTGGCTGCCGGTGATTATACCATCATTATATCTGACAATAACGGATGCACCAAAACAATACCGGCAACAGTGCCGGATGCAACACCGGATGCTTTTCAAACTACTACTGATTCAACCTCATGTTACGGTGAGCAGTACACCGATGGAGAGGCCCATGTGTTGGCCACCTCTATACAAAATGGTCCATACCAATTTAGTATGGATGGCGGCATACCGCAATACAGTGGAGATTTCTATAATC
>CAZUHU010000282.1:0-3711 GCA_964620645.1 uncultured Chitinophaga sp.
GATTATAGAAATCTCCACTGTATTGCGGTATGCCGCCATCCATACTAAATTGGTAAGGGCCGTTTTGTATAGAGGTAGCCAGCACATGGGCTTCTCCATCGGTATATTGCTCTCCGTAACAAGAGGTGGAATCAGTTGTAGTTTGGAAAGCATCCGGCGTTGCATCCGGTACAGTTGCGGGTATTGTTTTGGTACATCCGTTGTTGTCAGATATAATGATGGTATAATCGCCGGCCGCTAAATCTTTAATAACCCCGTCGGTGGTGGTTACAAAGTTCACCATGTCCTGGGTAGCTGAGTAATTATAGTTAGGGCTGCCGCCGGTAACGTTAACGGTTAGGGTGCCGTTCTCGTCGCCAATACATAACACGGGGGTTGCTGTATAGGTAATAACCATGTCTGTAGGTTCATTAACTACAGTTGCTGCGGTGGCGCTGCAATTGTTATTGTCCAGCACAGTAACTGAATAGAAGTTCGCTACTAAACCTTGCGCTTCGGCTGTAGTTTGGTTATCGCTCCACAGGTAGTTATAAGGCGGAGTACCACCACTAACGCTAACGGTTGCGGTACCGTTTGGTGCCTGAAAACAAAGGGCATCGGTTGCTGTAGCGCTGGCAGTAACAGCGGCCGGTTCTACAATGGTATAAGTTTGAGTAGCCTGGCATAGATTATTGTCAACTACTGTTACGGTTATTTGCCCGGCTGACAAACCACTTACTGTTGGCCCTGTTGCCAGGTTGCTCCAGTTATACGTGTATGTAGGCGTTCCTCCATTTGCGTTTACAGTTATTGCACCATCGCTGCTGCCTGCGCAACTCACATCTGTTTGGCTTAGCTGGTTAAGCTGAAGCTGCGACGGCTCAGCAATTATTATAGTAGCAGTGGCGCTGCAGTTGGCATCAGTTATGGTTACGTTCGCCGGCCCGGCGCTTAAACCATTTACGGTAGCGTTGCCACCTGCACCGCTACCGTTCCAGTTGTAGGTATAAGGCGCAGTACCTGTATTAACGGTGATAGTTGCACTACCATCGTTGCCCCCAAAGCAGCTTACATCGGTATGCGAGGGTGTAAAGGTTAGGGCAGCCGGTTGAGTTATGGCATAGGTGCCTGTTGCGCTGCAGCCCTTTGTATCGGTTAACGTTAGGGTGTATGTGTCCGCCGCAAGGCCGGTAATGTTTTGGCCGTTGTAGGTTTGCGAATTGGATTGTTGAGTCCAGTTATAAGTGTAACCACCGTTTCCGCCGCTGGCGTATGCGTTTAGCGCACCGCTGTTAGGATTGCTGCAGTTTACATTCTGAATTACTACGGAATCGATAACCAACAATGTTGGCTCAACAATTACATAAGAGGCAGATGTTGAACAGCCGGATTGATCGGTAGCGGTTACACTGTAATTACCCGGCGCTAAGCTGCTGATACTTGTAACGTTGCCTGCCGCGTTTGACCAGTTAACTGTTATTGTACCAGTACCGCCGCCTAACGTAATGCTGATGGAGCCATCAGCTGCGCCGTTGCAGCTTACATCCGTAACAACAGGATTGCTGATTATTACTGCATTGGGGCCTGCATTTACAACGTAAGTTGCAGTTGCAGTGCAGAGGTTTTGGTCGGTAACCGTTAAAGCGTAGTTGCCAGCTGCAAGTCCCGTGATGTTTGAGCCGTTAAGCGCGCCGTTGTTCCAGCTGTAGTTCAATGTTCCGGTTCCGCCGTTTGCGGTAACTGAAATGCTTCCACCCGTTGTGCAGGTTGCATCAACAATTGTTGGTGCGCCTATAATAATGGCAGTAGGTTCAGTAATAACATAAGTAGTGCTAACGCTGCATCCGTTGGCATCGGTGGCTGTAACGTTATAGTTGCCGGCCGTTAGCGTACTTATTGTAGCCCCGGTTTGGCTGCCTCCCCAAACAAAACCAATAGTACCTGTACCTCCGCTCGCATTTGCCGTAATGCTTCCGTTGTTGCCGCCATTGCAGCTAACATTGGTAATGGCGGGTGCACCGAAGGTTACTACGTTAGGCGCTGCTGGCACGTTGTAAGTTGCGGTAATGGTGCAAAGGTTTTGGTCGGTTACAGTTAAATCATAATTGCCTGCGGCAAGGTTGCTTATTGAACTGCCCGACTGGCTGTTGCTCCATGCATAGGTTAATGTGCCTGTACCGCCATTGGCCGTTACTGAAATAGAGCCGCCGGTTGAACAGGTGGCACCCGTAATTGTTGGGCTACCTAAAGCAAGCGCTGTTGGTTGCGTAATGTTATAGCTGGCGCTTACCGTGCACCCGTTGGCGTCGGTTGCGGTAACGCTGTACGTGCCCTGGCCCAGGCCGGTAATGGTATCGTTGTTTGGTTGGGCAGGCGACCAGTTAAAAGTAAAAGGCACCTGTCCGTTTGTTGGAAAGACGACTATGGCCCCGTCAGTATTTCCGTTACAACTGACGTTAGTTATTTGCGGAGGCGAGAAGGTTGGCGATGTGGATTGATAAATGAGTTGCCCGCCGTCGGATGCCGTACAGCCTCCGGCGTCAGTGACCGTGACGGTGTAATTACCGGCGCTTAGGCCGGTGGCGTATTGCCCTGTTTGTCCGCCTGCTGACCATGCATAGGAGTAAGGAGTGCCTCCGCCACCGGATGGGTTTGCTCCAAGCACACCGGCATTACCGGGTGGGTTACAGGTAAAGAAGGTAGAGTCATTAACAGTAACAGATGGGGCCGGGCTGTTTGTAATAGTAACAGTATCGGAACGTGTACAGCCTGCTATGGATACGGAGAAGATATAGGTGCCGGTACCCACGTTGCTTAATGTGGTTGTATTGGCGGGGCCGGGGTTCCAACCGTATGAAAGTACAGTAGAGGTTGTATTGAAAGAAGCGTAAGCAGCACCCGTTGTTGAACCGGGACAAACATTATCAAAAGAATCTATTTGAACACCGAGGCTGAGTGTGCCAACAAAAACGTCATCGCTTACTACAATAGGCGTGCCCCCTGCGCAAGGGGTGTAGGTTGCCTGCGCTGTGTAAAGGCCATAGGTAGTAGGGCATATACTTAAGCTGGGGCCTGAACCTACGTTGGCACCGTTGTTAAACCAATCAATGCTTACAATGGATGGCCCATTGGGTGTAAATCTCCAGGCATCGTTTTGAGCATCCCATACGGTGTTGTTTCTTCCGGGAACGGTAAAGGCGGTGGTACCTGTAGCATCCTGTATGCCCTCAATGGCAAGTCCGTCGTTCCAATCGGTGCAGGCTTCTTTATTCGCGATGTATATTTCTATTACGTTGGTTGTTTCGTAAAGTACTATTTGGTGTGTTTGCGCGTTTGTTGAGGAGCAATTGGATAGTATGTCATCGCTGTTGTACATAGGAACCGCATTAAAGCTGATTACAAACGTACGGCAAGGCGGACCCCCTATTACCTGATAGTTAATGTAACCTCCTAAAGATGGGTCAATATCATGGTAAGGGCCCATAATGGAGTTGGTGTATATCTGGTTGGTTGGCACCGTGCCCGAAGCAGTAATATCCCATGCACAGTAATTGGTAGGGTTTAAGGGGGCCTGTGTTTGAGCTACATCAAAAGTTATTAAACCGTTGGAGCCAATTACAAACTGGTTATAAGCCTGGCCGAAGAAGCAGAAGTTGAAAGGCAGCGGTATTGGGCTGGACCAGGTATCGTCAATATTAACCAACACGGCAGTGCCGCCTGTGTAAGGAAATG
>CAZUHU010000283.1:0-3674 GCA_964620645.1 uncultured Chitinophaga sp.
CGATGAGGCGAATTTTGTGGCAGTTGCCCGATGAGGACATGCCGTAGATTTTGATGGGCATAGTGCAATCTTGTCAGCCGAGGAAGACCGTCAGCGTTTTTTTCCTTCTTGCCCGTACCTAATCGTCAGCTCATATGCCTTCAAATCGAAGACCATGAGCTTTGTCTTGCTGGATTTTTGTACGGGAAACTCCTCAAATCCGCACTTGGCATAAAAGCCCACAGCATCGGGCAACGAATCTGCAACCAAATACCGGCAACCGGTCTTGTTTTGGGTTATGAACCATATTTTTAGAAACTCGATCACCCATTGCCCGTATTTCTTACCGGTGTACCTGCTGTGGGTCGCCAGCTTTCCTAACAGCACTGCCGGATAAGACTTGTGATGCACGTTGTCAGGCAGCGTCATGTTTAAGTCGTTCGTCGCCTGAATCGCAGAATTGCTGACGCAAAAACCTACCAGCGGCTCTTGAATCGTTTCGTGGTGGAGAAAGTAGGTCTTGGCGATAAGCTCGTCTTCAGTATCCTGCGCGTCTTCGCGAAAGAAGCTCAGCAACTTCTCATCACAGACAAATTTGTCCAGGTCGGTCTCTTGCAGAGACCGAATGGAAAACCCGGCATCGAGCTCTATCAAGATTTTTTATCGGTAGGTGCCGGCGCAAGCTTCTTGTAGATCGTTTCTGCCATTGTCGTCAACCGCACCGGGGTGGGATTTTCAGCTTTCTGTATAAACTCTGCTGCGGCTTTACCCGTTAGCTCGGGAATTGTAGGGAATTCATACGCTGCCATTTATCCTCCTCGGTTGATCCCTTCTCAGGATTTGAGACAGGGCGTAACTTACTTATCGGCCAGCTGCCGCCCATGCTGCACCCCGGTCAAGGGTTTTCAGAATTTCTTCACCTTCTCAATTTCACCCATCACTCGCGCAGTTTCGGTCAGCGCGACGACGATCTTCTGGTAATGCATGACATCATCTGTGGTTAAAACCCGGCCCTTGCGGTCTTTGAGCCACTTCTGTGCCGGCTGGTAGCCGCCGATATAGAACGACCAAGCCACCTCGGGTACGCCATCGAAGTATTGGTCTTTGCTGATGAAGACTTTGCCAAGTCCCTTTGTCGTCGGTTCAAAGCTGATCTTCTCAACCTCATTCGACCCGCTGACGCTGAATTTCGTGATGAGCTTGCCCAACTTTGGCGATTCCATCAGGTGTAGTGCGCGCAGCTCGCCACCGAGTTCGACAAAGACCCAAAACTCCTTCGCGCTTTCTGGGTATGGCACGCGTGGAAAATCGATCTTCAAAAATTCTTTGTAGTTCTCACGGTAGTTGGGTGAGTGCAGCACACCGTAGATATAGTCGAGCAGGTCGATGGGGGCGAAGGTTTTGGTGGGGCGCTTGCGACGGTCGGTGAATGCGGCGGTGGGGCCATCGTCTTCGAATTTGATACCGATTTTTTCGGCCATAGCGGCGACGATGTCTGGGTTAAGGTTGGGAACCCCGCCCCCCGGCCCCCTCTCCATTACATGGAGAGGGGGAGAAAGAGGTTGCTTCCCCGTAGGAGCATGCGTTTTTTTTGCTCCCCTCTCCACATTGTGGAGAGGGGCTGGGGGTGAGGTGCCAAACATGTCGGCCTCGCCTGCTTCGGGGTACAGGTAGAGGGGGAATAAAACACCACCGCCGCGATAGAACAGATTAAAATCAGAAATCTTTGTGGAAATAAAAATCAGGTTCCAAGCCATATGCCCTACAACTTGTCCTTGCCGACCAATTACTAATCCGATATTCTTTCTGTCGTCAAAATTCGACATGATTTCCATTCTAGATCGTTCTATGAAATTCGGTTCGAAGTATATATATTGCGAATCGAAAGGTCGATAGGCGATTTGCTGCAGGCAATTCGACTTGAATTCTTTCGCGATCAGTTTGACTTCTTCGATTCTGAATGAACTCGAATCGGTAATTCCGTATCTTTCGCTCAAGACAGATTTTGGAAATTCAAAGAAATCTTGGACGCGCTTTTGGAGTCTATTTTTTGCTGTATCTATCACAAAAGCATCGCGCGAAGTGACAACGCCGACCGAGTTTTTACCGAACAAATCAGGTGGCGTAAACCCGTTTTGATACTTTTCAATTTGCGAAAGGTCTTTTGCGGAAAAAAAATGCGTGGGCGGCGGCGATTCTATATTTCTGAATCCTATACTCCTTAAATTTTTCTTGTTCAATTTTTCATATTTTGTTAGGCGACTGCCAAACAGATCAGTTTGTAATATTTTACCAAGCTGGCTTTTCTTTTTTCTGCCTGTCTTAATAAATAGATTGATAGAAACGCCTTGTTGTATATCAAATACATTCTCGTCAATCGAGCCATCTGGTGCCACTTCTTTTTTCTTCGCGTTGCCATGCAAATCGAGTATAAGGATTTTATCAAATGTATTTAGGAGCTGCCAACGCATTCCACGAAAAGTGGGATTATCCAAAAAGCTATGGTTATTAATGAATGCTAATATGCCGGCACCATTCTTTTCTACAAAATGCTCTCCATACCGAATAAACTTCACGTAATCATCATTCAGCCATTTGGGATTTTTTTCGTTTAACTTGCCTCCTCCGGGCTCCTGCTTATAAACTTCCAACAGCTTTCGAATCCAGTCCCCATTGTTCGACGAGTGGCCACTATACGGCGGATTACCCAGCACCACCATCACTGGCGTATCGCGCTTAACTTCGTTCGCCTCAGACGCTTCGTTTGATAGCCAGCTCGCCCACAGCGTACCCGTGTCGGGGTGTGCCTCTTCGAGCGCGTTGGTCAAATAGACGTGAAAACGGCTGTTCTTGCCTTTCGGCTTATAGCCGGTCTTTTGCAGCATCAGATCGAGCTTTAGGTGGCACATCGCATACGGGGCCATCAGAATCTCGAAGCCATTGAGGCGGGGTTTCAGATGCTCTTCAACATAACTTGACCAAATGCCTTCTTGCCCTTCGAACTTGCTATGTATCTGTTCCACAACCCGCGCCAAGAAGGTACCCGTACCCGTCGCCGGGTCGAGAATCTGTACGCGGTGCACGGTCTTTTTCTCTTTGCCTTTGCCGCCACGCCTGCCCTGAGCGGCGCCGAAGGGGGCTGGCACTTCGATCTGAATCTTGGAAGTGTCGGCCAGGCCCTGCGGCAGGTCGAATTCATTGATAAGAATGTCATCCACAGCCCGCACGATGAAGTCGACCACAGGCTCGGGCGTGTAATAGACACCGCGCGATTTGCGCAGTGCGGGATCATATTCGGCCAGAAACGTTTCGTAGAAGTGAATCATCGGGTCGGTGTGTACGGCATTTTTGGCCTTGCCGAAGCTCTCAATCAGCGCACGAATATCACAGGCGCGAAAGACATCGATCAGCGCGTCGACGATCCAGATGATACGCTCGTCGACATTGGCGCCCAAAATATGGTCAAACAGCGTGCGCAGAAACGGGTTCGATTTTGGCACCAGGTCGCGGGCTTCTTGCCTTGAGAAATCTTCGAGTGTTTCGTCGTGTAACCGCGCGGCAAATAGGCCGTAGGCAACCGTCTGCGAATACATGTCCGCGAACTGCTTTTCGTCCATGTCGTGAATGAGAATCTTCTGAAACGCCTCAAGCTGCTCCCTGAGCTGGCTCTTTTCGCTTTTGTCTTCGCTCACCAG
>CAZUHU010000284.1:0-3674 GCA_964620645.1 uncultured Chitinophaga sp.
CTTTTAACACCCAATGGAGTGCAAGTTTTTCCATGGATATCATTAAATCTACCACAGCAGCCATATTTAGGTATTGGGCAGGCCGTTTTCACGGATAATGGTGATAGATATTTAATTTTCAACACCCTTAGCGTAGATTCAGGTGACAATTTTGAAATTTTTGACTTCGACCGTTGCGAAGGTTTGTTAACTAACCCAATGGTATTTCATGCGACCGATACTTGTTTTGCCGGCGGCATTGCTACTTCTGCAAGCGGAAGATTTGCATATACCACCTGTGGCGATTGTATATATCAGTACGATTTAGAAGCAGCAGACATAGAATCAACTAAAACCATGGTAGCTCAATGGGATGGTTTTACAGACCCTGAATTTCCCGTAGGAACCTTATTTTATCTGGCGGAAAAAACTCCTGATGAAAAGATAATTATTTGCTCACCCAATGGTGTCCGTTTTCTACATACAATAGATAGTCCGGATAGTGCTGGTTTAGCATGTAATGTTCTTCAACATAATATACCACTATATACGTTTAACGGTTCATCTATGTCTAACTATCCAAATTTTCGGCTCGGCCCCGTTGATGGTAGTAGTTGCGATACGTTGGGTATTGATGTTGGCATAGCTGAACCACCTAAGCAAGCATATAACCAACAACCTGAATTGGAAGTTTACCCAAACCCTGCCGGCAGTTACTGCAACATAGGCTTTGGCAGTACCTCAAAACAGGGTGGTTGGCTTGTGGTCCACGACCTAAGTGGGCAAAAGGTATTTGAAGTGCCTTTACAGAAGGCAACCATTGGCTACACTTTGAAAGTTGAAGACTGGGTAAGTGGGTTGTATTTGTGTACCCTTTATGAAGGCAACACAGAAAAGGGAAGTGTAAGGTTTGTGAAGGAGTAAAGCCCTCCCAACCCTCCCCTAAAGGGGAGGGCTATAGAATCGTCCCCCTGTCCCGAATTACTCGGGATTGATTCAGCATCTAGTTCAGATTCCGGGTCAGGCCCGGAATGACGTTAAAATGTAGTAGTGTCAGATTTATAAAAGAGTAGCCTTCACTTATTAGATAAAGCGCCAATAAAAGGATTGTCACTGCGAGCGATATTCATTAAAATCATAAGAGGCATCATCGTGTGGCAGTCTTCCACTTTGTGATTCAGGTATTCCTGCCATTTTATTCCCCCTCTCCTTTGAGAGTGGCTGGGTGTGAGGTAAAATGAACGCAACCCATTTATTGCACAGTTGAATACTACCCCCTCCGACGATTTTTTCTCGTAAGCGAAAAAATCTTTCTCATCCCCCTATTGCCGCACTATGGCTGCCCGCAAGGGGGACAATTTGTTGTCCTCATTTCTGCTATGATTATTTGTGTTTCTGTTCCGCTCTACATGGCAAGCGCCATTTTACTTCCTCTCCTTTGGAGAGGGGCTAGGGGTGAGGAATACTCCCCTTAGAATCTTACCTTCACCGCGTGAAGCACCAGGAAATATCCATAGTAAGCATTAACGAATTGCCTGCTTTGGCAAAAGGCATATTGCAGTTTGCCGGAGGCAGAAAGGTTTTTGCTTTTGAAGCGGATATGGGGGCCGGCAAAACCACCCTTATTAAGGAAATTTGCCGTCAACTGGGTTCGCAGGATAGTTTTAGCAGCCCCACTTTCAGTATAGTTAATGAGTATGCCATACCCGGCACTATGGAGCGCATTTACCATATTGACCTTTACCGGGTAAAGGACCTTAATGAGGCCCAGGCGTTGGGTATGGAAGAATACCTGAATGACAGCGATTATTGCTTTATTGAATGGCCCGGGTTAATTGAGCCCCTGTTGCCTGCTGAAACCGTTAATATCCACATTAAATCCGAAGGGAATATTAGGAATGTGTCTATCTTTATGAATTAATTCCCCGTAGAGATGGCCGAGAAGAAAAAATCAGAATTTGAGGGTATAGTAACCAAACTGGGCCTGCAACCGATGGAAAGCCCTACTATGGTGGCTGCCAGAAGGGCCAAACTGTTTATTGGCATACCCAAGGAAAGGAGTTTTCAGGAGCACCGCATAGGGTTAACCCCTGAAAACGTGCGCACCTTAATGGCCAATGGCCACCGTATTTTGATTGAGCGCGGTGCCGGTAAAGATTCCCACTTTTCGGATAACGATTTTTCGGAAGCAGGCGCTGAGATTACTGAAAGCGCCGAGGAGGTTTTTAAGGCTGATGTAATAATTAAGATTGCTCCCCCTTCGCTTGATGAGATTGAGCTGATGCAGAACAACCAAACCCTTATTTCGCCGCTGCACCTGCCTACCCTTAAAAAGGAGTATATGCAGAAGCTGATGAAGAAGAAGGTAACGGCCCTTGCTTTTGAATACACCAACGATGATGCAGGGCGCTTTCCTTTTGTGCGGGCTATGAGCGAGATAGCGGGTAACAGCGTAATACTTTTAGCGGCGGAATACCTGAGCAATGCCAACCAGGGCAAGGGGATATTGTTAGGTGGTATAAGCGGTGTTCCACCGGCCAAGGTGGTAATTTTAGGAGCAGGGGTAGTGGGCACATTTGCTGCACGCGCAGCAATGGGCTTAGGCGCTATAGTTTCGGTGTTCGATAACAATGTATTTAAGCTGCAACGCCTGCAGGAGAAAATAAGCGCCCGCATTTTTACTTCTACTATTTCGCCGGCCATATTGGAGCAGGAGTTACAAACAGCCGATGTAGCCATTGGCGCCATACACTCAAAAAAGGGCCGCACCCCGGTTTTGGTAACCGAGGATATGGTGAGTAAAATGAAACCCGGCAGTGTGCTTATTGATGTAAGTGTTGACCAGGGCGGTTGTTTTGAAACCTCCGAAATTACCTCGCATGCGCAGCCTACCTTTACCAAGTACGATGTAATACACTACTGCGTGCCAAACATCCCATCGCGTGTATCGCGCACGGCTTCCTACGCTTTCTCTAACATTCTTACGCCTATCTTAATCCGCTGTGGCGATTTAGGAGGCATGAAGGGGTTATTGTATGACGATGCCGGCATACGCAATGGTATATATCTTTACAAAGGCAACCTGACCAACGAAAACCTGGCTGCCATGTTTAGTTTAAAGCACAGTAACCTGGAGTTACTGTTTGCCACTAACCTTTAGGCCGTTCCCTACTTCTCTTTTTATATCTTATTTTGCGTCAGCTATATAGGGCTTTTTGTTTTTACAGGTTTTTCATCTTTAAGTTACTTTTAAAGAATTGTTAGCGAATTATGAATACATCCCGTTTGTCTCTGCTAAATGTGGTTTTATTGCTTGCCATTGGTGGTATGTTGGGCGTGGCTTCCTGTGCTAAGGACCCCGGCACGGGTGGTTTGGCCACCATTTCAGGTAGAGTATATGCATATGATTATAACACCTATAATGAGTTAGTAGATTCGGGCTACCTGGCAGATGAGAACGTCTACATCTCTTATGGCAACCATACCACTGTTGATGATGATGTAAAAACCAACTATAACGGAGAGTTTAAGTTTGAATGGTTGCAAAAGGGTGATTACAGCCTTTGGGTTTACAGCAAGTGCGATACCTGCACCCTTGGCCAGGACTACGTAATGCAAAAGGTAACCATTACCAAGCGCAAAGAGAATGTTACGCTTCCTGATTTTGTAATTAAAAAGTAAAGGCGTGGACCTGC
>CAZUHU010000285.1:0-1913 GCA_964620645.1 uncultured Chitinophaga sp.
ATTGCCGTGACCCACAATATGCTCGGCACCGGCAATCCCGGCAGTTTTAGCGCCGGTGTTTTAACCTTCCCTTCTAACTTCCAGTTTGGTACAGGTGGCGGTTCAACTACAGTAACGGTTGACGATGCCAATGCAGGCACTACTAACGCTACCAGCGGTTCTATTACGGTTACCGTTCCTACACCAACTTTAGCAACCAGCACGCTTATCCCTAACTTTATTTGTCCGGGTTCTGCAGTAAGTGTTCCTTACACTGCCACTAACTTTGGTACAGGCAACGTATTTACAGCGCAACTGTCTGATGCTTCAGGTAGCTTTACAACTCCTACTACTATTGGCAGCATAACAACTACAACCAGCGGTACTATTTCAGCAACTATACCGGCAAACACGCCTAACGGTAGCGGCTACCGCATTCGTGTTGTAGGCAGTACGCCTTCTTTTACCGGCACTGATAACGGCCAAAACATTACCATTCAATATAGCAACTCTACACCATTGTTTACTGAATCGATGGGAACTGTAGGTGCCAATACCGGCATTGCTACTCATGAAACCAACAACGGTTTTGATAACGATGGTTTTACTATGTCAGGTTCGGGCGATATCCGTACCTCAACCCCTTCAACAGGCTACACAGGCGCCAGTGGTGCAGGTAACGTATTTTTAACCGCTACGGCAGGCACCAACTTCCGCATAGATGGAATAAATACCCTTGGCCTTTCGCCTATGGTGTTATACATGGGGGTTTACAAATCAACTACCGGAGAAACCGGTACTAACCTTCAATTGGAAGTGAGCGCCAACGGTGGAACTTCATGGACCACAATTCCATGGACTACCATGGCCGGCACCTTGCCTAATACGGCAAGTTGGAGCCTTGTTAAAGTAACCGGCGCACTCCCTCAGTCGGCTACCGTTTCATTACGTTTTACCAACCTTAGCAACACCGTTCAGTTCCGTTTAGATGATATAAATGTTTATTCAGGAACAGCTGCAACTTTTAGTGTATCTCCAACGGGCCCGGTTGTACAATGTGGCGGTACAGTTGCATTAAGCGCAAGTCCATCAGGCCAGACTTATAACTGGAGTAATTCACAAACAACTCAGAGCATATCAGTTGGTTCAACTGGTAGTTATACCGTTACAATTACAGATGCCTTTGGTTGTTCAGCGGCGAATGGCCCGGTTAGCGTTACTATTAATACCGCTACTTTACCTACCATAAAAATTACTTCGGTTAACAACCCTATTTGCGCGGGTGTGGCTCAAAGCTTTTCAGTAGGAGCTACTACTGATGCAGGAGGTTCACCGGGTTACCAATGGAAGTTGAACGGCACAAACGTTGCCACAGGCACTACGTATGCACCTGCTTCATTAAACGTTTATGATGTGGTTACCTGCGAAATGACCAGCAGCGCAACCTGCGTTTCGCCTGCAACAGTAATGTCTAATGCCTTTACTGTGCGCCCTACTGTTAATGGTACTGCCTTAGCCTTTACTGAAAACTTTGGAAGCTCAGGTACTAACATTGATTTCTCAGTATATACTTCGGCTACTAACCCAACACTTGCGTTCTCAGGTTTGGGTGATGTGCGCAATAGCACTTCTTCAACAGGTTACACCGGCGCCAGTGGTGCCAGCAATGCCTTCTTAACTCAAAACGGCTCAAGCCCTATAGGCGAAAAAACGTTGATCATATCTAACATCAATACTACCAATGCGTTCCCTAACAAGTTATCATTTGGTATGAACAAAAACACCAATGCCGATAATGGTAATGACCTGTTAGTAGAATACAGCCTTGATGGCATTAGCTACTTTTCTATTGGCACGGTAACAGTCCCAACCGGCACAGGCACGGGTGGTACTGCCTGGCACCTGGTAACTTTTGATAATGCATTGCCTTACGG
>CAZUHU010000285.1:2013-3658 GCA_964620645.1 uncultured Chitinophaga sp.
GCATGGAGCAGCGGTTTAGCCGGCAACGTATCCGGCGGCTCAGTTTCGCCAACCAGCAATACCACTTACGATGTTACTGTAACCAATAGCAATAGCTGTTCTGCCAGTGGCAGCGTTGCTGTAACCGTTAACAATTGCGGTGTAAACACATGGTTGGGTAATACTACACAGTGGACAGCCCCAACCAACTGGAGCAGCGGCTTTGCACCAAGCACTTGTGCGCATGATGCATTGATACCTACAAGCCCTTCAGGCGGTTTGTTCCCAACTATCGGTTTAGTTTCAGTACAAGTGGGTGACCTTACCATTCAGGACGGCGCAACTATTACAGTAAATAATAATCCATTAAGCGTATGCGGTAACTTAACTGCAGGCACTGCAACTTCAGCCACCATCACCGGCAATGCCGCAGGCAGCCTGGTATTAAACGGCAGCAGCAACCAACAACTGAGCGGCAAACTGCAGGTTAATACCTTGCGCTTAAACAATAGCACGGGCGCCAGCCTGCAGGCAGGTGCATCTTACGATGTAATGACTGCTGTAGAACTGGAAAATGGTGTATTAAACACCACGGGCGCTACCCTGCGCTTCCGCAGCACCTCAGCTACCCAAATAGCTGTATTAGATGACTTCAGCGCAGGCTTTGGTGGCAGCATCAACGGCCCAATTACCGCAGAGCGTGCCTATAACTCAGCCGCCTACCAGGATGCCCACTACTTCGGCAGCCCGGTAGATGGCCCAACAGCAGGCAATTTAGGTTCAGCCAACGGCAGCGGCGGCTTTGTAACCGCTATGGGTAACTGCGATGAAACCCAACTGGCCAACAACAGCCTTTACGGTAATGTTTATACTTACGACGAAACAAATGGCGCAAGCTGTAACGTAGCCGGCTGGAAAGTAGAAGCTTCAGGCAATCCGCTTACAGCGGCCAAAGGCTACAGCGTACGCAAAGTAGGTGCAGGTACATTAGTATTAAGCGGCACTCCGCATACTGACCCTATATACCTGCAAACAGGCACCAACAGCAACTGGAGCAACGTTAGCCTACAGGGCAGGCCAACCGTATCGGGCTGGACGATGATAAGCAACCCATTCCTTGCTACGCTGGACCTAACCAGTGCACCTAACCCCGCCGGTTATGATGTAGTACATGCTGTATGGAATGCTACCGGCCCTTTTGCAGGCACCTATACCGATGAAGATATCATTGCGCCATTCCAGGCTTTCTTTGTAAGAAGAAAGACCACCGGTAGCCCTGCTTACCCTATATTGAAAAGCAACTTAAGCAGAAGCGCTAGCACTACCTTCCAGCAACAGAACAATGCTGAAACCATGACGCTATATGTAACCAATACCGCCAATGGTTTAAAGGATAAAACAACCATAGGCTTCAGCACAGATGCTACCAACCAGTACGATAGCGACCGCGATGCCTACAAAATGCCGGGAGCTTTAACCCGCCATACCCTTTACAGCTACAACAGCAACCCGCAGGAATGGCTGATGCGCAACTTCAATACATCTATAGACCAAACCAGCACAGTAAACGTAGGCTTCGAACCAGGCGCTAACGGCAGCTACAGCATGAACTTTGACGGCTTACAGAGCTTTGACCCTACCAGCTACATCACTTTAGAGGATAAGA
>CAZUHU010000286.1:0-3627 GCA_964620645.1 uncultured Chitinophaga sp.
GGGGGTTCCTTTTCTTTTAAAAGAAAAGGAACATAATAAGGGATATGAGATTCCGGCTTTCGCCGGAATGACGTGAAGACTGCGTGCCTAATCTACATTCTAGGCAGCAGCCGCCTCCTTATTATACTTATTCCTATAATCAACCGGGCTTAAACCGGTAGTCTTTTTAAACACGGTGCGAAAGGCCTTCGTATCACTATACCCTACTTCAAACATTACCTCGTTTACATTCTTGCGGCTGGTTTCCAAACTCTTTTTGGCGGCTTCAATTTTTACGCGTTGTATGTATTCCACTACGGTGTTGCTGGTGGCCTTTTTAAAGCGGCGCTCCAGGCTGCGGCGGCCAAGCGCCAGCATATCTGCCAGTTGATCCACCGTTATTTTCTCGGCAAAATTTTGCTCAATATACTCCTGCGCTTTGCGCACGGTTTCATCTTCATGCAGTTTCTGCCCTTGAAAGATGATAAAAGGCGATTGGCTGTAACGGTCAATATCAATCATAAATGCCTTTGAAATGGCAATAGCTATTTCGCGGCCTGCATATTTCTCTACCAAATAAATTACCAGGTTCAGCCAGCTATATGCACCTCCGCTGGTATAAAGGCCACTGTCTTCCGTAGTAATTTTATCATCCATTACTTCAATATCAGGAAACATTGCACGGAACTCATTTACAAAGCGCCAGTGTGTAGTAGATTTCTTTCCTTTCAATAAACCGGTGCTGGCTAAAAAGAAGGCGCCAATACAAAAGCTGGCCACTTCAGCACCCTTCTTATATTGTTGTTGTATGAATGGTATAAATTCTTCATTCGTTTTTATGCTCTCTTTTAAATCGCCGAACATGGCCGGTATTAAAATCAGGTCAGTACGCTTTATATCACTGATGTGCGCATCGGGCCGTATGCTGAACATACCATCGCGCTGGCGGGCTTCTTTAACCAAACCCACTAATTGTATTTTAAAAAGAGGTTCGCGACCCATCGATGTAAACAGGCTGTTTACCTCTGTAAATATCTGCTGCGGGCCTTCAATGTTTACTACGCTGCAATGTCCTTTAGGTACCAGTATCGCTATATGTTTCATGAAATAAAGGTAATTAATCGCCCTGTCGCAATCAACCCCTCATAATGCCGTATCCGCACCTCACGGCAGGGCTATCCCGCGCCTACCTTTGTTTCCGAAACAAACGCAATGAAAGTTTTAACAGAAATAGAAGATGTAAAAAAGCAGTTGGTACAGGCGCTGGGCAGTTTCAATGATCAAAGTATAAATAAAAAGCCTGCCGCTGATAGCTGGTGCGCAGGAGAGGTAGCTGAACACCTTATTAAAAGCACCGGCAGCATTGCGCAGTTTATACGTATGGATGGCGAAAAAATAAGCAGGCCGGCTGATGAACGGGTAGAGGAGCTAAAAAGCATTTTCCTGGATTTCAGCCGTACGTTTCAATCGCCTGAATTTATTCTGCCTAACCGACAGCATTATGCGGTTGCATCTCTTACAGCAGAAGTAGAAAATACTTATGATGAACTGCTGCGCGCAGCCGATAATGCCGACCTGAACGAAACCGTTAGCCACAAAGCCTTTGGCAAAGTAAGCAAGCTGGAACTTTTATACTTCGTGCTGTTCCATACGCAAAGGCACATTCAGCAAATTCTCAGAATATCGAATACCATTAATAATCAAACAACCAAAACCACATAGTATGAAAATTGTAAAAATAATTCTTGGCATTATCGTAGCCGTAGTTCTTTTAGTATTGGTAATTGCGCTGATCATCGGTAAGGACTATACCGTTGAGCGAGAAATTGTAATCAATAAACCTAAACAACAGGTGTTTGATTATATAAAGCAGATAAAGAACGAGGACAACTACAGCAAATGGAACATGCAGGACCCCAACATGAAAAAGGAGTTCCGCGGTACGGATGGAACAGTAGGCTTTGTTTATGCCTGGGATGGAAATGATAAGGCCGGTAAAGGCGAGCAGGAGATACAGCAAATAAACGAAGGTGAAAGTGTAGTAACTGAACTTCGTTTTGTTAAACCTTTTGAAGGGCTTGCGCACACTACCATGCGCACGGAGGCTGTTTCAGAAAATGAAACCAAAGTACGCTGGAGCTTTACCAGCAGTATGCCTTACCCCATGAACATAATGAAACCCCTTGTAACCAAAATGCTGGCTGCCGACCAGGACCTTAGCCTGCAGAACCTGAAAGCACAATTAGAAAAGCAATAACTTATTTATAATCTATTAAAACGACCAGCGATGATTAAACAGATTTTTGTAAACGTACCGGTTAAGGATTTAAATAAATCCATAACTTTTTTTACCCAATTGGGCTTTACCTTCAACCAGCAGTTTACCAATGAAAATGCCACTTGCATGATTTTGAGTGACAACATTATGGTAATGCTTTTGGTGGAACCATTCTTTCAATCCTTTATTAAAAAGGACATCTGCAATACCGGCACCGCTAACGAGGCTATACTATGCTTAAGCGTTAACAGCCGTAAAGAAGTGGACGATATGATAAAGAATGCAGCCGCAGCAGGAGGTAAAATACTGGAGGACCCACAGGACCACGGTTGGATGTACGGACAGTCCTTCTCAGACCTTGATGGCCACCTTTGGGAAATTACCTATATAGATGCCGCTGCTGTACCCGAAAACCCCGGCGCATAAGTTTTTCTGAGATTTACTTTGTGCAACCGAAAGGTTTCATATATATTTGCAACCAAAAGGTTGCATAAATGAGAAGGGACGTTTTTCAAGCCATTGCCGACCCTACCCGCAGGCAGATATTAAGCCTATTGGCCGGACAGCCGTTAAACGTAAACTCGGTAGCTGAAAAGTTTGATGTAAGCCGCACCGCTGTTTACAAGCACATGAAAATACTGAGCGAGTGCGGCCTGGTGGTTATTGTGCCGCAAGGGCGCGAACATTACTGCGAGGCACGCTTGGAAAAGTTAAGTGAGGTAAACGAATGGATTGAACAGTACCGTCAGTTTTGGGAACAACGCCTTGATTCATTAGAACGCTACCTGGAAGAACTGCAGGCTAAAAGCAAACCGAAAAAGCAAAAGCCTTCACTAAAAAGGAAAACGAAAAAGTAAACTCAGCAAAACAGATTATATGGCAAACAATAATTCAACAGCAGACCGCGAACTGCGCATCAGCCGCCTGCTTAACGCCCCGCGCGAATTGGTATGGAAGGTATGGACCGACCCTAAGCATATTAAAAACTGGTGGGGGCCAAACGGCTTTACTAATACCATAAGTACTATGGATGTAAAAAAAGGCGGGCAATGGCAATTTGTAATGCATGGGCCCGATGGCACTGATTACAACAACCACAGCGAATTTATAGAGGTAGTAAAGCCTGAGCGTATCGTATTTAAACACATCAGCCATCCGCATTTTGTTACTGCGGTAACCTTTGAGGAGCAAGGCAACAAAACCCTGCTTAGCTGGCATATGCTGTTTGAAAGCCGCGAACAGCTTGAAGCCGTAGTTAAAGCGCACAAAGCAGATAAAGGCCTTGAGCAGAATATTGATAAGCTGCAGGTTTACCTTACAAAACAGCAGGCACGGCCCAAAGCAATTAAAGAGGTAACTATTACCCGCAT
>CAZUHU010000287.1:0-3614 GCA_964620645.1 uncultured Chitinophaga sp.
CGCACTTACTATCAGGCGGCGGCTGTGCGGGTTCTTTTTTATCTGGTCAATAAGCTGGGCAATCTGGTCAACCGAACTGCCATCGGGTGCCGGCCAACTGCGCCATTGGTAGCCATATACAGGGCCCAGTTCTCCCCACTTTTTGGCAAAGTCGTTGTCTGCGGCAATTTTTTGACCGAACTGCTTTATGTCCTCTCCGCCAAATTCAGCGCTCTTCTTATACTTTTCGTAAGGCCAGTCATCCCAAATACGCACGCCGTTTTGGTCGAGGTATTGTATGTTGGAATCGCCTTTTAAAAACCACAGTAGCTCGTATATAATGGATTTGGTGTGCACCTTTTTGGTAGTAACCAGGGGGAACCCTTCAGCAAGGTTAAAACGCATTTGATGGCCAAATAGGCTATAGGTTCCGGTTCCGGTGCGGTCGTCCTTCCAAACTCCTTTATCTAAAATAAGCTGCAATAAATCGAGGTACTGTTTCATCAGCCACAAAAATAAAGGGATTTACGAGCATGGGCCTTTGCAAAGTAAACAGGTGTTTAAAAGCGTAATCCTCCGGTAACAGCAGTTTAAAATATCGAGTGCGAAAAACCGTTTTGATTTAGATTTTTCGGGTAAGCGTGTGAAAAATGAAGGGCACTTGCATCCTATCTGAACTAAAACAATAAAACCCTTAGCTATGAAACAGCTCTTCATTCTGCTACTCTCCCTTACAGCCATGCTTACAGGCCCTGAAGGAAAGAAAACCATTTATGGAAAAGTTACCGACAAAAACAGCGGCGCACCTGTAGCAGGGGCCAACGTTATAATAAAAGGTAGCCCTATAGCCACAGTTACTGACGCCAAGGGAGAATACAAACTGGATAACCTCACCTCGGGAACACACTCCGTTTTGGTAACTGTAACAGGGTATAAGGTTGAAATGAAGAGTGCCGACCTTACCAAAGCCGAATCCGTAAAACTGGACTTTGCGTTACAGGCTGAAAGTAAGCCCGAAGCCGGGGATGCCCTTACTATGGAAACCATTACACAAACCAAGGCCCCGCTAAAAGAAAAGGAACGCGCAAAAAAAACGGAAACGTATGTAGGCGCCGGTAAAGCGGCATGCCCCACCTTTGGTTCAGTAACTGTTACCGGAAATGGTGGAACAGCAGCTTATGGCTACAAGCAGGTGTATACAAGGTACAGTTCACCTGCGGTTAGCGCCAGAGGCAATTGGAAGGACCTGGGGCTGTTGCAGGATGTGGAAGAAATACCATCTGATACAGTTGGCAATAATGACTTCCGGGAGGTGCAGAAAAATCCCTTCAGCACTTTTAGTATTGATGTAGACGATGGCAGTTATAGCCTTATGCGCAAAACTGTAAACGGGGGCCATCTGCCCAATAAAGATGAAGTAAGAACAGAAGAGTTCATCAATTACTTTACTTACAACTACCCCATGCCCGAAAGCCAGGATGTGCCCTTTAAAGTTTACAGGGAAATGAGCGCCTGCCCCTGGAACCCCAACAGTAAGCTATTGCACATAGGCATACAAGGGTATGATGTAGTGCAAAGCCAGCTACCGCCAAGCAACCTCGTTTTTTTGATTGATGTTAGTGGCAGCATGATGAGCCAGGATAAACTTCCGCTGGTACAAAAGGCCTTTAGCTATATGGTAGATGAATTGACGGAGAAGGATGTGGTATCTATTGTAGTATATGCGGGCAGCAGCGGCTTAGTGCTTGAGCCAACTAAGGGCAACGAAAAGCAAAAAATAAAAGATGCCATTAATGGATTGACTGCAGGCGGCTCAACAGCAGGTGGAGCCGGTATTGAACTGGCCTACAAAACCGCCAAAGCCAACTTTATAGCCGATGGTAACAACCGCGTAATACTTGCTACCGATGGTGATTTTAATGTTGGTATAAGCGATGAGCAGGGCCTTATTAACCTTATTGAAGAAAAGCGCAACGATGGCATCTTTCTATCAGTGGTGGGTTGTGGCAGCGGTAATTACCAGGATAAAAAGATGGAGCAACTGGCAGACCACGGGAACGGTTACTACGGCTATGTAGATGATGAAGCTGAAGCAAAAAGAATTTTTGTGAAGCAAATGGGCGCCACTGTACTTACCATTGCCAAAGATGTTAAACTGCAATTGGAATTTAACCCCCAATGGGTAAAGGATTATAAACTGGTGGGTTACGAAAACCGCATTTTAGAAGCAGAGGATTTTGCCAATGATAAAAAGGACGCCGGGGAGTTGGGCGGTGGCAGTTCAGTAACTGCCTTATACGAAATCACCCTCTACGATTCGCCGCGCACTGATTTGAAAGTTGAAAACAAAAATGAAAAGCTGCAGTACGCTGCTTTCGGCAACAATGATATACTTGCGCTTAACATACGTTATAAGGACCCCAAAGAAGATAAGAGCAAATTGATTACCGCAATGGTTCAGGATGCTTCAGTAACGCCTGAAAAAACTTCTACCGATTTTAAATTCTCTGCCGCTGTAGCAATGGCCGGTATGTATTTAAAGGATGCTAAGAACAAGGGGAACTCTAACCTTGATATGGCTTATGCCCTGGCGTCTTCTTCGTTAGGGGAAGATAAAGACGGCTATCGTAAAGAGTTTACTGAACTGCTTAGGAAAATGAAGGGGCTGAAGCCGGCCGAAGCCAACAGAAATTCGGCGGGTAACGAATAAAAAAATGCCCCACCCCATAGCCCACAGGGTGGGGACTTCATAGCACTCCACACATATTACAGAAGTTGTGCCGCACAAAGTGCGCACTTATAGTTCCCAGAAAAAATTGATTGTTGCTGCGTGCAGGTAACTGCAGCTTAGCCCGTGCGTGGCTAAAAAAGATAGCCATTAATAGCTTAGCACATTAGCAGATGCAGCAAGGAAAAAATTTAAATAAGAAAAACGCCTAAACTACAATAGCGCTTATAACAGGAGCTAGACCGAACTCCGCATTTGTACAATGCCTTAGTTGATATGGCAGAACCAATGCAGTTGGTTTGGAAGATGGCAGGCTGTTTCGAAAAGTCGGCAAAAAAAACATCACTACCCGAACGCTTTTCAATGTTGTGTTTTACCTCCAGGCGCATAAACTCAATACCTGAGCCGGACTTCTTATGGTGGCTTCGGGTCTCTTTTGAAGTAAGAAACCCATTGCGGGTTTTGCTGAGCAGCAAATTATTAAAGGCAAAAACATGCAGCCCATATACCAACAACAGCGCTAAAGCTGAAATGGTAATTGCTGAAGGTTTGCCTTTGCTTATAAACATAACGTGTTGCTTGCCTTTTCCGAATTTAAGGCCATTGCATGAAAAAACAAAACCGTTATGCAAAAAATCAGGCTAATTGTTTGGGATAGAAAACATAATATTTTACAACCGGCACGCTTAGCACTGAGATGTTGAGTTGGTCACTGGCTTGTGCAATATCAATTATCTGGCCGCGGTTGGTTAATATATTGATTCGGTTTTCGTTTGGGTTGTAGGCGTAGTTGGTGGTAGAGTCTGAAAAAACAAGATAGCCCACCTCATCCTCCGTTAGTTTATACTTCTTCATGGCCTTTTCATTAATAGCCTTAATGCGGCTGTAGCCAAAGGCTTTGTTGCTT
>CAZUHU010000288.1:0-3607 GCA_964620645.1 uncultured Chitinophaga sp.
TCCGCGAGGGTGGCCGCACCGTCGGCGCCGGCATCGTCACCAAGATCTTGGAGTAGTCCGTCGCGCGGTCACGCGCTGACGAGAGGAGCAGACCATGGGTGATCGCATCGAGGTCTCCCTGGTCTGCACCGAGTGCGAGGCGCGAAACTACCGCACCACGCGCCGGCCCGACCAGGTCGGGCAGCTCGAGAAGAAGAAATTCTGCCCGAGCTGTAAGCGCCACACGGTCCACAAGGAGACCAAGTAGTCCGGCCTGTCGCGCCGCCGAGGCGCGCCGGGCCGCGCCGATCCGCCCCGCCGGGGGTGGCCATCCGCGGGAGAAGAGTTACAGTTCCTCGCTCGAGGACCCTAGGGGTTTAGCTCAGCTGGTAGAGCAGCGGATTCCAAATCCGCAGGTCGTGGGTTCGAGCCCCTCAGCCCCTGCTAGAACAAGACATGGTGAGCCGCGACGGCTCACTGGAAGCGCAACGAACCATGGCCGACCAAGAGCTCGAGAAGAATGCCGACGAGGCCGAGGAAGAGTCCTCGGCCGGCGAAGCCTCGGCCGACGAGCCCGAGGAGCAGGCGAGCGACGAGTCGAGCGAGCCGGCCGTGAAGGTGCGCGCCGAGGTGCTCGACCCGGAGGAGGAGGCCGAGATCGAGGCCGCCCTCGCCGCGCAGACCGGCAACGTGCTCGGCGCAGAGCGCTTCGTGTACGCGGCGTACCTGGCGGGCGCCGTCATGGCCGCCTTCGTGTTCTCGAAGCTCGGGCACGCGGCGTGGCTCACGCTCGCGGCCTGGAAGCCCGAGCAGATCGGCGAGCCTCGCGACGAGTTCGTGTACCTCGCGGCCGCGATCGTCGGGGTCGGCGTCGCCCTCCACTACTGGCGTCGGAAGGACGCGCGCCAGTACGCGACCGAGGTCGCCGAGGAGCTGTCGAAGGTCACCTGGCCAAGCAAGAAGGAAGTCCAGAACTCCACGTTCATCGTCGTGCTGACCACCCTCTTCGCGACGGTGTTCTTCGCGCTGATGGACCAGTTCTGGCGCTTCATCACCGACAAGGTCTACGGCTTTTAGGGCCCCGGGGTTCCGTCATGACTAAGAAGTGGTACGTCATCCAAACCTACTCCGGCTACGAGAACCGCGTCCGTGAGTCGCTCCAGCAGCGCATCAAGGAGTTCGGGAAAGAGGCCATGTTCGGGGAGATCCTGATCCCCACCGAGACCGTGCAAGAGGCCCGCGCGAGCGGCAAGCCGCGCGTCCGCCAGAAGAACAGCTTCCCGGGCTACATCTTCGTCGAGATGGACATGGGCGAGGAGGCCTGGCACCTCGTCAAGGACACGGCGAAGGTCACCGGCTTCATCGGGAACCAGCGCCCGCAAGAGGTGAAGCCCCCGCAGATCGACGACCTCCGCAAGGCCATCGTCGAGGGCACGGTGAAGCCCAAGCCCCGCGTCTCCTTCGAGACCGGCGACGAGATCCGCGTCATCGACGGCGCCTTCGCCAACTTCATGGGCACGGTCGAGGAAGTGAAGCCCGACAAGCAGAAGCTCAAGGTGAAGGTCAGCATCTTCGGGCGCGCCACGCCGGTCGAGCTCGACTTCACCCAGGTCGAGAAGCGCGCGTAATCGCAGCGTTTCTCGGTACGAACGCCGCTCCTCGGGGCGGCGTCGCCGTTTTTTGTTCGCTCCTCCAGCGGTCGTGTGGCCCCCGCGGGTCCGCTCGACGTAGGCTCGCGGGATGGTGCGACGTGTCCTCATCGCGCGCTGCCTCGCCGCCTGCGTGCCGCTCCTGGGCGCCGCGTGTGGCGCCGCCGTCTCCGCCGGAGATGGCGGACCGCCCGACACCGACGCGGCGCCTGCCCCGGAGACCAGCGCGCCGGACGCGCCCCTGGTCGACGGCGCTCCTTCGCCCGGAGACGCCTCCCTCGACGCGATCCCCGACGCGTCCCCCGACGCGCCGCCGCCGGTCGCTCGCACCGAGGTGGCCTTCGTGGGCAGCGGCGACGGCAACGTGCGGAGTTACGCTGTGGACGCCGCCACCGGGGCGCTCGCGCCGCGGACCGTCACGCTCGTCGGGGGCGATCCGTCCTATCTCGCGTTCGACGAGGCCCGCCGGCTCGCGTTCGTCATCGACTCGAGCGGCAACCGCGTGCACGCGTACTCGGTGGACCCCAAGACCGGGGCGCTCGCGAAGAAGAACGACGTCGCCACGGGTGGCACCGGGGCCACGCACGTGTCGATGGTCCCCAGCGGTCGCTACCTGCTCGTCGCTCACTACACGAGCGGGCACGTCAGCGTCGTGCCGGTGGCCGCCGACGGGACGCTCGCCGCGCCCACGGACGTCGTGGTCGCCGGCGAGAAGGCCCACTACGCGCAGATGGACGCCGCGCGGCGCACGATCTTCGTGCCGTGCCTCGGCGCCAACGTCGTCGCGCGCTACACACTCGACGAGACCGCGGGCGCGCTCGCGCCGCTCACGCCCGTGGCCCTCCCCGACGGTGCCGGACCGCGCCACCTGTCGTTCGCGCCGAGCGCGCCGTTCCTGTTCGTGGTGAACGAGCTCCAGAGCTCGGTGACGTCGTTCGGCTACGACGCGGCGACCGGCGGCCTCACCCTCATCGAGACCCAGTCGTCCCTCCCGGCGGGCTACGCCGGCGCGAACACGGGCGCCGCGATCTTCGCGCACCCCGGCGGGCGGTACGTGTACTCGTCGAACCGAGGCCATGACTCCATCGCGCGCTTCGTGGTGGGCGCGGCGGGCCGGCTCACCCTCGACGGGCACGTGTCCACCTCCGGCCGCACGCCGCGTAGCTTCACGCTCGCGGGCGACGGGCGCTTCGCCTACGTGGCGAACCAGGCCTCGGGCACGGTGTGGGGGTACACGTTCACCCCGGCGACCGGTGAGCTCGTGCCGATGGGCGGCGCGGCCCTCGCGCAGGGCCTCGGCTCCGTGAAGTTCGTGGGCACGGCCCGCTTCGTCGACCCGTAGCCGCCCCCGCGCGGGTCGGCGCATTTTTTCCGGAACCTTCGGGCCGGGCGTGTGTCTCACCTCCCCGGAAGCGGAGGCGCCGCCCCGCCGTCCATCCACCGCCACTCGCGTTTGGCCTGGCGCTCACCGCCGGGGAGGTCATCGTGCGCAAACCGCTCGCTCTGGGTCCGCTCGCGCTGCTCGCAGCGTCTCTCGTCGTCTCGCTGTCCGCGGTCGCGCAGGCCGACCCCACGGTGAACGACTGCTTCGCGATCTCCCAGGCCGAGCGCGACACGGGCGTCGAGCTCTCGATGGCGAACGGGTGCGACCGCGGGATCTCCTGCCACATGACCTGGAAGCTGCAGTGCGAGGGTCCGTCCGGCAAGGTGACCGCGGAGTCGCGCGGGCGCGCCGGCGTGCTGCTCGCGTCCGGCGAGCACCACAAGACCTTCGCGTCCGCCGCCGCCTGCCAGGCGCACGCGGGGTGGACCCTCGCGGACGTGCAGTTTACATGCACCCCGGTGCGGTGACGCGCGCGGCGGTCTCGCGGTGCAGCCGACGCCCCGCCGCGTGAGCGGGCGCTCACGGGGGGCCGGCGTCGCCGCTGTCCGGTGCATCGCCGTCGCTCGCCGAGGCGTCCGGCCCAACGTCCCCGCCA
>CAZUHU010000289.1:0-3595 GCA_964620645.1 uncultured Chitinophaga sp.
GCGTTGCTGGTGTTCCATTCTTTAGGTTGTAAGTTTTAAGTGATAAGTTTTAGGTAGTAGGTTTTAAGTTGTAGGGGGTTCTCCCTTTAGGGAGTTAGTGGGCTGCGTTGCCGGTGTTCCGTCCTTTAGGTAATAGGGTTTAAGTAATAGGTGTTAAGTATTAAGTTTTAAGTTGTAGGTGGTTCTCCCATTAAGGAGTTAGTGGGCTGCCTTGCCGGTGCGGTGGTTTAACTTTCCACCCCCTACCCCCGCCTCCCGAAATTTCGGGAGGGGGATAAATACGGCTAGCCTCCGCAGTACTTCTCCCACAGTTCCAGCGTAAGTCGGTGGCTTTCGGCTTCGTTTAGGTATAGCTGCTGGTGGTAGTTAACCAACTGTTTAAGGCGGTCAATTTCAGTTTGCTGCTGTTGGTGGCGGCCTTTAAAAAAATCATCAATCCATTGCAGGCTTTTTTGGTAGGCGTCCTGCAGTCCATCGGTAAACAGCTTATAACCCAATAGGGTGCTAACGTCCTCCTCCAGGCTTTGGCGTTCGGCAGTAATGCGGTGGGCTTCATCCGGTGCAAGGGTAAACAGGTCAACAGCTTTTAGCTGTTGCAGGCGGCGGCTTTTGGTTTCAAGCAGGGCCTGCAGGCGTTGGGTTTCGTTAATGGCAGTGCTTTGGTAAACGGCCAGCGCCAGGCTGTTGAAAGGGTATTGCGGGGCATTCCCCTTTTGATTATCTTCGGTAAACTTATTGTGCTTAACCATAGTTACACTTGCGGGTATAATTGGTTGTTATTATAATGAGGCAAATATAATCAAAAAGATAACGCTAATCAATATGGGAATTAAATATTCCGTATGATTTTGACGTTTTTAGGTACAGTACGCTGATTAACAGGGCGAAAAAATTTTGCAACGCGCATAGGCGGCTTTAACAGCCCTCAGCCCCCTCAATTTTAGAATTGCTAAATTCGGGGCCTGGTATGGAAATTTTTGGTTTAGCGGTTGCCCTGTTGCTGGTGGCGTTTTTTGCAGGTATCGAAATTGCTTTTGTATCGGCCAATAAACTGCGCGTGGAACTGCTGAAAGAAAAGGGCAGCACCCGCGCCCGCATTATCAGCAACTTTAACAGCAACCCCGGCAAGTTTATCAGCAGTATGTTAATAGGCCTCAACATCTCATTGGTGTTGTTCGGCAGTATTACCACCAACTACTTTGTGCAGAAGAATTTTTCTTTTTTGCCCAGCAGCGATCATGAGGTAAGCCTGCTTATTATCCAAACGCTGTTTACCACCTTCATCATCCTCATCTTTGGCGAGCTGGTTCCTAAAATCCTCTTCCGCGTAAACAGCGATCAAACCCTTTTAGTGTTCAGCTATGTAATACAGCTTTTCTATTGGCTGCTATCGCCCCTGGCTAATGTGTTTCACCGCCTCTCGCGCATATTGATAAAGCTGGTAACGCGCCGCGATTTTCACGAAGGCAGCCCATCGTTTACCAAGGAAGACCTTGAATACCTGGTAAAGGAAACCGCCGTTAGCGATGAGGACGGCCACGATGAAAGCGACCACCTTAACAGCGAGATATTTGAAAAAGCCCTTTACTTAAAAGATGTAAAGGTGCGCAACTGCATGGTGCCGCGGCCGGAGATACAGGCCGTTGATGCCAGCGAGGATATGGAAACCCTGCGCAAAAAGTTTGTTGAAAGCAAGCTTAGCCGCATACTGGTTTACAGCGAAAGCATTGATAAAATAACGGGGTACGTTCACCATTTTGATATGCTTAAAAGCCCTAAGCAGTTGAAGGATGTTATACGCCCCATACCCGTTATACCGGCTACAATGACCGCCCGCGACCTGCTGCTGCAGTTTATACGCGAGCGCAAAAACATAGCCTGGGTGGTGGATGAGTACGGCGGCACTGCCGGCATTATTACGCTGGAAGATTTGATGGAGCAGATTTTTGGCGAGATACAGGATGAGCACGATGAGGAGGAAATGGTGCAGAAGCGCGTGGGCGAGGGCGAGTTTATTTTTAGCGGCCGCCTTGAGATTGATTACCTGAACCGCGAATTTGAGCTGAACATACCCGAAGGCGACTACACTACGCTTAGCGGCTACATCATTAACCGGTTTGAAGATATACCCGAGCCCGGCAAACAGTTTGAAGAAGATGGCTTTATCATTAAAATACTGCGTGGCACCGAAACCCGCATTGAGCTGGTAAACATTAAGCTGAAGGATAACGAAGAGAAGTAGGCAGTACTGATTTCTTTCATGAAAACTGCACCCGCGGCAGCGCCACAAGCGCATCTGCCTTTTATATATTTGCATTTAAATCTATTAATATGAGAAAACTTGTACTACCCCTTGCACTGCTTTTGTTATCGGCGGTTTCCTACGCCGGTAACGGAGATAACGTTAACCAGCATTTGGTTGACCGTTTTAAAACACAGGTGGCCAACGCGCCTGATAAACAACAAAGGATTGATGCCTTTACCCGCTTTATAAACAGCGGCCCGCATAACAGCAATAAAACCGATGCCATGGCCCAGCGTATTATAGGTTGGCGCGATGATAACGTAAGTGGCGGCGCATGGGTTTTGGGCGACTCCGTAACCATGACCTATACAGGAAACTATGGCAACAGCAGCCTGTATAACAGCGAGTTTGCAGTTAAAATGGACTACGGCTGGGATGGTACCAACGTAACAAATGAAAAACGCTATACCCGTACCCGCGATATAAACGGATGGGAAACCGAATACCTTACCGAGAACTGGAATGCCGGTGCCTGGGAAAACACCACGCGCGATCAAAAGACCCGCGATGGTGCAGGCAGAATTTTAACCAACACTACCCAAACCTGGAATGCCGGCACATGGGAAAACTACCGCCGCTATGCCTATACGTACGATGCCAACGGCAACAATCTTACCTACACCCGTTACGATTGGACCGCCGGTGCCTGGGTTGAAAACTACCGCTACGTAAACACCTATGACGGTAACAACAGAACGCTTACTGCGCTTTATCAAAACTGGAACAGCGGAAGCTGGAAGGATGGCTGGCGTTACACCTATACTTATGATGCGGCAGGCCATATGCTTACCAGCCTTTACGAATCCGATAACGGCACTATGCTTGAAAACAGCTCGCGTACAACCAATACCTACGATGCCAACGGCGATAATACCCTAACGATTTATGAAAACTGGGTGGCCGGTGCCTGGCAAAACGTATCGCGTAATACCAACACTTACGATGCAAACCATCATCCAACACTTACAACCGCCGAAAGCTGGGTGGCCGGTGCCTGGGAGAACGACTACCGCAATTCTTATACTTATAATTCAGCCGGTTACAATTTAACTACTACCACTTATGATTGGGTTGGCGGAACATGGGTTGAGCAATACCGCTACACCAACGTGTACGATGCCAATAACCAAAATACAGAATACTTAGTACAGACCTGGAATGCCGGTACCTGGGACAATAGCTATCGTTATACCTATACTTATGACGCTAACGGTTTTTTTGACGTTCAAACCTATCAAAACTGGGTTGGGGGTGCATGGGAAAACAACAGCAAAACAGATTACGACAATA
>CAZUHU010000290.1:0-813 GCA_964620645.1 uncultured Chitinophaga sp.
ATGAAACCATACAGATATATGCCCCGCAAAATGTAACGGTTTCCTTTGGCACCTATCCCGTTAACTATGTGCGGCTTGATTCAATACCTGATCTGCCTGCTGACCTGCATTATGCCACCAACCCAGCCAGCGGCACTATGAACGGCGGGCAACGTGGCTGTGTAAACCTATACGGGTTGGTAAACGTGCCCAACGGCAATTACCAATTCACCATTTACTATACGGCTAATTTTAATTTTAACGGCGCTCCTATTTCGCTGGGCTTTATTGCACCCTACAAAATGCATGTGGATACAGGCACCAAAACCTATTTTTCATTTAATGATACTACCTGTGCTAACAGCGGTTATTTCTTTGGTGGGCAATGGCTAAGCAGTACGGGCACGTATAAAGATACGATCAATAACAGCGCGGGCTGCGATTCTGTAATTACACTGAACCTTTACAGCAAAGCTTTTGACACCACGGTGGTGGTAAATGCCAACGGAGATTCATTGATAGCACCACCGGGATACAGCAATTACCAATTGATAGATTGCGCCAATCATGTGGTTATCCAAAATGGACCAACCAACTCCTTCATCATACCATCGGAGTGTTGTTACGCGGTAGTGATGAACAATAACGGCTGCACGGATACTTCGGAGTGTTTTTCGTTTGTGGGTATAAGCAAGGTGAATGCAGAGGTTATACGGCTATATCCTAATCCCACCAACAATCAACTAACTATTGACTTTGCCTCCGTAACCATGCGCCAAATTTCTATTACAGATATGCAGGGCCAACTCGTTCAATCGTTTACTACCTCTGAAA
>CAZUHU010000290.1:823-3584 GCA_964620645.1 uncultured Chitinophaga sp.
AGAAAGAAAGCCGGTGATAAATATCAGTAGTCTGGATGCAGGTATTTATAATTTTGTTGTGAAATCCGAAGAAGGTTTCAGTCTCACCAAATTCATTAAAGCAAACTAACATGGCAGATTTCGATAAGCTGTGGAACTACAATAAGCCCGCAGAAACAGAGGAAAAATTCCGTGCGTTGTTGAATAAATACAGCGCCGAGAACAATTTGCCCTTACACCTGGAGCTGCTTACGCAAATTGCGCGCACCTATAGCCTACGCCGCATGTTTGACCAGGCCCATCAGTTATTGGATGAAGTAGAAGGACAATTAGGAGAAAAGGCCAGTGTTGCACATGTGCGTTACCACTTAGAGCGTGGAAGAACGTTTAACTCCTCAGGCAAACTTGAAGAAGCCAAAAAAGAATTTTTGGCCGCCCGCGAAACAGGCGAAGCCTTAAGGCAGGATTTTTACACTATTGATGCCATACATATGTTGGCCATTGTAGCCCCGCATGCGGAAGCCATTAAACTGAATGAAGAGGGTTTATTAGTGGCAGAATCATCCTTACACGAGGGCGCAAAAAACTGGTTGGGCCCCTTATACAACAACCTGGGTTGGGGTTATTTTGATAGCGGTCAGTATGAAAAGGCATTGAGCATATTTCTGCGTTCATTACAATGGCGTATTGAAGCTGCCGCCAAAGCAGGTAAAGAAACAACGCCGGAAGTATTTATTGCCAAATGGTGTGTGGCACGAACCCTGCGCGCCCTTAACCGTTTAGACGAAGCGCTTAAAGTTCAACTTGCATTATTAGAAGAAATGGTAAAAGGCGACCAGCCCGACGGCTACGTTTATGAAGAGTTAGGGGAAATTTACCTGGCAAAAGGAGAAGAGCTAAGCAAAATGTACTTTGGTTTTGCACACACTGAACTGGGCAAAGATGAGTGGTTTGCAAAAAATGAAGCTGCCCGATTACAACGCATGAAGGACCTTAGCGTGTAGCTACTGCACCACAATTTTGCGTGTAGAGCTTCGTATGCCGTCAGTAATTTTTAGCAGGTAAACACCTGCTTCCAAATCGTTAACGCTTATCCTGCCATTGTAATAAGCGGGGGCATGCAAATCCTGTTGCTGCTTTACCAGCTGTCCGTTTATGGCGTAAAGTTGCATTAGTACCCAGCCATGGTCAGCAGCATTAAAGGAAATGGTTACAACATCCTTGCTTAAAGTAGGGTAAACCTGAAGGTCCCCGATAACAGGCTGCTGAATGCCCGATACCGTTGTATCTGCACTAAAAACGGTGTTACCTACAAAAACAGAATCGCCAAATTCAGTATCGCTGGCGTTAGAGGCAACAAATGCATAGTAGAATTTAATGTCCCCCTCGTTACCGGCCGGAGCAGTCCAAACAAAATCCCAGCTATTGGTAGCGTCGGCATCTGCATGGCCAATATACTTGGTAGATGGGCCCTGCGTAAGCGATGTTTTGGCGGATGTATCGGCTAACACACCTCCATTTGCATTATCTGCTACACGCAATGAGGATAGCTGGAAACCATAACGCGCAGCAGTAACGGTAGGATGAAAACTAACCTTGTACTGTCTGCCGGGCACGTACATAAATCCTGCTATCGGGCTTGCGTTACCTTGTGCATCCGTAAACGTGATATTTACCTTACCGGCGGCATTTTGAGCCGTAGAACCTGAATGGCACTGCACGCAACTTTGCCCCGCCTGTGGTAAAGTAGTAGGGTCGCCATCATTACCGGCAGGGGGTAATTGTTTTTTTGAGCTAACGGTGGTAACAAGGGCAAAGCTGCAAATTACAAATGCAATAAGCGCAAGGTTTTTCTTCAATCTCATTGTAGGGGCTTAAAAAACAGAGAGGATTCCCGGTTAAGAAAATCCTCTCCATCAAATGTATTACTGTTGAACCATAATTTTTCCTGAACCCGCAACCGCCCCATTATTATACAGGCGATATAAGTAGCATCCGTTTTGTAACGACTGCACATTCATACTAAATCGTCTTTCACTTATGTTACCCAACTCTGATACCAGATTACCCATAAGGTCGTAAATCTTCATGCTTGCATTCTCCAGCCTGGCGTTGTCTCCTAATTCAATTTGCACCTGCCCTGCTGCCGGGTTAGGATAGCATTTCAACGTACCGTCAGCAAACACATTATTTACGGAGGTGTAATCTGATTTGTAGTAAACAATAAAGGTCACATACATCTCATCGCTGGAGGTAAGGCCAAAGCCCACGGTATCGGGGCCTGAGTTATTAAAGGTGGCCTCATGAATAAATCCCTTGCGCATATCCACCGGCAGTGCAGGGGTAAAACTGCGGTATGGCGGGTCGTTCCAAATGTAAACACCCTGGTCATAGGTGTAGCTGGCATCATAGCTTCCGTCGTAAATCAGGCTATCCTTTGCGCCGGCTAGTGTGCGTGTCCACACATTAAAATCTTTGCCCAATTTATGGGTGTGCGCCTGCATCGAAATTACATTCCATAAAAATGCCGAATCAGCATCGTACTGGTTAATTACAAAAGTGGTATCCTGTCCTGTGTTCGGTATTACTAAATCACCCACCTGGTCGCCACCATAACGTATTTGTGCGGTAAGTATGGGCACTGTGGCTGCATTATGCGGAGCATAGTAAATATTCGTATAGGTCTCCGCTGCAATCACCGAATCGTTGTAGTTAATCAGATGGTAACTTAAACTCATAACGGTCTTGTCTTCCCATACCAGGCCGGTACCTAAAGGATAGG
>CAZUHU010000291.1:0-3564 GCA_964620645.1 uncultured Chitinophaga sp.
TTCTCTGCTAACGCCTTAGTTTTGTAATTGCCGAAGAGTTTAAATAAGTCGCACTCTACATAGTTTAAATCGTTGGTCGAATCCCTGTCCTTAAATAACCGTATACCATCCAATTTTCTTTTTATGCAAAGTATAGAAATACTAATCGCAGACCCTTCCTCAACTAACTTTTCAGCTTGCTTGAAATATTCTAAATATTTCTTCTTTTGATTATTTACTATTTTATACCCAGTGGATCCCAATTTTGTGTTGTTGCTTTCGTATAAATAGCCTTCCCTTGCAAATAGTATGTTGAAGCAATTAATGTGGCTCTTTATGTCTTTGCAGCTAAAATATTTTCTCTTTAAAATAGACAAACATTGGGAATAATATTGTCGCAAATCAGCTTCATCTTCAAATGCAAATTGCTTTTTCTGCAGTTGATGTATTTCGCTAATTGTATCGTCAAGTCTAGCTAAGTTCATTTTCTAAAATTAATATCTTATCTAATATGGACTTGTGCACGGGAATTAAGTCCAAAGAGGTCCACTTTTTATAGCTTGACGAAGATCGTTCCCCAGGTATAACGATAGACTTACTGCCAGGTAATACTTTAGCCGATTTAACAAATGAGATATATTCTTCAATTTGATTAGTTACTAGCTCCGAGTTAATGCCGAATATCTGTACGGGGTTAAAGGCAAAGAAAAAGCCGGTATTGCCTTGGATATTAGCGCCAGGACTAGGATACTCATTAGAACCAACAAATATTCCTATTAGGTCGGCAAAAACTGACATGCCCCACCCTTTGTAGCCAAAGAAATCGCCGCCCAAATTCGTCATAAAGGCTTTCCTGGGATTTGTAAACAAATCTCCTGGAGTATTGCAACCATCGCCGTTTTCTGTCAGTAATATACCATCTCGCACGGTTTCGCCCGTTAGGCATTTTAGCTTGATGGCACTTTCGCTTGTAGCAGAGGTTGTGAAATCATGAATGAAGTGATTGCCGTCTTTTCGGGGAGCGGCAAAAATAAATGGATTTGTACTGTGTCGTCCTTCCAATCCACCAAACGGAAGAACGTTTCTCCCGGCCCCTCTGTAATTCACGCAACCAATTAAAATATTTCCTTTCTCCACTATCGGCTGAGCTATATGAGAAAGTCTTCCAAGGTGATTAGCATTTGTTAATGAAACGATTCCAAAGCCATAGTTGGAGAGTAATTCCTCGAACGCATCCTGAATTAAAGGAATAGCCAGTGTACCAAAGGATTTATTGCCATTAACCTCAATCGCAAACCGACTTTTTTGTATTCTTATTGGCTCAGCGGTTACATCAATTAAACCGTCCTTTATATACTCGACGTAATCAATGAACTTGAGCAGTCCATGGGAAAAATACTCTTGCTTTTGACTATCGAATAGCTTATCTAGAACAGGCTTTATATAATTAGGGTTCGCCCCTAACTTTCTTAATATTAATTCACATCTCTTGTAAAGTTCTTTGGTAGAAGTTTCTGTAATTGTTGTCATAGAAGGTCATTGTTTTGGTTTGTCGAATTCCGGAAAATCAGTGTCAACCTCAAACGTTTCTTCGAGTCTGGTGATTGCTATCAACGAAATAATAATTGAACAAACAGAGATGAGGGTTATTGCATTCATGATACCAATTAAAGGCTTTATGTGTAAGAGCAACCCACTTGTAAATATGAAAACCCAGCGGATAATATTAGGGGTGGTTACAGCAACGGTTCCTCTGATATCCGTTCCAAAGAGTTCCGTAACATAGGTGTTTAACATTGCCCACATTCCTACTCCAGAGCACAATAGAGTCAATTTAAGGAAATACCCGAAGGAAGTAGACACTGGTACAAAGTAAAACACTAGTGTTCCCAAAAGTTGGAGCAGTAAAAATGAGAATATGATTTTCTTTCTTGATTTAAATTGTATTGAAAGTAGTCCAGCAATTATGTCAAACACGCAAACGGTTAGGTAACATACAATAATTGCATCCCCGGCGGAAATAGACAGATTGTATGTCTTTCCTAATTCTGGAGAAAGTGAAACATAGGCTCCAATAACGAAGAAAATGTTTAGCCCAACCAATATCCCTAAAAAATACTTTAATACAGACTTGGGTGATTTAAACAGTTTGAGCAGATTTCCACGATTAGAAGAAAGAATTTTTTTGGATTGAAAATATTCCGATTCTTTTACTTGCGTTCTAAAGAACAAGAGGAGCAGACCCAACACGGTGCCAATAACATAAGCATATCGCCAAAAGACCACCTTGCCTACCATCGCTGCCGTGATTGCGCCAAACATTCCAATGGCACCAATTAATGTGGCGGCAATACTTCTTTTATCTTTAGCGACACTTTCGCTGACAAGAGTTAATCCCGCACCCAACTCACCTGCTATTCCGATACCAGTAATGAACCTGAAGAGGAAATACCAGTTTAGATCTGTTACAAAGTAGCAGAGGAAACTTCCGAGAGAATAGGTAAGAATAGATAACAATAGGGTGGATTTTCTGCCAAATCTATCAGCAAAAAAACCCCATACGAAGGAACCAATTAACATGCCCCATACTGTGACATTTATTAACTCTAAACCATGCTTAGTTACTAGCTCCGAGTCGCTAATTCCGATGTCTATCAAGCTTTTTGCTCGAACAACACTGAAAATCATTAAATCGTAGAGGTCTACGAAATACCCAAAGCCAACAAGAAGAATTATCGTCCAATCTTTTCCGGATAATTTGCTATTAGTCATAATTTTTATTTTGGTTCAAATGAAAGGGTAATCTCCCATTAAAATAGTTTGTATTAGTTGGCAAGGAGTTTATTGGGTTTGGTGCTGATTTGATAAATTCATTTAAATAGTTCGACATATCCCCACTAGCGCGAGCCTCCGCTCGTAATAAAGCAATTTAAACACCATTTAATCCTGTAATCATCCGTGCCCGCCAATTACTACCTTCGTAATGCCATTGAAAACTAATAGTCGCTTTGCCCTTATCGCTTACCTCGTTACCACAGTTTTATTGTTTGCAATTGGCACCGGCTACACCGCTATGCACGAACCACTAAACACCTTGCGGTGGGTGGGCATCGCCATTGTTATGCTGGTCTGTTCTTTAATCAACCTTCTTTATTTTATACCGGTTAAATGCTGGTCGCTCAGGCTCCTGTTGCCGGGTTTTATATGCATTGCAGCCTTCTACCTGCTTAACGGAGGTTCATCAGTTGAACGCAGTTTTTCTACTTCCTTCGGGCTCATTAATTTGTTGCTGGGTTGCATGTGGTTGCTAATAGCAAAGCTTGCTTACCGCTTATAAAGCCAATACTAACTTTGCTTGTGGCAATTTTGCCCCCACTCGTCCTCGTCTGTAGCGCAGCACGCCTGTAAGCGACGAGGATGAAATGCCCGGCACGCGTATTGCTTGTGCCGAAACACCAACGCCACCCACCGATCTTCAGTAAATATTAAGGATAGAACTACTTGCTTATATTTAGGGTCTGCGCAACTAATAAACGGCGCGCACTTGTGCAACTAACCTAGAACGAATGGCAGACCCTACTGAAG
>CAZUHU010000292.1:0-3541 GCA_964620645.1 uncultured Chitinophaga sp.
GGCCTCCGCTGCGCCGCGCTCCGCCTCGCGGGTCGCCTCCCCGGCCTCGCGCGCCGAGGCCTCCACCGCCGCGAGCGTGGCGTCGAGCGTCGCGCGGGCCGCCTCGTACACCGCGGACAGCTCGCGCTCGAGCACCCGCGCCTCCGCCACCTCCGCCCGCGTGCGATGGCAGGCGTCGAGGTTGGCGCGCATGTGCGTCAGCGTCTCGCCGAGGCCCGGCTCTTCGCGCAGGAGGAACGAGCGGAGCTCCCCGGTGAGCGCGCGCGAGATGCCGCCCGTCATGCTCGTGCGGAGCATCTCGTTCAGCTTGGCGCGGTCCTCGTCGGACGCGAGGCGTAGCGGCGTGATGCCGAGGTCGAAGAGCGCCGCGAAGTAGTCCTTCGCCGACGCGAAGACCTCGACGCGGCCGCCGAGGCGCTCCCCGGCGGCCTTCACCTCGGCGAGCGTCGGCAGCACGTCGTGCTCTCCGTCGGAGCCGAGGAGGAGGCCCTTCAGGCTGCCTTGGAGGTCTGCGCCGGTGACGAGGAACGGCGTGAGCTCCACGGTGGGCTCGGACCTTCGCGTCAAGCACACGCCCAGCACGACGCGCCGCCCGTGCTCGAGCTCGACCTCCAGCGCCGCGAACGACGGGCTGCCTGCCTCGCCGAGCCGGCCGAAGAGCCCCTTGTCGCCGCCCGCGCCGCTGCTCTCGCCGACGCTCGAGAAGCGCAGGCGGGTCATGTCGGGCATCAGCACCACGTAGGCCGCGACCATGACCGTGGTCTTCCCCGAGCCGTTCGCGCCCTCCAGCGCGGTGACGCGCGGGTCGAGCTCGTAGCGCTCGTAGAACACGCCCTTCCAGTTGACGAGCGCGAGCGCGGTGGCGCGGGCGCGCCTCATGGGGCCGGCTCCGGCTCCTCCGGAGCGCCGGCTGCGTCGTCGTCGCCTTCGAGCCCGTCGTCATGCTCCCGCGCGGCCGCCTCGAGGTCGTCGCCGAGCGCCGCGCCCTCGTCGTCCTGCGGGTCGTCGCCGTCGGTGAGCACGACCTCTCCCTCGGACGCGAGCCGGGCGAGCACCACCTCCGGCGGCTCCGCGAGGCGCGCGGGCTCCGCGAACCGGAGCAGCGCGGGGCGCAGCTTGGTGCGCCCGTCTTCGGCGAGGGCGACGAAGCCGAGGGCCGCGAGTCGCCGCACGGCCTCGGTCACCTTCGTGCGCACGCCCTCCTCCGCGACGCGCTCGTCGAGCCGCTTCTTCTGCGGGTTGAAGGCGCGCACGAGGTCGTCGGTGCCGAGCACGGTCGCGAGCTGCCCGAGCACCTCGTCGCGTCCGACGACCCCGCCCTGCTCCACCGTGCGCGGGTCGAGGTAGAGCAGCGCGAGCGCCTGCCCCACCAGCATCTCGGTCGGGCGTAGGTGGCGTCGGCCCAGCCTCTCGGAGGTGGGCAGCAGGTAGAAGTAGCCGTCGGCCTTGTAGACGAGCTCGCAGCCGTAGCGGCGGTAGAGCGGCTCGAGGTGCTCGCGCGCGTCGACGAGAAACGTGTAGAATGCAAGTTCGTCCGCGCCGATGTGCCTCCCTCGGCGGAGCGCGAGGTCGACGTCGGGGAAGGCCGGCTCCAGGATGACGTCCTCGAGCCTCTCGAAGCGGGTCGTGCTCATCTCTCTCCGACGGCGCGCTCGCGCGCAAGGGGCCACTCTTCGAGCTCGTACCCGTCGTCGGTGGGCACCCACGGGCGCTCGGCCCGCGCGAGGGGCCGCGCGAGGCGCCCGACGGCCTCTGCCACGCGGCCCGCCTCGACGAAGCGCGCGTCTGCCTCGACGTCCCGGGTGGTCGCGCGGACGACCTCTGCGAGCGACCGCGCCCCGCGCGCGAGCGCCGCGCTCACCTTCTCCGCGAGCACCTCCCGCGGATCCGGCGGGGCCTCGCGCTCTTCGATCGCGGCCTCTCGCGGCTTCTTCGGTCGCCGCGCTGGCGGGCCCGGGTCGGGCACGTACGCGCCCTCGCGCAGCAGCGTGGGCGGGGCCTCCATCGCCACGAGCAGCGAGAAGCTGCGGCCGAGCCGGCCGGCGAGCTGGTCGCGGAGCCGCTGGGTCACCGCGCGCGTCGGGTCGAGGCGCACGACGTCGCGCAGGAAGCGGTGCACGTACTGGTAGTACTCCGAGAAGCTGCGCTGCCGCGCCGACCCCCACGACGCGACGCGGTCGATCTGGTCCATCACGGCGCGCGCCGCGGCCTCGGCGTGCGCGGCGCCCGCGGTGGTCGCGGCGTCTTGAATGTCTTGGAGGCGCGCCTGGGCGGCGTGGGTGTCGCGCATGAGCACGTCGCCGAGCTCCCGCAGGGTCTTGCCGGTGGACTCGAGCAGCGCCTCGCAGCGCTCCACGGCGCCGAACCAGTCGGCCTTCAACAGCTCGCCCACCTCGTGGCGCAGCTCCTCCTGCTGTACGTCGAAGCCGCGCTGGCGCCGCTGGATGCCGGCGACCAGATCGGCGACCGTCACCCGCAGCGGGGCCGTCACCGTCGCCTCCCACTCGCCCTCCGTCGTGGCCTGGTGGGCGGCGCGCTCGACCGCGTCGAGGCTCGCGAGGAGCGTCGTCGTGAGGAGCGGGAGGTTCTCGCGGGTGAGCGCGTCGTCCTCGAGGAAGAACTCCGCCACCGCCGCACCGAGTCGCGTGAGGGAGTACTCCCCGCGCCGGAGCACGCCGGCGTGGTCGACCCGCGCGAGGGTGTGCTGCTCCCGGAGGCGACGGATCGCGTGGGTGGCGCGCGCGCGGCTGCGGCCCTCGGCGGCCCCCTCGGCCAGGGCCGAGACCTCGTCGAACACGTCGTAGAGCTGTGCCTCGTCGAAATTCGACAGCGCCGACCGCGCACCCCGGAGGTAGAGCGCCGCGAGGAACAGCAGATCGATCGGGCCGAGGTCGAGCGCGGGCCGACGCCGCGCCAACGCGGTCAGCGCGGCGTGCGCGTCGCGCTCGGCGCCGCGCGGGGCGGCCACGTGCTCGCGGGCCGGGTCGTGAGCGTCGTCGGTCACCCCGTCGAACTATCCGAGATCGCCACGGCAGGACAAGCGGGCTCGGCGGATAGGGTGAAGAGGGGCCGGACGCGGCCGTGCCACCCGTCGCGTCCTCATGGACGGCGGGCGCGAGCGCTGGGCGAGCGGCGGGCCTTGCGCGCGGGCTGCCTCACCGCGTGACCGCGAAGACGATCGACGCGAGGACCAGGACGATGCCCACGCCGAGGGCCACGAACGGCCAGAGCGCGGCTCGGCGCTCGACGATCACCGTGGGCACCTGGGCGCGCGGCGGCGGGAGCGGCTCGGCGAACACCGGCGCGTTTCGCGACCCGCCCGCGCCTGGCATGAGCGGGATGGTGTGCCCCCGCGAGCCTCGGCCCGAGCCGCCTGGGCGCGCGAGCGGGACGGTCTGTTGACCGGCGCGCGGTGGCTGGTGCGGAAACGGGCCCTGCGGAGGCGAGCCCTGCGGGGCGGGGCCGGGGCGCCCGCCCAAGGCGGCCGCGGGGTCGTGCCCCGTCTGGGAGAACGGCGGGGGCTGGGGCGCCGCCGAGGGTG
>CAZUHU010000293.1:0-3532 GCA_964620645.1 uncultured Chitinophaga sp.
GGTAAGTATTAATCTGGAACTTCCTCCTCTATTCTTTTTTCTTGATAAAAAAGAATCAAAAAATCAAGGCCGGGGCATGCATGTGGTGATATGCAAACTTTAGTTTCGTTCCTTTTCTTTTGAAAGAAAAGGACCCCCCGCCATAGGTGGGACAAGCAAAAGAAACGCGCACCCGATAGCTACCGAGATGCGAAATAGTAAAAAAATTACCCGCTCTTTTTTGACTCGGAACTTCTTATCGTTCCGCTTTGCGGAACGGCCTCGCTACTGCAACGAAGTTCCGTAGGCCAAAAAAGAGCTATACCCTAAGAGGGTATGATAGCAAGGAGTGCTTAATAGTTGTTTCTTTCTGTACAACGGTTTTCCGTTGATAAACTATGAAGTTCAACTGCAATGTTAGGGGACAACTACGGCGCCGATTGTTTGACTTATGTTACTGGCCGGTGTAGATGCAGCCGGAGGTGGCGGTTTCGGCGATTACAATTTTAGTGAGTGCGGGTAATTTGGGTTTTATGTTTTGCCAAAACCAAACGGCAAGGTTTTCGGCAGTAGGGTTTTCCAATCCTTTTATTTCGTTCAGCACTTTGTGGTCCAGCATATCAACCAAAGGCAGCACTGCTTTTTTTATGTCGTTAAAGTCTATAACCCATCCAAGGCGCTCATCTATTTTGCCGGTAAGGTGTACTGTAAGTTTATAAGAATGGCCGTGCATGTTGCGGCACTTGTGGGTTTCTTCTACCATGGGTAAAAAGTGCGCAGCCTCAAAACTGAATTCCTTATACAATTCCATAAGCCAAGATTACAAATCTTTACAGGGCTGCGCAACTGATAATACTTAGCGCCAGGGGGTGCTCTACACTTTTACGTCTTTCCATTTACCACGTTTAAATACAGCAAAGGCCACAATAGCAATTAGTGTTTCGGCCACAGGTATAGCTATAAGCGCCCCTGTAGTTTTCATGTTTAACCCTATAGCCAGAAAATAGGCCAGCGGAATTTGAACCAGCCAAAAGCAAACGAAGTTGATGATAGTTGGGGTACGGGTATCGCCTGCGCCGTTTAATGCTTGTGTCATAACCATAGCCAGGCCGTAAAAGATAAAACCGGAACCCATGATTTGTAAGGCGCGAACACCGTATGCAATTACCGCTTCATCTTTACTGAACACGCGCACTATAGGGCCTGAACAGAAAATGAACAGCAGCATAACAAAAGTCATAAAGGCCATGTTGTATTGCGTGGTGAGGTACACACTTTTTTCGGCACGGTCTATTTTGCCTGCGCCTAAATTTTGCCCTACCAATGTTGCTGCTGCATTACTTAAGCCCCAGGCCGGCAGAATGAAGAATACAAAATTGCGGAAAGCGATTTGGCAACCTGCCGAAGCAGTTGTGCCGCCTGTATCGGCTACCAGTTTGGTGATCAAAATCCAACTGCCGCTGGCGATAAGAAACTGAAAAGTGGCAGGCCATGCGATGTTAACGATTGATTTTATTACGGGCCAGTCGAAAGCAAAATGCGCTTTGTTGAAACGAAGCATGCCGTTGCCCTTAAACAGATGATAGCATTGGTAAGCCACACCTGTGCTGCGGCCAATGGTTGTTGCAATTGCCGCGCCCTTTAAGCCGAAGAAGTGAATGAAGATGGGACAGAGCACAATGTTGATACCACTGGCTATCCATAAGCTGCGCATAGCCATGGCAGCATCGCCGGCGCCACGGAAAATGCCATTGATAAGAAAGAGCAGCATGATGGCAACGCTACCGGCAAACATGATGCGTGTGAAGACGGCCCCATCGCGCACTACTTCTGCACTGCCACCCATCAGGCTTAAAATTTCTGGAGCGAATACTGCGCCTGTTATGCTTATAACCAATGTGACTATAAGTGAAACTATAAGCGATTGCGCTCCTGCGTGCGCAGCATCTGCACTGTTCTTTTCGCCAATGCGGCGGGCAACAATTGCGGTGGCAGCTGTACTTAAACCAATAGCTACTGAATATACCAACGTAATTACTGATTCCGTTAAGCCTACTGTGGCTATGGCGTTTTCGCCAAGCTTGCCTACAAAAAACATATCTACCACGGCAAACACACTTTCAAGGCTAAGTTCCAGCATCATGGGTATAGCTAACAGAAACACGGCACGCGGTATACTTCCCTGCGTAAAATCCTGTTGCTCGCCGTTAAGCGATTGTTTTATGGTGGTAATGATTGTTTTTATTGAAGGCATTAGATGATTTTGAAAATGGGTGGTTATTTTAAGAGAGGGTCGATTAAACCCCCTCGGTCTATTAACTATACAGCTCAACTCCTCGTACCCCTATACAACTGCGTTGTCAGGGAAACAATTTAGAGATTATACGCTACCTATGATTGCGTTAGTTTCTGTTCCTTTTCTTTCAAAAGAAAAGGAAACAAAAGAAACTGTCCGTTTCCATCACTCCGTGGGAAACGGACGGGCTCACACCCGAATACAAAGCCAAACTACTTCATTGCCGGGAAACGGATGTATGCAGAGTTTGATGCTATGAACTAATAGAGCATTGAATATTTTGTTTGACCTTACTAGGTTGGGTTGTTGAAACTTATCATCCAGTGCGTACCGAATTTATCGGTAACCATGCCGAAGTAGCTGCCCCAAAACTGGTGCGCCATAGGCATACCTACTTTGCCACCTGCGGCCAGGCCTTCAAAATATTTGTCTGCATCTGCCTGGCTATCGGCATTAACAGTAATGTAAAAGTTAGTGCCTGCATTAGCGCGGCCGTAGGCGGAAGGAAAATCGCTGCCCATTAAAGTGCTGCGTCCTATTGGTAATGAAACGTGCATTACCTGTTCGGCTTCTTCCGGTTTAATCTGCGGGTTGGGTGGCGAATCTTTGTAGCGCATAAGCTGAAGCTCGCCACCGAATATGGATTGATAAAAAGTAAATGCCTGTTCGCAATTGCCATTAAAATGTAAATAAGGATCAAGTGATGCCATTGTGCTGAGTTTTATGTGTGGTTAAATACTATTCTGCTATAACTGTTTCCAGTTTATCTAACATCTTAAGCCAACTTGGGTAAGCCCCTGTTTGTTGGGCTAATGCAAGCGGTGCATTTTGATGTAACATGATTTGTGTTAGGCCCTCGTCCTCCGTAAAAATAATACTTATGGTGGTTTCCTGCGGCCATGCTTCATCTTTTCCTGCATCAGTAGCTGTTAATAATTTTCCGTTCTCATCGCAAAGCGCTGAGGTATAGATCAGCACTTCGGGCGCAGTAACTTCAAGATAAGTACCCGTGCACCAGCAACTGTTGTGCCCCGGTATGTTCATACAACTGATGTATGTTCCGCCTTTTTCTACATTCAGTTTGGTAAAGCGTATGCTGCAACCATCGGGCGCAAACCATTTTTCTAAATGTTCTTTTTGTGTAAAGGCTTTAAATACTAAAGCGCGGGGCGCTTTAATGGTACGGCGTATAAATATCTCTTCTCCCTTAGCATTGCTAACCAGTTCTTCCAACTTATCAATGCTTTGGCTCCAGCC
>CAZUHU010000294.1:0-3525 GCA_964620645.1 uncultured Chitinophaga sp.
CGGAAAACTTACGGTTAACATATTGGGCGACGTAAGCTTTTTTTACGATAGCAATGCCCTTTGGAACAGTAAGCTATCCGCACAACTGCGCATCATAATCATCAATAATTCAGGGGGTAATATTTTCCGCCTTATTGAGGGGCCCGGCAAAGTGCCCGATTTTGAAAAATTCTTTGAAACCCGCCATAATCTTAGTGCCGAAAAGCTGGCTTTAATGTATGGCATCCCTTATTACTTTTGCCACGCTCAAAAAGAATTGGACGAAGCGCTGAAAACCTTTTACGGCCCCCAAAACGGCAAGCCGGCTATACTGGAGATAAAAACAGATGGTGAGCTAAGCGCTAAAATATTTAAGGAGTATTGGCAACTATTTAACTAAGCAATAAATACAAAAAGAGACCATGGCAAAAAGACAATGGGAAACCATAAAACAGTACGAGGAAATAAAGTTTGAATTTTTCGAAGGCATAGCCAAGATAACCATAAACCGTCCGCGTTTTCGCAATGCGTTTACGCCGCTAACGGTTAAAGAAATGATTGATGCCATGAACACCTGCCGCGATAGTTTGGATATACAATCCATTATACTTACCGGCGAGGGCGACATGGCCTTTTGCAGCGGGGGCGACCAAAACGTGCGCGGCCACGGCGGCTATGTAGGTAAGGATACGGTTCCACGTCTTAACGTGTTAGACCTTCAAAAGCAGATACGCAGCATACCTAAAGCGGTTATTGCTATGGTTAATGGTTATGCCATTGGTGGCGGGCATGTATTGCACGTGGTGTGCGATCTATCCATCGCCAGCGAGAATGCCATTTTTGGGCAAACAGGCCCTAAGGTAGGCAGCTTTGATGGCGGCTTTGGCGCAAGCTATCTAGCGCGTTGCGTAGGCCAAAAGAAAGCCCGCGAAATATGGTACCTCTGCGATCAATACAACGCCCAGGATGCCCTGGCAATGGGTTTGGTAAATAAAGTAGTACCGCTGGAAATGCTGGAAGATGTAACTGTGGAATGGTGCATGAAGATACAGGAGAAATCTCCATTAGCTATACGCATGCTTAAAGCCAGCTTTAATGCAGAGCTGGACGGCCAGGCAGGTATACAGGAGTTAGCGGGCAATGCTACCTTGCTTTATTACTTAAGTGATGAAGCCAAGGAAGGCAAGAACGCCTTTATTGAAAAGCGCAAGCCCGATTGGAGCAAATTCCCGAAGTTCCCTTAATAGCAAACACAAAAACGAATTTCATAAATCAGAACGCGCTCAATGGGCGCGTTTTTGATTTATGCAGGAGAAATAACATTTTACCTTTTCGGCGTTACTACTTATGTAGTTGGTTTTCGTATTAGTTAGTCCATTTTTGCATTAACAGATGATTGAAACGCATCCCTTTGATGATTTTGTGCCGCCTAATGCCACTTGCCTTATACTGGGCACCTTTCCCACGCATAGCAAGAACTGGCGGTTTAATGCTTATTACCCGGGGCGTAGCAATTTCTTTTGGCGTATGCTTAGTGAAATTTATAAGCGCCCTTTTTTACATAAGGCCGGAGATGAAGCCGCAAAGGAACGCCTGGCACTTTGCTCTGAAAAAGGCATAGCGTTGTCGGATACTGTTTACCAATGCCGGCGCAAAGTGGCGGAAAGCAGTAAGGACAGCGACCTGGAGATTTTAGCCAAAATGGACATATTAAAAATACTGCGCAAACATCCTTCCATCAATACTATCATACTTACAGGCAGTTCGGGCCCGGTTAGTGCCCACCACTTATTTTACGAGTTGCTGCACGAAAGAAAGCTACCGCACAAACAGGATGGCACCAAAATACCCATACACGGCAGTTTTAAGCTAAAGGATAGAGTAATTGAAGTACACACGCTCTACTCCACTTCAGGCTTAAACATCGGGCGCTACGCGGAGGCCGTAAAACAGTACAGCGCCGTATTACCCCGGTAAAACCTACCTTGTTAAACCGCCCTGCAATCCTTATTTTCGGCTCAGATGAGCAGCCCTCTCGATAATTGGAATCCGCCGAAAACCGGTAAGCCGGAGTATTACGACACGGTGAAGTACGTGTATAAGTATCTGGACTTTCACATAAGCGAAGACGATGCCTATACCATCCTTAACGCCTTTATTGAGAAGTGGGACGAAAGCGCAGGCCAGTTAATCCGCGAGGAGGATTTGGTGGCCCACGTGGTGGAACGCCTGCAAAACAGCTTTGAAGTAGTGCTGCCCCGCCACAAAATAAAACGCGTGGTTGACCTTATACTTGGATATTTGTACGAGACAGGACACTTTTACAGCCAGGAAGTAAACAAATAGCAAGTGACTAAAACCCAGGCGTGGCTGTACGCTTTCCGATTAAGAACCCTGCCCTTAGCATTCTCTTCTATCATTACAGGTAGTTCCATTGCCTATATGCAAAACCGCCAGAGTTTTAGCTGGGCCACTTTTGGCTTATGCCTGCTAACAACCCTGCTGCTGCAAATACTTAGCAACCTTGCTAACGATTACGGCGATAGCGAAAAAGGAACGGATAACGAGGACCGTATAGGGCCAAAACGTGCCGTGCAGGCGGGCCTGTTAAGCTTTCAGGAAATCAAAACGGGGATTATCGTTTGTGTTATTCTTTGCCTGTTATCGGGCAGCTCGCTTATCTATTCTGCTTTCGGCAACGTTCACTTAGGCTATTCAGCCTTCTTTTTTGTGCTTGGCCTTGCGGCCATTGCAGCGGCCATTAAATATACTGTTGGCAAAACAGCCTATGGCTACCGTGGCCTGGGAGATGTGTTTGTGCTGTTGTTTTTCGGCTTTGTAGGGGTGTGCGGCAGTTATTACCTAATGGCCCACCAATTTGACTGGACGGTGTTGTTACCCGCTTTTACTATAGGCGCTTTTGCCAGCGGGGTGCTAAACCTTAACAATATGCGCGATATGGAAAGCGACGCCAAGGCCGGCAAAATTACCTTGGTTGTAAAAATGGGGCTGACGAAAGCAAAGCGTTATCACTTTGCATTAATTATATCGGGGTTTTTAGCAGCAACTGCTTTTGTAATCATTCATGCCGAATCCACTATACAGGGCTTATACATCCTTACTCTAATACTCTTCCGTAAACATTTAAGCAAGGTACGCAGTATTGAAAACCCAAAGGATTTCGACCCCCTTTTAAAGGAATTAGCCATTAGCACCTTTATTTTTTCTATCCTTTTTGCAATAGGGCTGGTGGTAGGCAAGTATGCGTAGTAGTTTAACACCAATAAACTACGGCCTTTTAATCGTCATTCAGCAATTAATAATCAAGTATTTTAAACTAACATGGTGTACGTTCCCGCTTCTCGCTTAGGGTTAACGGGGTACGTTTGTTTAGCATAAGATCAAATAAAAAAAGGGATGGTTTTCACCATCCCTTTTTTCTAACTGCATTGCCGGAAAATTACGGGCGCAACAGTCTGTTTATTTTTGCACTTGACTTAGCATTCATTTTGTTTGCCTTGCTCTTAGCCAATGCTTCAGCATGGT
>CAZUHU010000295.1:0-3502 GCA_964620645.1 uncultured Chitinophaga sp.
AAACAGTTGTAAAAATCAATTATGGCGCATCAAAAAAGAGTTTTTTAAGAACGATTGTAGCTAATAGCCTATTAATAAATTTATCAAAAAATCACTTTGATGAAACTTAATAAATAGATTAAACTCTACTTGATAAATTTATTACTATTCCTATGGACAGACGGGAGAGTGAGACAGGCAGAAACACCTATAGCCCGTATCTTGCATACACAAGACACAGGCAGGTTCACCCGGCTAAAAGAGCCGGTTGCGATATTGGCTAACTAGTTATTATTAGCCGTTAATCGATTTAGCAAGGCCGTTAAATGCGTGCACGGTAAAGGTCAGGACTTTCATCAGACCGCCAAGCAACAAAAGCCCTCCGGCCACATATGCCACACCGGTGGCTATTTTTGCTGGTCTGCTATTTAGTGCTGAATTGAAAAGCCCCTTTATTTTTTTCAGTAGATTGCTCATAATTTCATTTTTTAAAGTTGAATAATAAAAACAGATGGCAGCTCGGAAGAGTGCCTTATTCAACCTGGCTTTTGCTTGTGTAGGGGAAAATGCAAAAGCTGCCTTCACATTGAGAATACGAAATTACTGGATGTCAGCCAAGTTTACAACTTTTAATTACGTTCACAGCTTTACCCTTGATACATTTAAGGTTAATCTATCTACTCTACGGGCACTACTTGTAAATAATCCATGATTTTATACTCTTTCAAATGCTTGTAAGGATCAACAAAACGATACCAAGGCTCGGAATGGAAGTACATTTGGCCATCACGTTCCTCATAAATCATATGGGGCTCTGTTAGCTTTTTGGGGGGCAAAGTGCCTTTATTTTCTCTAATTTAAAACAACTGGAGGTGTATGCGTTTGCCATTTCGCGTGACTGTTCGAGCCTTAAGTATACCCTTCTTGATCCAAGAATTTATCGTGACATTTTTTAGGTTAAATCTTTCCCTTATTTCATCCTTAGAGTACCAGCAATCCCTGTCTTTTGCAAGTTGTGCCGGTATTTCCTTTCGGTCAACGGCTCCTTGACATATTGAGCATTTCAGGCCATATTTATCAAACCAGATTTTGCTAGTTATATTTTTACAGATAATGCACGTATGGCTGGTATCATCTATTGCAAACCCCTTAGGAAACTTCAACAGCTTATCTTTTCTTCTCTCATCCTCTTGCCAAAGTTCAAAAGAGATTTCAGCTAGCGTAGCAAGTCCTGATTGCGTTTCAGCAGCCTCTTCCCATGTAAATTCTCTTCCATGTTGCTTTTCAAGAATTTTCTTTATTTCCCGGATATTCTGTTCTAAAGATGACATAATTTCATTTTTAAATTTATGAAATTTTGAAAGGATAAATACGCAAGGAGTTGCAACTCGTAGTGGTTGCAATGTTTTGTGAGCCAAAAAGTGAAACACTGCGACACAAAATAGTTGCAGCGATAATTTATAGCACTATTAACTAATTTTGGTTAAGGCCCGTCCGGTCCGCATCAATACCGCAAAACGAGCTGATTATCGACGCGTTTTGCGTTTGTTGTGAAAAGTAACATGCACTTTCATATTGTTACAACCTCTGCCTTATGCTTTGGCTCATTATGAAAAAGTAGAAGCACTTTCTCAGGATTGCATATTTGCTTGTAGACCTTTGCTATTCCCGATTTCTTTTCTTCATGCCCTGCACCAAAAATCAAAATTATCCCTCGGTAGTAACCATTTTCTAATTCAGTCATACATTTGATGGTTTGCGTATCTTTCAGAAGGTCTTCACCATCATTATTGAAGTTCGCTCCCTGTATAGTCTTTACTTCTACTATAACTAAGTTATCATCATGCCCCATGTGCCCAGGTTTGTGCACTAAAAAGTCTGGGATTATATTACCGCACTTTGGTGCAATCATTGGGTGACCAGCTTTATTTACTTCGCCACTTAGAAGGTAAGGATAATCGTCAGGCAGAAGTTTTCTAATTTGATGGTAGAGTTCGTAGCAGTAAGCCCTTTCTCTGAATACTATACCTCTATCGTAAGCAACGGGCTAACGGAAATATTTGTCAGTAATTTCCTTCGATGCCGTTAAAAGAGCATCAAGAAATTGTTTGAAACACTCATCCTTCATAACAAATTCGTTTAGGTTAGGCCAAACTGATATTTATTTTCCCTTTTTTTGAAAGCTTCTTTACCACCTTCTAAGCTTATCAATGTCTCACGAGTTGCTTCGTTTTCTATGGTCGTGGATGTTAGAAGAGTTTTTTGTGTGCTTTCATCAATGCTTAGGATGTGAATGAGCTCCGCATCCCCATTAACTACAAAATTGGCATTGTGTGTTGCAAATATTATTTGTCTACTTTGTTTACGTTCTTTGATTACATCTACTAAGTAATTTGAGATGAGTAAACTATCGAGATGAGCTTCTGGTTCATCAATGATAATTGGATTATTTCCTAATAATAGGAGAATGACTAATACTGCCGTGCAACGTTGACCAAAGGATGAATTCTCAATGGGTCGTCCATCATAATGCACTTTAACCTTCTTAAATGCAGCATAATTCAGAAAAGTCATTTCGCAAAGCAATTTATATGCTTCAAAATTTATTTCACTACTGAATAGTTCCGTGAGAAACTGCTTGGCTGCAGATGCACTTGGATATTGCTGAACAGCAGTTATTAATGTGCTTTTATCTGTAAGCTTATCGGGTTGAATTGAAAATAGTATCTCCCATAAAATTCCATCGCCTTTGTGATTACTTTTTGTTAGTTGTCCCTCAAATAGCTTCTTAAATTCTGTAAATATCTTTTCCGTTGCCGCCTCATTATCGAACTCAAACAAAAGTGAAATAGGTTTTACTGAATCGTTTTCCAATTGTTCAAGAATCAAACTTATACTTTTAATTTGTTTCTCTAATTCGGTCTTATAAATTGCACTTGATTCAATAACATCTTGCTTTTTGAAATTTTGAATGCGATTTTCAACATCAGCTATTTCCTCCTTTTTCTTTTCGATTTCAATCTCAAGATTACTTATAATAATGTTCGCATTAGAAATGTCTTTTTGATTTTCTTCTGTTAGCCCTTTTTCAGAAAGATACTTTTTCAACTCTTTTCGCTTTGTGGCCAATTCCTCTTCCTTCTGGACAATATCTCCATCAACTTTCGAAAAATCTTCACTTGTAGACTCCAATACCAAAACGTCAATTTGCTGAGTGATTTTCTTGTATTCTTCCCAATATTTATTTGATGGTACAGCCGGCACGTTTATTTTATAGAGGATTTCGTTTTGAAGCAACTCAATCAACTGAAAATATTTGACTTTATTAGTGGTCAACGTTACCAAGGCGGCATTGATTAGTTTTAACTCATCATTTATTTTCTTGTAATCCTCACTTGCAAATGATTCAACAAGCACTTTATATGTTCCGAGCTCCTTTATTTTAGATTCTAATTCGGTTTTTAATGATTGTAGTCTCCGCTTATGAATAATATGAAGATGAAAGTCTTTAAGTTTGTCATGC
>CAZUHU010000296.1:0-3433 GCA_964620645.1 uncultured Chitinophaga sp.
ACATGTGCAGGCATTTTATAACCTGGTATATAAGTCACCAAACCTGGCCTCAGCTGATGACACCCGCGAAATAGAGATTTCCTTTGCCACTGATAGCTTATTCCTGTTAACCACCCCGGGCAAAATGAATTTACCTACGGAGGTTGTTGAACATCTTAAAACAAAGGAACAAGTTAAAGAAGTAGCCATGTACGGCGGGGTGGCCATATTGTTATTGATTGGCGCCGGAACATTGCTTTACAGATACCGCTCAAAGAACAAGGTGAAAAATGCGCCGGTAATTCATGCAGTTTTTCCTAACCCTACCACAGGGCCGTTAACCGTAAATTACACCAGTGCCCCCGGTACTATACAGATTTTTGATATGAGCGGAATTGCCATAATGACCATGCCCGTAGATGGAAACAATATTGAGTTAGACTTAAGCGCCCTGCCGCCCAATAATTACCTAGCAATAGTTACTGCCAATGGACTTGCATCAAACAGCATTCAAATAATAGTGCAGCATTGAAACACCGCAGACCACAATTAAGGCCGGGCTTCATCATAAATGCTTGCTTTTTCCGTATTTAATATAAAGATTAACACCATGGAATTCAGACCAAGCGACCATATTGCCATAAACGTAAAAGATTATGAAAACTCTATTTCCTTTTACCGGGATGTGCTGGGCTGGGAATTGATTAAGTATACACCAGTTGAATCAAAGTTTAAAAAGGGCGATAGATTTTACTTCATTGCCGACGCTGCTAACCAGGCTTACGCCACCTTTTTTGAATATGCGGTTGATGATATAAAAGAGGCGCGCCGCTTACTGGAAGCAAAGGGCTGCACGGTGCGCGAGGAATATTCGCCGGGCAGCATAATGTTTACAGACCCGTACGGCATGTGCTTCCACATTTACGAAAAAGGGACTGCGCTACCCGATTTAGGATAACAGCTACCTAACTATAGGTATTTGAAATTGAACTTAGGTGTAAGATTCAGCAGGCTTTGGTAAATAAGGCGAACTACATTCTCTACATCATCTATAGAAACCATTTCAACAGTTGTATGCATGTAACGCAACGGCAATGAAATGAGCGCTGATGGCACACCACCGCGCGAATAGGCAAAAGCATCAGTATCCGTACCGGTTGAACGCGAAGCAGCATCAATCTGGTAAGGTATCTTGTTGTTATCGGCAGTTTGAATGATAAAGTCCAACAGTTTATTGTGCACCGCAGGGCCTACTGTTAACACAGGGCCTTTACCGGCTGAATAATCGCCCTCTACCAACTTATCAATCATAGGGGTGGTAGTATCGTGGCATACGTCGGTTATAATAGCACAATCAGGGTGAATGGTATGAGCAGCCATTTCAGCGCCGCGCAAGCCAACTTCCTCCTGAACACTATTTACAATGTATAAAGCAAAAGGTAGCTTCTTCTTGTTTTCCTTAAGCATGCGGGCCACTTTGGCTATAATAAAGCCACCTGCACGGTTATCAAGGGCGCGGCCGCCGAAGTAGCGGTCGTTTAATACAAAAAACTCATCCTGGTAAGTGATAACGCAGCCAACATGCACCCCTAAATCTTCCACTTCTTTTTTAGTAGTGCAGCCGCAATCCAGAAATATATTGGTTACCTGAGGGGTTTGCTCTTTACCATCTTTACGGGTATGTATGGCAGGCCACCCGAACACAGCGGGTATCTTTTTGCCATCACGGGTATGTATCCAAACACGCTTAGAAGGTGCAATCTGGTGATCGCTACCACCATTGCGTTTTACGTATATTAAGCCGCTTTCATTTATATAAGAAACAAACCACGAAATCTCATCGGCATGAGCTTCGATAGCTACTTTAAACTTCGCTTCAGGGTTAATTACTCCGAATACGGTGCCGTAGTTATCTACTTCGTATTTATCAATAGCCGGTTTAAGATATGCTAACCACAGCTTTTGGCCTTCTGCTTCAAATCCTGTGGGGGAAGGATTGTTGATGTAAGATTGGAAAAAAGCTCTGTCTTCTTCGGTTAAAATGCTTGATTTTTTTAGCGCATTTTTCTTTTTAGTCGCCATTACAATTATTTAATATAGAGGCATAAATAGCCATTTATGTGTAAACAGCCAATACTTTTGGCCCTGTATTTGACAAGTGATGGCTTAAACGGTATCTTTAACAGCGCATGAATTCTATCCGGACCCTACTTCTGCTTGTTTTCACCTCATTTTCAGTATTTTGCTATGCACAAACTACCCTTAAGTTTTGTGTGGAGGTGAAGGAAGACGGGCGTTGCCAAAGCCCTTCTAACGAATTTAACGTTAGCGCCGAGGGCGGAACCATCGCTTTTTTGGTAGAAACCGCGGACAGCCTGAATACATCCAACATCCTTTACAAACTATACAGCGTACAACCCGATGGCAGCGAGATTTATTTGAAGGACATTCAGCAACCTATTAACAAGGGTTGGAACTATGCCTGGGTGGATGTTATTTTTTACGACCCCGGAAGCTATAAAGTGCGCGCCTTTGATGCCGAACATGACAACAGCTTTATGAGCAGCGGTATTCTTAAAATTTTCCGCTAACGTTGGCGCATGAAGATCCTGTTCAGCGCTCTATCTCCACTTTTTTTCCTTTTTTCCTGTTCCTCCCCCTCTACCCCGCCTGTACCTGTTACTTCAAACATGGAGCAACCAAAGCCAGCGGTGGCTGCACCTGCCCCTGAACAAGGCAAAGTAATAACAAGCGTGCCGGTAAAGGACTTTCCGGCCGAAAGCTATGCTCTATACCTACCCATGGGATATAATGACACCGCTAATTTTCCTTTGATTGTTTTTTTCGATCCCCATGGTGACGGAACAGTGCCCATTGAAAAGTATAAAGCACTGGCGGATAAATACCACTTTATACTGGCCGGTTCCAACAGTTCTAAAAACGGTATGGATATACAGGCTGTAAATGCCATTGCCGCACATTTGCTTAGTGCGCTTCAAAGCATTTACCATATTAAGAAGGAGCGCATTTGTTTTGCCGGCTTTAGCGGTGGTGCCATTGCAGCTATAAAGGCGGCAATTACTATCGGCAATGTTACCCATGTGGTTTACTGCGGGCAAAGCGCCAACCTTGAAGGGCTTAAACACCCACTTACATTTTTAGGCATTGCGGGCACGCACGATATGAACTACTCCAATGTGTTGCAGTTACACCAAATGTTACAAGGCAGCCCATACCCCCACTACCTGGTAGAATGGAATGGCAAACATGAGTGGCCGGATGCTGCAGTTTTTGCCAATGCCTTTTTAGAGCCGGATAAAATACCGGCAGCCAAACTAAAACAGATTACGCCGGCACAAATTACTGCCCTGCAACAAGAAGACGCTGAGAAAAATGAACTGATTACCTGCCTGGGAACAAAGGATGCCGAATGGTGGAAGCAAAAAGTAGCCTC
>CAZUHU010000297.1:0-3378 GCA_964620645.1 uncultured Chitinophaga sp.
ATAATAGGGGCAAGTATTTTAAAAAATGGGGCAAGTTTTGACTAAATAAATGAAAAATTAAATTTCTGAAATTCAATTTAATATAAAAAACAATTTTGAATATTCGAGTCCCGTCCGGTCCGCAACAAAAGGCTTGACTTAAACGTCAGGCCTTTTTTGCTTTATGCCCTTTTACGTTTACATAATTCAAAGTCAAAAGGACGGCACCCTATAAGGGCTTCACCGAAGACTATGCTCAAAGATTAGCAGATCACGCAGCTACTCTTTTGCCAATGCACAAGCTACGTTTCCATTACCTATCCAGGCTATTTTCATTTTGCTGTGTTTCAATTTTTAGAAACCCATTTATAGTTAACCCCGAAGTTGAACAAAACATCACCCGGTTTAAGTTTTTGTATGTGCACCGTTTGGTATTCATAGTTCACAAAACTTTTTACGGATAAACCTTTATATACTTTCACATTCAATCCGCCTTCAACAAACACCCGCCAGTTGCGAATATTAGTTAACGATTGCTGAAACCACGCTTCGTAATACAGTTCAACAATATTTTTTGCAAACCTGTGCCGACCAAACAAACGAACAGTTGCCCGCCATGTATCGTATTTCTTTTGTGCGGTATCGCCCAGGTATGTCAAGTTACTCTGCCGGAAATAATTATCCTCGTATGTAATTGTCAAACTAACTTTAATAAGCTGTTCCTTCTTTCGCAAAGCTACGGCGGTTCCACCTGCACCTACCTGATACCGGAAGTTTAGCTGCTGCTGCTCATGCCGGGTGAGCCAAAGCATGATATAAGGATAGAAGCGCTTTTCAGGCAATAGATATATAAAGTTACGCGACATTACGTTGTTCTCGGTTCTATACTTTCCGAAGGTTCCAAAAGAATAACGGTTGCCGCTGCTAAAGCCAAATAATTTATTCCTTGACACGTGGCTCACATTGGCATCGGTGGTAAGTATGAATCTCTCCAAATTGCCTTTTGCCAACATACCGGTTACCGATGAACTAAACTGCCAGCGGGCAGTATCGCTTTCAGAAAGTTGAGCCGTAACCATTTTTGTAAAACAAAAAACAGCTACGGCTATCACCAGCTTCTTCATGTTACTTTATAGAAGTTAGTATATTGATAAACTCCTGCGGCTGCACCACAAATGGCAGGTGCGAAGTATTCATCTCAAAAACCTTTTTAACGGTGCCGTTGCTTTTAATCATCTGTTGCTGTAAAGCATATGGCACTGCATAATCATTCTTGGTGCTGATGTAATATTTTGGCACCCCCATAAACTTTGAAGTAAGAATTACGTTGTCGTTCAAGGCCTTGGTAGGTTCTGCGCGATGATATTTTACAAGAATATCCTTCATGTATTGCGGACAATCGGAACAAACCACGTTTGCCAATGCATCCTTTTTTATACTTACCAGGGAGTTATCGTTGTTGAACTCAAAAACTTCAACAGGCTTGTTATTTAAAAATTTATTGGTGATACCTGACACGCTTTCGCCGTTTGCAGGCAGGTACGCGCTTACGTAAATCAGCTTATCAATTTTATCCGGAACGTTCTCGGCAACTTGCGAAATGATTTGCCCTGCCATGCTATGGCCTACTAAAATCACTTTACCGCTTTGTTGGTTAACAGCATCGGTTACTGCTTTTACATAATCATTCAAACCAATCCCGGCTCCGTAAGTGTTATCGGCACCATGCGCAGGTAAGTTTACTACAACCACATTGGCATTAATTGCTAATTGATTGCGCACAAAGCCCCAGGCACTCTCATCCGCCCAAGCGCCATGCACCAATAGGTAAGTGGGATAGCGGCTTTTATCTTTCTCAAGCGCTTCTATAACAAGGCGTGCCGCGGCGCCACCTGAATTTTGCTGTTGGCCCGTAATTAAGTTTCCATCTTTTACCGCGTGCGCCTCAAACATTGGCGCCACTTCAAATTTGGTATTGGGCATTTTGCGCGCTTCATCTTCAATTCTAAACGGTTGAATTTTTTGGCCCACGTAAGCGTCGGCATAGTTCTCTTCGTTGTTAGCAAAGCCGGTCCACTTTTTCCCCTCCACTAAAAACTTCCCGTTACTCAATTTTGTTTTCAGCAGCAGGCAGGTACCATGGCAAATAGCCGCTGTGGGCTTCCCTGTTTCATAAAAATCAGCAAAGAATTTTTGCAGCGCCGTATTTTCGTAAAACGTGTACATGGGGCCCTGTCCGCCGCAAACAAATATGGCTTTGTAGTTATTTGGATTTACTTCTGCCAACTTCAGGGTGTTTCTGCACTGCGCCATTTTTGCAGAGTCCTTTTTAAAGCCCAGCGAGATATAATCAAATGCGGCATACCGGCTGGCGTCTTCAGGGTCGCTGAAACCGTCAAATTTTATTTCGCCGCCATCGGGTGATGCAATATCAACGGTATAACCGGCTTCCGAAAATTCCCAATACGGATGCGATACTTCTGCATACCATACGCCAATAGGCCAACCGGTTTGTTTGTTAACTGAAGGATTAGAAGCAATAAGTAATATCTTACCGTTATTACCTGCGTTGTGCTGTGCTTTCGAATACATAATAACTAAAAGCAAAAGCACTGTTGAGAAAAAATTTTTCATGTATTTTAGATTTGATTGACTGAATAAATACTTTGCGACAGCAAACTTGCAGCAGTTAGCCAACGAAACCATGTAGCGATGAAAAGAGGGCGTAACGCACAAAAAAGTATGTAACCTGTTTTATGGGAGATTTCATTTACAAAAACAAAGTGTATTACAGCCCTGTAGATTTTGTGCTGGATAGAATAGGCGGCCTCTGGAAAATGCCTATCATATGGCGGCTAAAAGATAAGGTAATGCGTTATACGGAGTTGCAAAAAGACATACCCCACATTACGCAAAAAATGCTCACTACATCGCTTAAAGAGTTAGAAGAGGATGGTTTTATTGATAAGAAGATTTATGCCACTGTGCCTCCTAAAACCGAATACTCCATTACCCCAAAAGGCAAACGCGCCGCCGAGATTGTAGCGATAATGAGAGATTACGGTTTGGAGTTAATGAAGGAGCATAGTTTGAAAGGCTAAGGCACAAACAAACCCCATAGTTTATGCAGCTTTATTTTTAGTTATGTAACCACCAGCTTCAGCCGCACCCTTAGTATTCAGGTCAATTTACCTTCAATTCCGTTAAGCATATGAACCACAAGAAAAAAATACTGGTAATTGGCCGCAATCAATCTATTATGAATAAAATACTATCTCTCTTGGAAATGGAGGGCTATATGGCTAAAGGCGTTTTTTCCAATAGTGATGCCATACAATCTTTCGATGAAGAAATGTTTGATGCCGTAGTAATTGGAGGCGGTGTTGATGACGAAAGCAG
>CAZUHU010000298.1:0-3335 GCA_964620645.1 uncultured Chitinophaga sp.
CTCAAAAACATACTCTTCTTCTTAAACAGGTCGCGGAAGTAAGGGTCGTAAAGGTCTTTAATAAAGCGGATGGCTTCGCCTGTAGATTTCATCTCAGGGCCAAGCTCGCGGCTAACACCGGGGAATTTATCAAAGCTGAATACAGGCTCCTTAATAGCATAACCTACCAGGCGCTTATAGTATTTAAAGTCCTTCAGCTTGTTTACGCCCAACATAACCTTAGTGGCATAATTCAGGTAAGGTATGTTGTAAGCTTTGCAGATAAACGGCGTAGTGCGCGATGCACGCGGGTTAGCTTCAATCACATACACCGTTTCATTCTTAATAGCAAACTGTATGTTGATCAAACCGCGAATATCCAGGGCGCGTGCAATCTTATCCGTGTAATCGCGCATTTGCGAAAGCACATTCTCACTTAAGTTGTAAGAAGGAAGAACCGCATTACTATCGCCGCTGTGTATACCGGCCGGCTCAATATGTTCCATTATGCCCATCACCTCTACTTGCTCGCCATCGTATATAGCGTCAATCTCGGCTTCTTCAGCACGGTCAAGAAAGTGGTCAATCAATATATTGTTATCGGGGAAGTGCTTCAAAATCTTCACCACACTTTCCGTCAACTCTTCATCGTTAATTACAATACGCATGCGCTGCCCGCCTAACACATAACTTGGGCGAACTAACACCGGGTAACCCACTTTGTGCGCCACCTCAATGGCTTCTTCAGCATTACGCGCAGCACCGTAGTTAGGGTAAGGTATGCCCAGTTCCTTCAGCATATCGCTAAAGCGCTCACGGTCCTCGGCAATATCCATATTATCGTAACTGGTGCCTATAATTTTTACGCCTGCCTCATGTAAGTTCTTTGAGAGCTTCAAAGCCGTTTGGCCGCCTAACTGCACAATTACACCTTCGGGTTTCTCGTGTTCAATCAACTCACGCAGGTGTTCCCAAAACACCGGTTCAAAGTAAAGCTTATCAGCAATGTCCGGGTCGGTACTTACCGTTTCCGGGTTGCAGTTCATCATTATAGCTTCGTAGCCTGCTTCTTTAATAGCTAACACACCATGCACGCAGCAATAGTCAAATTCAATACCCTGACCAATACGGTTAGGCCCGCTACCCAGCACTATCACTTTCTTTTTGCCACTGCTTACACTTTCGTTAGTAGCATCAAATGATGAATAATAGTAAGGCGTTTTGGCTTCAAATTCCGCAGCACAGGTATCAACCAGTTTATAAACGCGGCGTATGCCTAATTCTTTAGTACGGTAATTATATACCTCGTCCTCGCTGCTTTGCGTCATCCAGGCAATTTGCGCATCGCTAAAGCCTTTTTCCTTCAGCTCGCACATAAGGGCCTTATCAATATTGCGCAGTTGCAGTTTGCGCACCTTCTTCTCCATATCCACCAGTTCCACTATCTGGTTAATAAACCAGGGGTCAATGCGCGTAATATCCTGTATGGTTTTTACAGGCACGCCCAGTTTCAACGCATCATAAATGCGGAACAGGCGGTCCCAGCTTGGGGTTTTAATGCCTTGCAGCATATCATCAGTGCTAACCCACTGCTTACCGTCGGCGCCTATGCCTATGCGGCCATTCTCCAAACTCTGGCAGGCCTTCTGCAACGCTTCCTGAAAACTGCGGCCTATACCCATTACCTCACCCACGCTCTTCATCTGCAAGCCAAGCGTATCATCTCCGCCGGCAAACTTGTCAAAGTTCCAGCGCGGTATCTTCACAATCACGTAATCTAACGAGGGCTCAAAAAACGCTGAAGTAGTTTTAGTGATTTGGTTCTTCAGTTCATCCAGGGTATAGCCTATAGCCAGCTTAGCGGCAATTTTGGCAATAGGGTAACCCGTTGCCTTGCTGGCCAGTGCCGATGAACGGCTAACACGCGGGTTCATCTCTACCGAAATAATATCCTCTGTAACCGGGTCCAGCGCAAACTGTACGTTGCAACCACCCGCAAAAGTGCCAATCTCTTTAATCATGCGCTTGGCGTATTCGCGCATTTTTTGGTAAGCGGTATCGCTCAGTGTCATGGCAGGGGCAACGGTAATGCTATCGCCCGTGTGTATGCCCATAGGGTCAAAGTTCTCCACGGTGCATATCACCACAAAGTTGTCTTTCACATCGCGCATTACTTCCAACTCAAACTCCTTCCAGCCTAACACTGCCTTTTCAATCAGCACTTCGTGTGTAGGCGAAGCGCTTAAACCGCGCTGCAGTTTTTCATCAAACTCTTCTTTGGTGTGTACAAAGCTGCCACCGGTTCCGCCTAAGGTGTAGCTCGGACGTATAACCAACGGAAACCCGATTTTCTGCGCAGCTTCCTTACCTTCCAAAAAGCTATTAGCTACATACGATGGCGCCACCTGTATGCCAAGGTCGTACATAAACTTGCGGAAGGCCTCGCGGTTCTCCGTAGTTTCAATGGCTTTAAAATCTGCCCCTAACACCTTAACACCATGCTTTTCCCACAGGCCAAGTTCGTAAGCTTCCATACACAGGTTAAGCGCCGTTTGGCCGCCCATGGTAGGCAACACACTGTCAATAGGTTTGCCGTTGGCCTTCATTTCTTCCAGTATGGCAACTATGCTTTCAATACTTATGGGGCGCAGGTAAACATTATCGGCCACCACGGGGTCCGTCATAATAGTGGCGGGGTTGCTGTTCAGCAGGGTTACCTCTATGCCTTCCTCACGAAGACTGCGGGCTGCCTGGCTGCCGCTATAGTCAAATTCGCAAGCCTGGCCTATAATAATGGGTCCCGAGCCTATTATCAGCACGGATTTAATGGAGTTGTCGCGTGGCATATCGAGATTTCAGATTTTGGAATGTGGAATTTTGAATGAATCCGCTACACTCCTGTGGTTGGAGCGCGAATATAGCAACAAAGCCGAAGGGCGGCCTTTAACGGCCCGAAAAACTACTCCAAACTTTCCCTGCCATGTTGGTACTTTTGGTGGCAAAAGCAGCCCTTATTTAACATATTTGCTTTTTGCTTTTGAAGCGAAACGACTCCACCTCTTCATTCCCCTAAATCAATTAGTTACTAGAATAAGCCCTGAATAAGTGAGGGCTAAAACTGTCCCCCTCGCGGGCAGCCATAGTGCAGCAATAGGGGGACGAGAAAGATTTTTTCTGCAGAAAAAATCGTCGGAGGGGGTCGTATCCTTCCACATGCTCAGGATGACAAAAGCCTCTTTCTTAGTTTGGGTGGTGCGACCCTACTCCTTAACAAACTTACCGCGGCTTACCGCACCGCTAACATCGCTCAGTTGCCATACATACGCGCCCTTTGCAAGTGCGCCAACCGATAGCCT
>CAZUHU010000299.1:0-3329 GCA_964620645.1 uncultured Chitinophaga sp.
GCTACTTACTGCGGAACCTGGCAAAAGCGCCAAGTGGTAGTTTCTTTTTAAAGCTATCCTGTAAGTAAAGCTCGCCTACTTCCAGGTTTTTGGGATTAAAATTATTCTTAACCAGGTTTTCCAATATAAGAGAGGAAAAGCCCAGCGAGTAAGCATTCAAAATAAGGAAGTGCTGCTTTTCATCCAGCAGTTGCAGCACATTTTTCATCAATTCATTCATGCTGTCTTCCAGTTTCCATTTTTCGCCTGCGGGGCCATGGCCGTAGGCGGGTGGGTCAAGTATAATGCCGTTATACTTACTACCGCGTTTAACCTCGCGTTTAGCAAACTTTAGCGCATCCTCCACTATCCAGCGGATGTTATCCAGCTTACTTAACTCCATGTTTTCTTTTGCCCAGCTTACAACCTGCTTAATGGAGTCCAGGTGATAGGTTTCTGCTCCCCCTGCACGTGCCGCAAGCGATGCCCCGCCTGTGTAAGCAAAAAGATTCAAAAAACGTGGTGAACCGATTTTCATGCCGGCTATAGATTGTGCAATGTAATCCCAGTTTACAGCCTGTTCAGGAAAAACACCCACGTGTTTAAAGGACGTTAGCCCCAGCCTCATTTTTATAGCATTGCCTGTTGAGGTTTCGTAATTGATCGTCCATTGGTCGGGCATTTGCTTCAGCTTCTTCCAATCGCCGCTGCTGCTGCTTTTAGGTACAAACTTAACATGGGCGCGTTTTTCCCATTCAGCCATGCTAAGGCTGCTATCCCAAACGGCCTGCGGCTCGGGGCGTATAGTAATAAAGTTGCCAAAGCGTTCCAGTTTCAGAAAATTACCGCAGTCAATCAATTCATAATCCGGAAAACGCTCGGGTGTTAGGCTTAAAATCATAAAACGAAGAAAGGATAACTAAACAGAAATGGCAATTTTTGTTTGGCAATTGTGGCGGCGTAAAACAAGGAAAGATAACCGGAGAAACTACTCCGCGGCTTTTACAATAACATATACATCCTCGCTGTCGCGCTTCATCCAGTAATGTTCGCGGGCAAATTTTTCCTGGGTTAGTTTGCTGCTGGTAAGTTCATCCAATTCCTTTTCAGTCTGTTGGGTCTGCTCGGCATAATAACGCTTCTTTTCCTCAAGGCTTTTTAACTCGCTGTATTTACGGTACTGGTTAATCAGGTTGTTCTCGTCTAAAAAAAGCATCCACGATAGAAAAAGAGTGCCCACTATAAAATAAGGGTTACGTATTATAGCCGGCAATCGCTTTACTCTTTTCTTTACCTGCATCCACATAAAAGGGGCATTGTTCCTCAAAAAACGTAATAAGATTCCATATTTGTATTTTTAGCGGGGTATTCACTTCGCACATAGTAGTGTATAGTGGACTATAATTTTAAACAGCCCCACGAATGACATAGGTCATTAAGGAGCAAAAGGCAAACAGGTTTATTTGGTAATATAATGTTCGGACTAGACTTCAGGCTGCTAAGGCGTTACCGCCAGATTATCGGCATTTTAGTGAAATACGGCTTCCAGGATTTACTGGCGGACGCCGGCGTTTCCTGGGGTGCAAGAGTTGTGGAGTCTATTTTGCCGCACCAGGTGGTTGAAAACATCCACAAGCACACAAAGTGGGAGAGGATAAGAATGGCGGTGGAAGAACTTGGTACCACCTATATTAAACTGGCCCAGATTTTAAGTAACCGCCCCGATGTAATACCATTGGAACTGGTGTCAGAGTTTGAAAAACTGCAAACGCATGTCCCGCCTTTTCCCGGGGAGGAGGCCAAAGCCATCATAGAAGAAGAAATAGGCAAACCCATAGAGGAAGTGTTTACAAGCTTTTCCCTGGAACCTTTCGCCAGCGCTTCCATAGCACAGGTGCATCTTGCCAAACTTAAGGATGGAAGTAAAGTGGTTTTAAAGGTGCGCCGGCCCGATATACTTGAGAAAATTGAGCTGGACATTTTAATTATGAAATACATAGCCCGCAAAATGGAAGAGCGGGGCTATATGGCCAACCTGGACCCTGTAGGTATAGTAAGGGCATTTGATACAGCAATACATAAAGAAGTGGACTTAACCCACGAAGGCTACAACCTGCAGCGCTTTGCCGGCAATTTCGAAGGCAGCCAACTGGTTTACGTGCCCAAATATTACCCGCAATATACCACGCGTAAGTTACTGACCATGGAGTTTATTGATGGGGTGCACCCGTATGATGTTGAGGGTCTAAAGCGCATTAATGCCAGCGGACATGAACTGGCCAAGAACGGCATGTTCGCTTTGTTTGAACAGATTTTTCAGCACGGTTTCTTTCATGCCGATCCTCACCCCGGTAATCTTTTTGCCATGCCAGATAACAAGGTGTGCTTTATTGATTTTGGCATGATGGGCACTGTGCTTAAATCCGATGTGGAGTTTTTTGCTGATATAGTTTACGGGGTAACTGCCAAGGACTCTAAAACATTGATTTGGGGCCTGAAGAATATAGCGGTGAGCCAGCAATTTGAAGGCAACAAAACTTTTGATTACGAGGTGGAAGACCTGATAAACGATTACCATGCGTTACCGGCAGATAAAATGAACATGAGCGACCTGTTTAACCGCTTGTTGGGTTTGGTGAATAAATACACCATAAAAATGCCTCCAGATTATTTTCTGCTATCGAAGTGCCTGGTAACTATTGAGGGTGTGGGCCACAGGTTAGACCCTAACCTTAACATTATAGAAGAACTTACACCGCATATCAACAAAACCCTGCAGGATGAGTTCAGCCCTATGGCCATCCTAAAGCGGTTCTTCTCCTCTGCGCGCGATACCTTATCGCTGATGGAAAATTTCCCCAGAGATATAAGGGATATAATCGGCAAGCTGAAAAAGGGAGAGGTTAAAATCGGAATTGAACACGAAGGCCTTGATGAGCTAACCAATAAAATTGATTTAGCCAGCAACCGCATTACGGGCGGTTTTATTATTGGCGCCATACTAATGGCCTCAGCCATATTAATTGCTGTAAAATTTCCACCGTTGTATCAGCATATTTCCATTCCGGGAGGGCTGGGTTTCATACTGGCAAATGTGTTAGGCATCCGTATGCTGTTTACAATTTTCCGTAGTAAGAAGTACTAGCTTAAAATTTTAGGCAACAGTGGCCTTTTGATATCTGCAAATACCAGGAAAGCGAATAAAAAGATAGGGAGCAGGGGGGCTTTATACCTTACCAGGTTGCCTGCTACCGGCGTACAAATACCAATAATAACGAAGTAAATAAGGCTTGCCGATAACAAAAAAAGTACAGTGTTTAAATGCTTCGGGTTTTTCCAATTGCAATAGG
>CAZUHU010000300.1:0-3328 GCA_964620645.1 uncultured Chitinophaga sp.
TGGTTTATCCGGGCCAGGTAAAAGTTACCGTTATCCGCGAAAAGAGAAGTGTAAGTGTAGCGCGCTAAGCGGTACATTTAATTAGAAAATTAAAGGCTCTCGATATCGAGGGCCTTTTTTATTGGCACCGGCATTTAAACATACAATTCCGTAAATTGCAGCATGACAAAAATAGCTGTGGCCGGAATAGGAGGAGTTGGAGGCTATTTCGGAGGTTTGTTGGCGCATTATTACCATCATAAAACTGAAGCTGAAGTTTATTTTGTTGTGCGCGGCGAAAATGAACTTGCCATTAAACAGAAAGGGCTTACGCTTGATACGATGCACGGAAAGTTTACGGCCTTTCCGAAAAAAGCTTCACATAACAGTGCTGAAATTGGCGAGGTTGATTACCTGCTGGTAAGCTGCAAATCCTATAGTTTACCTGGATTACTTGCTGATGTGCAGGGCTGCGTAGGGCCGGGGACGGTGATTTTACCTTTATTGAACGGGGTAGATAGCGGAGAAAAGATCAATGCTGTTTACCCTGAAAATGAGGTGTGGGAGGGATGCGCTTACCTTGTGGGCCGTTTAAGCGAGCCGGGACTGATTAAAGAAACAGGAGTAAGCCGGGTGATTAACTTTGGCTCACAACTGGGCAACGCGGAGCGCCTTAAAGATTTTGAATTTTTACTAAAGCAGGCTGGTTTGGATGCTCGCTTACATTCAAACATCCAACGAATAGTATGGATCAAATATGTATTTATCAGTACCGTGGCAAGTGTTACATCGTATTTAAATCTTACACTGGGTGAACTAAGGCAGCATGAATACGGTATGGAACTTTTGAACAGTTTGATCGATGAGGTGCTTGCTGTCGCAGCGGGATTGGAAATAGATTTTGGCGCAAATGCCCGGGAGAAAACGCTTGCCACCCTTTATGAAGCCAAGCCCGAGACCCGAACCAGTATGAGCAGTGACTTTTTGAAGGGTGGGCTAACAGAAGTAGATTCTATAACAGGGTATGTTGTTAAAAAGGGAAAGGATCTAAATGTATCAACACCTGTTTTTGAGAGGATTTACGAGGCGTTAAAAAGCAGATAGCTATAAAAGGAGTTTTAAATTTGAAACATAATATTTGATGATGGAGATGAACATAAAGACACCCCCTGTTTACCCCCAGCAAAAGAACAAGGTGCTGGAAAATGCTTATCGCTTAAGCGCAAACTTTTATAACAGCGATAAGATACTGCAAAACTATTTGAAGAATAATATTTCTGCTGAAGGGCTTACCTACATGCAGGATAAACTGCAATACACCGGCACACAGGCTGCGGGTATAATGAATGAACTATCGTTGCTGGCAGATAAGAAAGGTCCGGAGTTGGTAAAGCGTAATTTTACGGGCGAGAATATCGATGAAATACGTTTTCATCCTGCTTATTGGCAGTTAATGGATATTGCCGTTAAAAGCGAGATGTTCCGCGTTAAGTGGGAACCTTCTCTTCGCAGTAAATTCAACCGCGAAGGTCACCGCCTTGGGTTTAGCACAGGCTACCTGTACGCCATGAGCGAGAGCGGACAGTATTGCCCGCTGTGTATGACTGACGGCGTTGCCCGTTTGATTGATTTGTTCTGCAGGCAGGAGGATAAGGCACGCTTACTGCCACATATAGCCACCGACAAAGCAGAAGAGCTTTACACAGGAGCGATGTTCCTTACCGAAAAAACCGGCGGTAGCGATGTAGGTGCGAACATTACAGTTGCTGAACATCAGCAGGATGATGTATATGCCTTAAACGGCGAGAAGTGGTTTTGCAGTAATGCAAATGCACAATTGATTTTTGCCCTGGCGCGCACGGATAATGATGTAAAGGGCACTAAAGGGCTTTCCATTTTTATGATAGAAAATCCGCTACCGGATGGCACCCGCAACTATATGGAAGTAATACGCCTTAAAGATAAGTTGGGTGTAAGGAGCATGGCAAGTGCGGAATGTATTTTGCGCGATACCAGGGGCAAAATGGTAGGCAAGGAGTTTGAAGGCTTTAAGGTGATGGTGGAGATGGTGAACCTGAGCCGCTTGTATAATTCAGTAGCAGCATTGGCAGCATCGCGCAGGGCATTAATTGAGGCTTACCAGTTTTTAAATGCACGCAAAACATTTGGCAAACCCGCGTTGGAGCATGCCCTAATCCGCACTAAGCTAACGGAGTTGGGAGCGCTTAATGTGGCTAACTTTTATTTGGTGTGGCGGGCTATTGAATCGTTAGATAAGGCGGATAACGGGGATAAGAAAGAGGCACAACTGTTCCGCATTATAAATCCTATGACCAAGAAATGGAGCGCTGAAACCGGCGTTTACATTACGCGTGAAAGTATGGAGTTGATGGGCGGCCTGGGATATATTGAAGATGGCGTATTGCCTAAAATTATGCGCGATGTAATGGTGCTGCCCATATGGGAAGGCAGCGGAAACATAATAGTGCTGGATATGCTGCGCGCCTTTTTCAAGAGTGAAGGCTTTGATGCCATTAGTGCAGAAATTGAACGCAGCGCCGGCAGCAGCGGGATGCATGGCGACTTTCTGCGTAAAGGATTGCTGGAATTGAAAACGTTTGCAGAGCGCTTAAAAACACTACCCCAGGATGAAATGGAGGCCAGCGCAAAACCATTTTTTGAACAGCTGACTACCCTTTATCAAATAAGTGTGCTTATTGATAACCTGACTGAGGAAAGCAAGGCCTGGATTGAACCATCCATTACATTCCTGAAAAACAGGTTTGCCCCAACGGGGTTAAATGAGGTAAAACCTTTGAGTGTTGAAGAAGTGAATGGATTAATTGCCTGGCAGGTTTAGGCTAATCTACTTTTTCTTTCTGGGAGGTTTTTGTCCACGCGTTTTAGGCTTGCCGTATTTTAACTTCAGCTTTTCAGCACGTGTAAGGTGGAAGTTTACCTTTTGATTTTTGGCCAGCTTTTGATGGAACGCGGCACCTGTAGGCGCTTTCCGCTTAATCTTATCCTGTACGTTCATGGTATCCAACTGCGGTAACTCGTCCTTGGTAAGCACGTCAGAAATCTCCAGTTCTTCAGGTAAATCCAAGCGCGGCACCTGGGTATTCATTAACTTTTCTATTGCCTCTATTGCAGCGGCTTCACGCTCGGTTATAAAGGTTATTGCATTGCCCCTGGCATCAGCGCGGCCCGTACGGCCAATGCGGTGTATATAGTTTTCCGCTTCTTCAGGCACATCAAAATTTATAACGTGCGATACTTCTGCAATATCCAAACCACGGGCAATGATATCGGTAGCAATAAGTGCGCGGTATTGGCCGGTGCCGAAACG
>CAZUHU010000301.1:0-3306 GCA_964620645.1 uncultured Chitinophaga sp.
AACGGAAACGCATACGGCCCACAAAACGAACCAACTCCTGGTGCATACCCTGTATGCCAAGGTCAATTACTGTGCGTTCGCCTATTTCTAAAATGTGTTCTTCTAATTGTTTCTTGGTTTTAGCTACCACCTCTTCAATACGCGCAGGGTGTATACGGCCGTCGGTTACAAGGCGCTGTAAGCTAAGGCGCGCAATTTCTCGGCGTATTGGGTCGTAGCCCGAAATGATGATCGCCTCAGGGGTATCATCCACCACAAACTCGCAGCCGGTAGCTGCTTCCAGTGCACGGATGTTACGTCCTTCGCGGCCGATAATCTGGCCCTTTTGCTCATCACTATCCAGGTTAAATACCGATACGGTGTTTTCAATGGCGTTCTCCGCCGCTGTGCGTTGTATGCTCTGGATGATGATTTTCTTAGCCTCTTTGTTAGCCTTAGACTTAGCTTCGTCCATAGCAGTTTTCATGTAAGAAAGGGCCTCAGTTTCGGCTTCCTTCTTCATGCTTTCTACCAGTTCTTTTTTAGCATCTTCTTTTGTCAGTCCGCTTATCTGTTCCAGCTTGCTAACAAATATTTCGTGGCTTTTCTCCAACTGGTCTTTTTTGGTGTTTACCAGTTCCAACTGCTTATGCAGGTTATCGCGCAGGCTGTCAATCTCCTTTTCCTTTTTAGAAATTTCGTTGTTGCGCTGGTTAACCTCGTTTTGCAACTGTTTTACCTGGTTTTCTTTTTCCTGTGCTTTTTTAGTGCGGTCGGCAGTTTCGGCCTCATGCTTACTTTTTAGCTGCAGGAAATGTTCTTTGGCTTCCAGTTGCTTGTCTTTCTTAATTTGCTCGTTGGTGCGTTTGGCATCCTCTATCAGTTTATCGGCAGTGGCTTTGGCTTCGCTCAATTTCTTTTGAACTTCTTCCTCAGCCTGCTTTTCTATTTCCCGGTTACTTTTTTGGGTAATACTGCGGCCTACTAATAAACCAATAACAAGGGCAACAACAGCACACGCAACTGCAATGAATATCATGATTGTATTATCCATGTGGTTGTGTTGGGGTTTATGTGGTTGTTATGTTGATGTAAGGTTATACTATAAGTTACTTAAAACAGTGCCCGGCCTTAAAAGGCTTAACACCACTTTAGCGGTGTATGACTAACAAATACTACGGGGATAGGGAACGGGGAAGGTTTATTTCACAGTCGCTGAAAGGGTTTCTTCCAGGCGGTTTATCTTTTCTTCCAGCAAACGGTGTTCCTGTACATTAAGTGATTGCGCATTTACACTTTCTACAGCAAAATTCAGCAGGCACATTGAAAGGTAATCCTGTTTATCCTTGCCGTCGTACATTGCCTGGTATTGTTTTATCTTTTCGTTTACCAGTTGCACTGCATTCCGCACTTTTTCTTCATCGCCCTTAGCCACTTTAAGCGGGTAGAGCCTCTCTGCAATCATTACATTGATGTTAACCGTTTCCGTTTTTTCACCCATGCTAGTCATTCAACATCGCTATACAATTATCTATCTCTTTTATGTATTCGTTAATTTTTCGTTTAAGTTCGGTTACCTCAGCGTTTTCACCGGTACCTGAACCTATATTCTGCGCTAACTTAACAATTTTAATTTTTTCGCTTAATTCTTCGCTCTTTTTAGCCTCTTCGGCCATTTTTTGCCTGTTATTAGCCAATTCAGCCTCCAATTCCACAACACGCAAACGCAACCGTTGGTTCTCATCGGTCACTTTTTTTGCCTTAGCAATCAACTGTTCTAGCCGGGCGGTAAGCTGCATAGGGCTAAAATACAAAAATACGGCAGCACTAAACCGTGTTTAGCATTAGCCGTATATTAAAAAATTAAGAGGTACGGTAAAGTTGGGTGGGGCCTGGCAGCTACACTACCTTTTAAGCCGGATGAATAAATGGTCTGAACATTAGGGGTATTTTATTTTCGGAAGGCCTTTAGCCTGACCCCAACGTAAAGCCCGCCAAGCCAACCATGACGGAACCTTACAGGGGATGAAAAAACCTAAAACCTTCCTTCGGGAAACAAAGGACAGGTATTGCCCACGGCCAAACTAATTATTGCGGTAAACAGGAATTTAAACGAGGCAAAACCGGCCTTACAGAGGTAAACAGGCTAAATGTGCCCGTAAACAAACTCTACTTCTTAAACAGCTTAAAGAATTCCTCTTCGTAACTGGTTCCTATAGGTATCTCCTGGCCGGAAAGCTGAATCGTCTTGTTACGAATACTTTCTATTTTACTAAGCGGCACTATAAACGAGCGGTGAACGCGTATAAACTCGTTACCCGGCAGTTTTTCGATAATAGCCTTCATGGTCATACGGGCAACTAAAGGCTTTTTACCGGGCAGGTGAATTTTAAGATAGTCATCCAGCCCTTCTATATACAGTATATCTGCTATGTTAACCTTCACCAGGCTATAATCAGCCCTTATGAACAGGTAATTCTGGGTATTTTCCTTTTGGTGTTGGTAATTGTAAAACTCCTTTGCCTTGTCCACAGCCTGCTGAAAACGCTCCAAGGTGTACGGCTTAAGCAGGTAATCAATAGCCTGCAGGTTAAAGCCCTCTACCGCATATTCGCTATAAGCCGTGGTAAAAATCACCATGGTATTCTGCTCAATGGCTTTATGGAACTCAAGCCCGGTCATAGATGGCATCTGAATGTCCAGAAAGATTAAATCCACCGGAAATTTTTTCAAATGCGCCAAAGCCTCTGTAGGTTTATTAAAGGTTTTCACCAATTCAATAGAGTCTACCTTAGCGCAAAAATTCTCTATAACTTTTAGGGCAGGTGGTTCATCGTCCACCGCAATCGCTTTAATCATTACAATTTAATGATTAGTGAAACTAAAAAATCGCGTGGATTATCGCTAATGGTAAGTACGTGCCTTCCGGGGTAAACCAACTCCAACCTTGCACGGGTATTTTCAACACCAAGGCCGCCGCCATCAATAGGCTTTCGCACCTTTACTTTATTGTTAAACACTACCAAATGTATCTGGCTGCCATGTATGTCTATCTGCACTTTTATTACAGAGTCCTCTTCGGCATTTACACCGTACTTAAAAGCATTCTCAATAAACGCTATAAGTACCAGGGGAGCAATTTTTTTACCTGTAGGGTCGCCCGAAACATTATAGGAAACACTAACCGCCTCGCCTGCCCGCATGCGCTGCAACTCTATATAATCGCTCAGGTAGCTTATCTCCTTTTCAAGAGGCACAAAATCTTTACCGGCTTCGGCCATAACGTACCGCATCATACCCGATAGCTTAACAATGGTAGGGGCTGTT
>CAZUHU010000302.1:0-3252 GCA_964620645.1 uncultured Chitinophaga sp.
GTGAAGAAGGCCTCAATATGGAAGGCGCCATGTTTCAGGGTAGTACATCTTTAGCCATGGGTGTTAATGATAGCCTTGGCTGGGGTATGACCTGGAACCACTTCGATAAACTGGATGTTTACCGCCTTAAAATGCACCCTAAAAAGAAACTGCTTTACGAATTTGACGGCCAATGGGTAAAGTTGGAAAAGCGCCCTGTATGGTTAAAAGTAAACCTTAGTAAAAAAGGGAAGTTCGTTTTGCCTGTTAAGCGCACCACCTATTGGAGTAAATATGGCTGCACCATTAAAAGCAGCAAAAAGAATGAGTTCTACTCTATCCGCTTTCCCGGCAATATGTCTATTGGCGCAGGGGAGCAACTTTACCGCATGAACAAAGCGCATAACTACGCCCAGTTTTGGGATGCTATCAATGTGCATTCCATCTGCCTGTTCAATATTGTTTATGCCGATAAGGATAATAACATTATGTACTTACAGCACGGCATGCTGCCCGACCGTAAGGACCAAAGCTTTAACTGGAGCGGTATGTTGCCGGGCAATACCAGCAAAGATTTGTGGACCGACCTTGTGCCTTTAAAAGATATGCCGCATGTGTTTAACCCCGAATGCGGCTATGTAATGAATACCAACAATTCACCTCATTTGGCTACCTGCGAAGGGGCCAACTGCCCAAGAGTATTGCCGGCCTACGACGATGAGCGCCCCGGTAACAATATGCGTGCGGAACGTGTGCTGGACTATATAAACGCTACTCCGAAATTCTCTTTCGAGAAGTTTAAGGAAATGAAGTTTGATGTAACCTTTCCGCGCACCGGCAAGTTTGTGGAATCACTTCAACCGCTGTTTAATTTAAGTGCTGAAAAGTATCCTGATCTGGCTGAACCAATCGGCATTTTAAAAAGCTGGAACCGCTCAACGGATATTCATGAATATGCACCTACTTTAATTGGCCTGGTGTTATTGCCTCTGTTTGATAACCATGGTTGCAGCGATGATTGCTTTATAAGCGGCCTGCAAACCAACGAAGAGGAAATGGCTCAACTGCTTCGCGGCGCCTGCGATACGTTGCGTAAGTATTATGGCACGGTTAAAGTTGAATGGGGCACTATCAACCGCAATATACGGGGCAATAAGGACCTGCCTATGCGCGGCTTCCCGGATATGTTGAGCCCATCGTATCCAAAGCGGGTTAAAAGCTTTGCCGGCTTAAAATACAAAGCAGACCACGGCGATACATTTACCATGTTAGCTGCATTTGATAAAAATGGTGTGGAGCGCCTTGAAGCGTTGCAACCTATTGGCAACTCACTGCGAGTGGATAGCCCGCACTATAACGACCAAATGGAGCTATTCAGCAAGCAACAAACACGGGTTATAAGTTTAAAGAAGGAAGATGTAATGAAACGCGCCGAGAAGGTTTACCATCCTAAGTAGAGGTTAATCCAGCCGCACGTAGCCTATAATGCCTTCATTTTCCACTACCGTTTCTGTTTTTTCTAAAACAATATGGTAGCCGCCTTCCAGTGCATCCGAAACGCAGAATATATCATCGGCTTCAAAGTCTATTTTGTGCCGGTCGTCCAGGTGGGCGCTTCCGCCTTTGCCTAAACTTTCGGGTGAATATTCCTGCATAAAAGGATGCTGCTTTAAGGAATTAAAGGCCTCGGTAGGAGTGTTCGCTACCACAAATAGCTTTTTATGAAATTCTTCAAACTCACCCTCTTTATAGCCGCCCAGGTTAATAAAGTATAGTTTCTGCAATTGGTTTTCGGGTGCTGTGCGGCTCAGTTTAATGCTATAGCCATCTGCATACTCTAACTGCATCCAGGCATCAATATGTGCTTTATCCCTGCCGGCCAGGCTGTTTTCCAGCTGCTTCTCCAATTCTTTTTCATCTATGCCGGGCAAAAGTTTTTTAACCAGGCGGGCCGTGTCCCTGGCGCTATCTTTATGCCAGAACTTCTTTATTACAGGGATTAATTCTTCCATTGTATTAGCAGCCGCAAACAGCATATCGTGTTGTTCAATGCTTCTACCTTTAGGGGTACAACCAATAAGCACGGCGTATAAAAAAGGAGCGGTTTTTTCGCTGGTAGGCATACTCAAAAAATTATAGTTGATTCAAAATATAATTTATGTTTTTCGTTCAATGGCGGATATTATATTCGCCCAACAAAACCACGCTTCTCATGAAAAAACTTCTCTTAATTCTGGCAGTAGTAGTCTCATTATCTGCCTGCAATAATAAAACCGCAGGTACGGTAAACGAAGAATTTGAAAAACAATTACAGGAAAAATTCATAAACGCCAAAGAGGGCGATGTAATTGAATTAGGTGAAGGAGAGTTTTTTCTTAACCGACCATTGGTGTTGGATGGTGTAAAGAATGTAACCATTAAAGGAAAGGGCAAGGACAAAACCATCCTTAATTTCTCCACTCAAAAGGATGGCGCTGAGGGCCTGCGCATAACTGCTGATGGCATAACAATGGAAGACTTTACGTTGATTAACGCCAAAGGCGATTGCATTAAAGTGCAGGATGCCACTAACGTAATTTTCAGAAGAGTGAAAGTGGGCTGGACTGCCCTGCATGATACCAAAAATGGTTCGTACGGCACCTACCCTGTAGGCTGCACTAATGTATTAATTGAGGAGTGCGAAGTATATGGCTCATCTGATGCAGGTATTTATGTGGGCCAAAGCAAAAATATCATCGTTCGCAAAAACCACGTGCATGATAACGTAGCCGGTATTGAGATTGAAAACTCAACCGACGCTGATGTTTACGAAAACCTTTCAGAGAATAATACAGGCGGAATGCTGGTTTTCGACCTTCCTGATCTATCCGTTAAAAACGGAAGCCGTTGCCGGGTGTTCAACAACAAGTTTATCAATAACAACACCAACAACTTTGGTGTAAAAGGCACTACGGTTTCTGAAATACCGGCAGGCACAGGCGTTATTATTATGGCTACCAACCAGTGCGATGTGTTCAATAACGAAATTTCCGGTCACAACTCGGTGTCGGCTGCTGTGGTAAGTTATACTTCATTACAAAAGCCGTTTAAGGATAGCATTTACGATCCTTATAGCGGTGGCGTATCAATCCGCGATAACCATATTACACGCGGCACCGGCAAGCCTGATAACTCCGTTCTGTTCGGCAAACTGTTTATTGCCATCTTCGGCGATAAGGTTCCTGATATCCTTTTTGATGGAGAAGTAAACCCTGCTTACCGCAATGCCGATGG
>CAZUHU010000303.1:0-3251 GCA_964620645.1 uncultured Chitinophaga sp.
TAATTGAATGAGCGGATGAGATAACCCAGCGTATCGGGCGTTGGTTGGTCAATACGGAATTTGTAGATGCCTGTTACCCCTTTTATGCGTGCGGGTGCTACCGCCCACTTTCCGTTTTTTGTAATAACCAGGGTGGCCCCCAGCGTATCAGTTGTTTTTAAGCTGGTTACCTGTGTTAAGCCGCTTCCGTTAGGGTGAATTCTATAAATGTTGTGCATTTTGCCTTCAACGCCGGGATACTGCTTCATAAAGTAAATCCACTGTCCATCAGGCGACCAATAAGGATACATGTCGCCTGCAGCGGTGTTGGCTATTTGGTTGGTATTTACCTGGCCGGCAAAGGGCATTAGATAAAGGCCATTGTTTTTGTTATGAAAAACTATCTGTGAGTCTACCGTGCTTAGGCGGGGATATGCATCATTAAAATCGCCGGCGCCCGAACCTATGTTAGTGCTGGCACCATTTGGCTGTTCGGCGTCCATCCGGTAAAAATTTCCTTGCCAGTCTAACTGAAAGTAAGAGTCTTGCGGAGAGAAGTCGAAATTGTAAATAGCGTAACCGCCATTGGTGTAAAACAAATAAGGCGCTCCGCTGCTATCTTTAAAATAAATATCGTTTAAGGTGCGGTCATTATTGCTACCATTTAAATAAGCTAAACGATTGCTATGGTGATTAAGCCTGGGGGAGTAACCATTGGTTATAAATGTGAGGTTCGACCCATCAGGGTCAACCGTCAACACAGAGTCTTCTGCCGGGGTATTGGCAGGAACGCTGAATACAATTTTGTTGGCCCATTGTGCATTAAGCAGATTTATTCCACCAAGAAGTATTGCGCATAATAATGTAGTAAGTTTCTTCATGTTATTATTTTTTTGTAATACAAAAGTGGGCTTACGGTGCGGGTGGTTCAATCCTATAAAAAGAGGATATTGGGCCGGCAACAGAAAAATCCTATTTTAATAGGAAGGGGAAAGCTTTGCTGTATATTTAAAATTGCCTAAGGAATTTATGAAGAGAAGTTTAAGAATTAAGTGGCTCCTTTTACTCTGTGGCATGATGGTGGCTGTGAGCCCCCTAAATGCGCAGGACGGCAATCTTGATAGCCTTGAAAGGGTGTTGCGCAACTCAGCGGACGATACCAACAAGGTACATCTGTTATATGAAATCGGCTACACTAAAGCGGATATAAATCTTGACAGCGCTATTGTGTGTTATGAGGCTGCTCATACATTGAGCAGAAAGTTGAACTTTACCTGGGGCGAGATTAAATACTATGGTTTTATCACCGCCGGGTTAAACGCCAAAGGCGATTTTGAAAAAGCGCTGGCATTAAATAAGGAGGGGTTGGCTAAATGTATAAACAAAAACTGCGCAGCGCTTTTGCCTAATCAATATATAAACGTTGCCAACGATTTTATTTTTTTGGAGCAGTATGATTCTTCTATAGCTTACTTTATTGAAGCGAAAAAGATTTACGAACAGATAAAGGATACCTCTGGGCTCTCCTTTATTTACGCAAACATGGCAGAAGTTTACGCCTACCAAAACCGAAAGCAGGAGGCAGTAAAGTATGCCACTATTTCAGTTCAACTATTGGCAGGCAGGCCTAAGGACCGCACTTACCGCAATATGGTATTTAACCTTGGGCGCGATGAATATGATGTTAAGGATTATGACAAGGCATTACAGCATTTTGCTGAAGCCAAACAGTTGGCACTTGCCGCTGAAGATAATTATCTACTGGCTTTAATTGCCAATGCTTACTTTGATTATTACCTGCACATTGGGGATTTTAAAAAAATGCCGGCCTATGCTAATGAGTTCTATCAACTTGTTGAGCCTATGCAAAGCGATTTGTTTACTGCTACCGGCTGGCAGTTAAGAGCCATAGCCGCTTTCTATAATCTGAATTATAGTGAGGCAGAAACGTATAACAACAATGCGTTGCAGCTGTTTCTTAAATCCGACGATAGGATTGTATTAAAAGAAGCGTACCTGTTGAAGTCCACCCTTGCTTTGGTAAAGGATAAGGATATTTCAGCTTATCACCATTATCTCAATTTGTCTGATTCGCTATTACAGGCAAGTATAGACGAAAACCTATTGAAGAATAGCCAGGAGCTTGAAAAGAAATATGAAACTGAAAAAAAGGAGCAACAACTTAAAATTCAGGCTGCAGAACTTAGCCGTAAACGGTTTCAAAATGCAGTACTAATTGGTGTTGTGGTGGTTCTGGCACTGCTGATAGCCTTAACGGCTCTTTTATTTTATAACCGCCAGCAGGTGCAACGCAAGGAAAAAGAGATACAACATCAACGTATTTTGCAACTGGAACAAGAGAAACAGTTAACGGCCACACAGGCAGTATTAAAAGGCCAGGACGAAGAGCGCACACGGCTTGCTAAGGATTTGCATGACGGCTTGGGCGGCTTATTAAGTGGTATTAAATTTTCATTCGCTACTATGAAAGACAATATGGTAATGACAGCTGAAAGCCACCAGGCTTTTGAGCGCAGCATGGATATGCTTGATACTTCTATTAAGGAGCTAAGACGGGTGGCACATAATATGATGCCCGAAAGCCTGTTGAAGTTTGGTTTGGATGCTGCCTTAAACGATTTGTGCCTGCATCTTAATAGCGGCGGTGTTATTAAAGCCAGCTATCAGAGCATGGGATTGAAAAATATTTCGGTTAACAGGGATATTGCCCTGAATGTTTATCGTATTGTGCAGGAGTTGCTCAATAATGTTGTAAAACATGCCGGTGCTACCGAGGTACTGGTGCAGACTACTTATGGTAATGGAGCATTTTCTATTACGGTTGAAGATAACGGAAGGGGTTTTGATACTACCCGGCAAGCTAAAGGAGTGGGGTGGGAGAGTATACGCAACCGTGTGGCCTATTTAAAAGGTACCGTGGATTTACGCTCCGAAGCAGGTAAAGGCACTTCTGTATTTATTGAATTTAAGGTGTAAGGTATGATTAAGCTTTTTGTGGTAGACGACCACTACATGGTAATTGAAGGCATACGAAGCCTGCTGCAAACGGAAACTGGGGTGCAGTGGATGGGCCATGCCGGTAATGCCGATAGCTGCCTGGCCTTTTTACAGCAACAGCAGCCCGATGTTATACTTATGGATATTAACATGCCGGGTATGAGCGGTATTGAACTGTGCAAAGAGGTGAAAGCAAAATATCCCGCTATAAACATTATTGCCTTAAGCACCTTTAACCAAAGCAGCTATGTAAA
>CAZUHU010000304.1:0-2399 GCA_964620645.1 uncultured Chitinophaga sp.
ATACCAATGATGCACACGTCGTCGACTTGCTCAAGATTTCCCTTCCAACTCATAAAAGAATGATTGATAGCTTGAAGTTGACTCGTCATGGAGTTTGAATGCATACTCACTAAAAGCTCCTTTAATTGCTTGTACTTATATTTCTTTCCATTGGCGCCGCCAAACTGGTCGGCATAACCATCGGTAATAAGAAATAACATGTCACCACGTTTTAATTCGAACTTATGAGTCACAAAAGGCTTTGGATTATCTACCTTTCCAATCGGTTGTTTATTCGCGGTTATTTCCTGCAGTTCGCCTGAGCTTATATACCATAATGGATTATTGGCACCCGACCATTGAACTGTTACTGAATCTCCATTGGATTTCTTTACACTCAATAAAGAGATATCCATACCATCTTTAACATCGGCACCACTTCGAGAAAATGTTTCTAAAACTAACTCTCTTGACTTATCTAAAATTTCGCCGGGTATTGTTTTACCAAACTCTACTACTGATCTATTTAACGCATTGGAACAAACCACACTTACCATCGCTCCCGGTACACCATGTCCGGTACAATCGGCTGCTGCAATTAATGTTTCATTATTCAAAACATGCAACCAGTAAAAATCACCTGCTACTATATCCTTTGGCTTATAATACACGAAGTTTTCCTTGAAGTTCTCGTTTATTTGTTCCAGAGGCGGCAAAATAGCTTCTTGCAATTTCTTTGCGTAATTAATTGAATCTAAAATTTCCTTATTCTTTTCTTCCACTATATGTTTTTGCTCCTCTACCACCGCTTTTTGCTGAGAAATAATTTCATTATCTCGTTTTTTCACTCTATAACCTCTATAAGCAATTACCAGCACCACTAGCACCAATACCAAGCCAACGCCGTAAAACATTTTTATAGTCTGTTGCCGTGATAATTCAATGTCCTTCAACTCCCTTTCTGTTTTAAGATTATCAATTTGCAATTGCTTCTTTTCGTTTTGATATTTAGCTTCTACTTCCGAAATACTTTTGGCATTCTCTTCATCATAAATTGAATCGTTTAACGCAATATATAGTTTTTGATAAGTTGCGGCATTTTTATAATCCTTTAACTCCAAATAAACATCACCGTACAGACTGTATACATTATGAAGTGTAACATTATCGCCCGTTTCTTTGGCGATTGCCTCTGCCAACTTTAAATATTTCAACGCCTCTTGAAATTTTCCGATGTTATAATGAACGCCCGCTAAATTTATATAAGCGGCATCCAATCCATCCTGATCTGTGTACTTTTGCTTTAGTTCAATTGATTTTTTGTAATAATAAATAGCGCTATCCGGCTTTTCATCTTCATAAACCAATCCCAAATTATTACATGTTACTGCCAAACCGGATTCCATGCCAATATCTGAATACAATTGATAACACTTTAGCATGTAAGCTTTGGCGTTTTTCATATAATTCATTTGTCCGTATATATTACCGAGCGTAGTATAAGAAACGCCAATCGCTAAATCATCTCCCAATTGCTCACGTAATTTGAGTGCTTCAAATGCGTAGTCTAATGCCTTTTTATAATCCCCTTTTTGGCGCATGACATTGGCTACTTCATTTAAAGCGCGTGCTTTTCTTTCCGGCTTATCGCATTTCTCAAATAAATCGATGGCTTTAAAGAGTAATTTGATAGCTACATCAAACTCTCCTTTTGTATCATAAATATCAGCCATGTTTGAATAACACATTCCTTCCTGCTCAATAAACTTCTCCTTTTTATAAAAAACAGAGAGCGAATCTAATTCTTTTAATGCTTCATCAATTTGCCCCATATTGCTCTTTGACGTAGCAATATTAAAACTCATATTCGCCGCGTTCTTGTAGTTTTTTAATTCCAAAAAAAGTGCACGTGCTTTATTAAAGAAAATAATGGATGTGTCGTGTACGTCAATCTTTTTAAAAAACACACCCTTCTTCATATAGGCTTGGGCTAACTTTGGCTTTAAGTTATTCTTCATTGCCAATTGAATGGCAGCGTTTACATACTTTTCAGCTTCAAAGGGGTCTTTTTTTAAATAAAGGTCGAAAATAGAAAGCGCTGCGTTGTATTTAACAGTATCATGCTTCGCAGAATTAAAAACTGCTAACAACGAATCTGACTTTTGCGATACGCCGATTAAACAGTTGAATAGAAAAAGTGTAAGTAAAATCTTTTTTAGCATAGTTAAATATAACAAATTTTCACAAACTTGATGAGTCTTACCAACTTGTTAATATCCCTATGAAAACACTACAAACTTGGGGATTAAATTTTATTACATTTACTAAAATTCAATCTATGAACGAAGAAAAAGTTTGGGACAATATCGGCAACAATTACAAAGAGGAAATCTTCAGCGTATTGCACGCCAACCGCAATG
>CAZUHU010000304.1:2409-3231 GCA_964620645.1 uncultured Chitinophaga sp.
TGATTCATGCTCAAACCGTTATTTGACTATCTTGGGAAAAACCAATTTATTGCAAATAATTTTCAAATTATTATCAAGCCCAAGAAACGCTTTTTTGTATTGTTAGCAACTGACTTTTACCTTCCATCAACTCAAACACCGAAACAAAAATAAATCCGCTATTGATTTCGGCTGCGGAGTTGGTCATGCCCTACCGTATTTATCAGCATCATTTAAAACGGTACTGGCTCTAGATATCTCACAAAAATTATTAGACCAAATTAAAAAACGTAATTACCCTAATGTGGATTTACAAAAAATGGATTTGGCTAAAGTAAAACTCAATTTACCAAAAGCAGATTTTGCTTATTGTTGTAATGTGGCTATTTGTGATGATAACAAAAAGAATTATCAGATTCTCCATAATGTTATTCATTCGCTCAAAAAAGGCGGTACAGCCCTCATCGTTATCCCAAGCTTTGAATCTGCTTCCAATACTTTATTTCATATGATAAAATTATATGAGAAGGATGGGAAGAAAATAAACCGCATTCCTAAAGATGAATTAAATCCAAAACAAAATACTTTAAAACAAGTGTCGGAAGGCATTCACTTCATCGATGATCATCCTACCAAACATTATCACATACAAGAAATCTATACATTATTTAATCAAAAAGAATTTTCAATTGAGTCAATTGATAAAATCGAATACGATTGGAAAACTGAAATCACCAATCCACCTAAAAATTTACAAGAACCTTATCCATGGGATTGGATGGTGGTGGTGAAAAGGGTTGGATGATTAATTTTTACATTTTCTATTTTACTGCTACCAAAATA
>CAZUHU010000305.1:0-3200 GCA_964620645.1 uncultured Chitinophaga sp.
AGTATTTGCAGGGGTTGCAATTGGCGCGTAGGTCCATGATAAGGCACCTGTGCCACCGGTAGCGTTTGCTGAACTTATAGAGGCGTTGTTTTGCCCCAAACAGGTTTCAGCCACTACGTTAACCGTGGTTATGTTAGGCGGTGTGCCGCCTGTTAAGGTTACAACTAAAGTATCCGTACAGTTGTTGGCGGCAATTACCGAAATGGTATAAGTGCCGGCAGCCAAACCGCTTACAGGCGCAGTACCTGCCACCGGAACAGTTTGAGTGGTTGGTGCATTAACACCGTCATTTACTTTTACCTGGTAAGGTGCAGTGCCGCCTGAAAGCGTAATGCTAATGCTGCCGTTACTTTGCCCGCAAGTTGGGTTAACCTGGCTGTTGCTGGTAAGGTTTGGCGATGATGGTGCTGTTATGGTAAAAGAGGCTGTTCCTGTACATCCGTTACCATCGGTAGCAGTAACCGAATAGGTGCCTGCTGTAAGCCCGTTTGCCGTTGCGGAACTGCTTACGTTTGGACTCCAGGCAAACGTATATGTACCTACCCCACCCGAAGGTGTTACCGTTATTGAACCGTTATTGGTGCTTGGGCAGGTAACGTTCTGCAAGGTGCTCTGCGTTACAGTAATGGTTGGGCAGGTGTCGCACGGCTGAACTGAAGCCGCATTGTTAACCACTAAAGTTGTTCCGCTGCCATCCGTAATTTGGATAGGATAACTTGGCGGAGCCGGTGTGTTAGTGCCGGTTGCATAAGTAGCCCAGGAGTTTACGTTAACAGCGCATCCCGGAGGTAAAACACAGCCAAACAAACAGGCACTGCAATCCTGAACCAACGTATCATGCTTCCATGTATAAGGACCCACTCCGTTTGAAACAGTAAGCGTGCCATTCAACTCACGGCAAACTTCAAGAGCCCCACAAGGACTAACAGTTATGTAAATGCTATCAGCTCCGCAAGGCAGAGTATAAATTATGGTATGAACTCCTGTACCGGCAGCAGATGGACTAAAGGCACCCGTAGAGGCATTGGTTATACCGGGGCCGCTCCAAACACCACCTGGTGAAGCCGAAACTAAAGTAGTTGACGGATCAGTTATGCAAAAAGGGCCGGCAGGACAAACGGTAGCATCGCAGCATACCAAAGCAAACGGAGCGCAACTACCCATGTTAACTGATTGCAGATAACCCGTACGGGTAGAACTTCCCGAATTGCCCGTGCCACCACAAATAATTACTTCGCCATTGGTGTTTACTGAAACATCAAACACTGCAAATGGTAAGCTTACAGAAGTAAGCAGGTTAAGGTTGGCGTCGTATTTAATTACCCTGCTACCTGCCCCAACGTATACATTACCGCAATCATCCACATCTATACCGCTATTCCCTGGCTGGTTTTTACCAAGGGTAGTAGTATTTATACCGGTAGGTATAGCAGCACTGCCTAAAATAGTGCCATTTACCAATGAACGCTTATGGACAGTAGTTCCGTTTTGAGTATAACAAAACTTATCGTTTGCTCTTATAGCACAAATACCCGCATTGCCGTTATTAGGCCTAAAGTTCTCGCTCTTGTAAGCAAAGTTATAACCTGAGTTATTCGCAAAAATTGGATCGGTAGAACAGATGTTTAAATTTTGACTTATTGCGCCAATAGTATCCAGCGTTAGGAAATAATACTTGGCATTTTTGCTGGAGCTGATGGCACGCACCTCGTTTATATCATTTATTAAAATACCGGGGGTTTGACTTGCTACATTTTGCAGGCTGTTTACGTTACCATTACTTGTATTTAAATCAAAGATTACACCATGGCTGCCGGCTGGCGGAAAAACACCCAGCCTTGTGCCGCCTATTATCAATTTACTTTGGTCGCAGTTAAAAGCTATTGTCCAATACTCATCCAGCGCTCCCCCGGTTTTGCTCCAGGTCATACCTCCTGCATTATTTATTTTCTGTATTGCCGCCCCGGAACCTGCCGTTACATAGCTGTTTCCGTTAGCATCAGTAGCCATTGCCCCTAACCAGGTGTTTACGGTATCCCATGGGGTGTTATAAGTCCACTGCAGGGTACCGGTGCTGTTGTACTTTCGCAACTTCATTGGCATATCACCGCCAATCATGTAAACGTTACCTGCCGCATCATGGTCACATTCCCAAACGCAGTTAGAATTCGGCAACGTAGGAATCTGCTGCCAGGGATCAATTACTATTGTTTTGCCTATATCGTGGCTGCCTAATTGAAAGCTTACCGTTTTTCCACCTAATACAAAAGCTGATTTAACCTTTGCATCCTTCTGGCCTTCGTAAAAAGTAATGGGGGCATGGTCAACAATATCGCCATAACGGGTATCAATATGCAAATCGCCATCCTCCTCAATTTCCATTTTGTTTGAGCCGGTGTACTTCATCTTTACCTGGCTAACATCTGCACCCGGGTGCAGTATAAGGGTATACTTTATTCCATCCTGTGGATGAAACTCATACAACACATCAATATTGTTATAAAGGTTTTGATAAAGAAGCTTGTGATAGCCGTATACCTTACTTATGCCGGTATTGCCAAGGCCATAGTTAAAGTAAGCGTTGTCCTTATCAATGGCTATCAGTTTAACGTCGGTATTGGCATTTAGCCATGTCATTCTAATGAAATCAGTTTCCAGAGATGCAGCCTCTTCCTCGCGTTCGCGTGCTTCAAAATCTTCGTAGCTTATTACGTGCTCGCCGTTCTTAATCTTTTTATACTCCTGCTGTTCCTTTTGGCGCCTTTCTTTTTCTTCTCTCTTAATGTGGCTGTCAAAACGATAAATTACCCCGTTGGCCGTAAACAGCAACTGCCGGGCATCCATATCGGTAGCGTATAAAATTTTTGCGTCACTTTTATCGCGGCCATCAAACTGACCCTTGTTTTCAATAAAAGCTTTGGAAGGCTCAAAAGGCGCACTCCATGTGGGAGCGGTTTGTGCACTTACAGAAATAAAAAATACTTGCAGCGCAATTAAGCCGGGTAAGAGCTTAACATAACGTAGAGCTTGATTCATAGAGGTATCAGGGTTAGGGCGTCCTTGAATCTCTAAATGTAGAAAAAAGGTAAATTAAGTCAACTATAGAACGAATTTTTATTAACAAAAGGATAAGTACTAGGCTCCCGGCAGTATAATCCGGAAGGTAGTGCCCTTCCCTATTTCGCTGTGTTTTACAAAAA
>CAZUHU010000306.1:0-3163 GCA_964620645.1 uncultured Chitinophaga sp.
AAATACTGAATGAAGGTAGCAATGCTCTTATAGGAAGTAACTCAAAAGATACAGCCGGCGATATTTACACAGCTGAAAAATCAATTGCGCTGTTTAAACCGGAAAACCTACGCAGCAAGCGCGTTTTTGATTTGGCTATATGCCTGGCCGCTGTTCCATTGCTTCCCTTCAACTTGTTTTTAGTTAAAGGCTTTGGTAGCTATTTAAGTAATTGGTTTGTCGTTTTAAGTGGTCGCAAAAGCTGGGTTGGTTTCTCGCAGAAAAACCTGTTTAGTAAGTTCCCCAGTGCAAAACCCGGGGTGCTTTCAGCAGCCGATAACTTTAAACACTTAAGTCTTACCGCCAATGAGGCCGAACAGGCAGAAGTTAATTATGCACGACATTACACCGTATCCGGCGATTTGCGCTTACTTTTGAAGAATTACTCAAAACTGGGGCAATGAAAGGCCTATTAACCTTACTGGCTACCACCCTTTTCTGTTTTGCTTTTGCGGGTCATAACGGCGCCTACCGCACGTACCTGCTACAACAGCTATATGCCGGCCCTAAGGAAAAACAGTTTCAACAACAGGTATTTACACGCAGCGGTAATTTGAGCACTTTAGCCAGCATACCCAAGTACAGTATACCTAAGGGAAATGTGTTTTGCATTATGGAGGATAAACTAACAAGGGCGACCGGTATTTGGATAAAGGTGGGCGTTAAGTAATCAATCCAATATCTCCTCTAACACCTCCGGCGATTTAAGCGAGAAATTTTCGATATGCCATTGATAGTACTTAATCAGGTGCATCAGCATTTGGCGGCGTTCTGCACGCGTCATTTTGGTTTTAAGCGGAGTAAAGAAATTAGCACCTAACAATTCATTGAACAGTCTGCTCTCTCTTTTATCAAGAGTGGTTGCCCCTTGCCCGGCCACAAAAACGCTTTCGCGCATTTCGAAAAAAGAACGGTCGTCCGAAAAATTATCGTGTGGCATAAACCCCAGGTGCCGGGTAAAATTCACCAGAAACACCAGGTGGAAATCCGGGTTTAGTTTTTCCTCTTTATCCAGGGCAATAAGTGAATCTTCTATAAACACAAACATCTCCTCATTGGTTTCGTGTTCATGAATTGACTTGCTGATCACTTCTAAAAGAAAAAGAGCAATAGCCGATTTAAGGGTATCAAAAGGCAGGGAGGAATAATTATAAAAGCGACGAAACTCCTTTATAAACTGCAGGTTCTTGTTTTCGCGATGGCTTATCTCCATATCCAGAATAGTAAGCGGCTGCAACAGGCTGGCTTTGTTTTTTGATTTAGCGCTACGCACCCCTTTAACTATAAAGGAGAGCAGGCCAAAACCTTCGGTGTAAATTTTAGCTATTACACTGGTTTCGGAGTATTTTACCGTATGTAAAACTATGCCCTTGGTTTTGTGATACATGGAGAAAGCTATCGGCAGCTTGAGTATTCAATATTAGCTAATTCAAACGTTTCCTTTTTTCTTTTTGCTTTGTTTACTGAAACACAACCCTTTGCTGCCCACAGAAAGACCTATTTTGAAAAGCCCGCTCTTTATCCTGCTGTTGTTTTGGGGTATAGCTTTGGCTGCCTATTATCCAACAGCGGGGGCAGGTTTTGTTACAGATGTACTTGGGTGGTTCGAATCGTATGATAAATATGGCTGGAACGGTATTGCTTTCGCCTTTGGCGATCATTCCCTGCACTACGTTTATCACTTCTTTGGTTTCCTTCTTTATAAAATTTTTGGCTGGAACGAATATGGCTGGTATGCTTCTTTTACATTGTTGCACGCCTGTGTGGGCACCTTAGGCTATTCCATCTTCAGTCGCCTGCTGGGCAAAACAGCTATACCGTACGCCCAAGGCATAGCATTTATCGGCAGCCTGCTTTTTATACTTTCCCCATATCAAACCGAGGTTTTGGTATGGTATGCCTGTGTGCATTACATGTTATGCAGCGCTTTTGTGTTACTCTCTCTGCACAGCTTTGTAAGCTACCTTGAGGCCGAAAGCAAAAGGCATCTATTGGCGTTTTATGCATGGTTTATTTTGGCTGCTTTTACTTTAGAGATAAGCTTTTGCTTCCCTCTGTTTATAGCAGCCTTCCTTCTTTTTTTTCCCCTTGAAGTTTATGGAGAAAGAAAGCGCATTAAACTTGGCGGCATATTCGTTCTACCCTCCATAATCATCGTTGTTTCCTACTTTCTTTTATCTAAAATTTTGAGAGGCAGTGCAGCCGGTCATTACGGCTCAGCTGTTCATTTCAATTTTGATATCAGCCTTCTAATAGGCAACTTCAGTAAGTACTGTCTGAAACTTTGGGGGCTCTCGCAATTCTACGCGCACCAAACACGCATGCTGTTCTACAACTTTTTCGAAACCAAAATATGGACAGCGTTATTTACCGGAATAACTGTTATAAGCGCTATTCCACTTGCAGTACTTTACAAAAAACTCAGCCCGCGCATCCGCCTAAGCCTGATTTTGTTTGCGGGATTTGTATTTGCATTAGGCCCCGTTTTAAATCTTTATTTCACCAGTATTATCCGTTTAGAAGGCGACCGATTCAGTTATCTCCCGTCGCTCTTTGCTTACGCTACCGTAACTCTGGCGGCTTTCGCTATTTTTAGAAAAGCTGCATACCCATTATTGGCAATTTACCTTTTAATAAATATTTACTGCCTGCAAAAGAACACCAGCGCCTGGCATAGCAGCCGCCAGGTATCGCAATCTTTACATGCGGATTTTAAATGGAACAATGCGTCACACATTTACATGCTTAACCTGCCGGATAATTTCGATGGAGCCTACATGTTTCGCGGTCTACCACCTGATAATTTTTTTGCAAAAACCATTGACCTGAAACACGGCAAGCAATTAGAACAGAAGTGCGAGTTAATTTTACAATACAACATGAACTTTACTACTGATTCATTTACGGTAGAAAAGATTTCGGATAACCAATTGCAGCTGAAGTTCGCCCAGTACGGAGCATGGTGGTGGTTAGGCGGCATTGGGGCAGGCAACTATGAAACCGATAATTACGCAGTTAACATCGATGAATGGGGCACCGCAATAATTTCCTTTAAAAAGAAAATTCCGGGGGCTGTTTACCTATACCAATGCGGCACGCACTGGAAACAGGTGCAGGGGTTTTA
>CAZUHU010000307.1:0-3089 GCA_964620645.1 uncultured Chitinophaga sp.
CCTCCCCCCGGGGGCGACGCGGGCGACGGGGGCGCGGCCGACGGCCCGACGGGCGCCGACGCGGGCGCGGCGATGCTCGTGCTCGAGGTCCACGTCGAGCCCGGCGAGCTCGCCGGCGCGGGGACGCCGATCGCCACGCTCGGCGACACCCTGCACCCGTACGTCGACGTCTTCGTGCCTCAGGCGAAGCTCGGCGCGCTGCACGTCGGCGACCGCGGCACGCTGCGCGTGGATGCCTCGCCCGACACCTTCCCGTGCGTGGTGGAGAACGTGGCGCGCGCGACCGAGTTCACGCCGCGGTTCCTCTTCAGCGAGCGCGAGCGCGCGAACCTCGTGGTGCGCGTGCGCGTGCGGGTCGAGGACCCCGCGCAGCGCCTCCACGCGGGGGTGCCGGCGTTCGTCGAGCTCGCGCCGTGACCCACGCCGAGGAGACCGGCGCCCCCGAGGACGCCATCATCCACACCGAACACCTCGCGCGTCGGTTCGGCGCGCTGGTCGCGGTGCGCGACGTCTCGCTCGACGTCCGTCGCGGAGAGATCTTCGGCGTGCTCGGGCCGAACGGCGCCGGCAAGTCGACGACGATCCGCATGCTCTGCGGCATCCTCGATCCGACCGGAGGCGAGGGCACCGTCGTCGGGTTCGACATCGCGAGGGAGGCCGAGCGCATCAAGGAGCGCATCGGCTACATGACCCAGCGCTTCAGCCTGTACGAGGACCTCACCGTCCGCGAGAACCTGCGGTTTTACGCGGGCATTTACGGCGTGCCGCTCTTCAAGCGCCGCGCGCGCGTGGACGAGGTGCTGGGCCTCACGGGGCTCACCGCGCGGCGCTCGCAGCTCGCCGGCACGCTCTCGGGCGGCTGGAAGCAGCGCGTCGCGCTCGCGTGCGCCACCATCCACTCCCCGCAGCTCCTCTTCCTGGACGAGCCGACCGCTGGCGTCGACCCCGTGAGCCGCCGCGCCTTTTGGGACCAGATCCACCAGCTCTCGGCGGAGGGCACGACCGTCCTCCTGACCACCCACTACATGGACGAGGCCGAGCGCTGTCACCGGCTGTCGTTCATCTTCCGGGGGGCGCCGCTCGACGTCGGCACGCCGGCGGCGATCGTGGCGCGCCGCGCGCTGCGGGTCGTCGCGATCGAGGTCGCGCGCGCGGCCGAGGTGGCGGCGGCGCTGCGCGCGCGGCCCGAGGTCGAGGAGGTGGCTCACTATGGCCACGTGCTCCGCGTGGCCACCCGCGGCGGCGCCGATCCCGAGGTCGTCGCGCGCGAGGTGGTGGCAGGCGTGGGCGCCGAGCTCTTCGCGGCGCGACCGGCCCGAGTCACCGTCGAGGACGCGTTCGTGGCCATGGTGAGGGCCGACGAGGCGAGCTCGGCGCGCGCGGCGGAGGGCACGTGAGCGGGCGCGCGCTCGTCATCGCGTGGAAGGAGCTGCTCCAGCTGCGCCGCGATCGGCTCACGCTCGCGATGATGATCGTGCTGCCGGTCGCGCAGCTGCTCCTCTTCGGGTACGCGATCAACACCGACGTTCGTCACATCCCCACCGTCGTGTTCGATCAAGACCGGTCCGCCGCGTCGCGCGATCTCGCGAGAAGCATGCAAGCTACAGGTTTCTACGACCTGGTCGGCGAGGTGGAGAGCTACGAGGAGATCGACCGCGCGATGCGCTCCGGGCGGGCCCGCGTGGGCCTGGTCGTGCCCCCTCGCTTCGCCTCCGACGTCACGCGCGGCACGCCGGCGTCGGTGCAGCTCGTGGTCGACGGCTCCGACCCGCAGATCGTGGCGAGCGGCCTGAACACGGCGAGCTCGCTCGTGCTCGCGCGCTCGAGCCGCGTGCTCGTCACGAGGCTCGGGCGCGCGGGGGCGCCGCTGTCGGGGGAGCCGATGCGCCTCGAGCCGCTCACGCTGTACAACCCCGACCTCCGGACGGCCGTCTTCGTCGTCCCGGGCCTCGTCGGCGTGATCTTGACCATGACGATGGTCATGCTCACCGCGATGGCCCTCGCTCGCGAGCGAGAGCGCGGCACGCTCGAGCAGCTCATCGTGTCGCCCGTCAAGAAGCTCGAGCTCGTGATCGGGAAGATCGTGCCGTACATCGGCATCGGCTACGTGCAGATGAGCCTCATCCTCGGCGCGGGCCACGTCGTCTTCGACGTGCCGATCGTCGGCTCCCTCCCGCTGCTCTACGCGCTCGCCTCGCTGTTCATCGCCGCGAACCTGGCGCTCGGGCTCTTCTTCTCGACGCTGGCCAAGACACAGCAGCAGGCGATGCAGATGTCGTTCTTCTTCCTCCTCCCACACATCCTGCTGGCGGGCTGCATGTTCCCGTTCGAGGCCATGCCGCGGCCCGCGCCGTGGAGCGCCCAGGGCCTCCCGCTCACGCACTTCCTGCGCATCGTGCGCGGGATCGTGCTGAAGGGGAGCACCTTCCCCGACCTGGTCGGGGAGCTGATCTGGCTCGCGTGCATCCTCGTCGCGCTGATCGCGCTGGCGTCGGCGCGCTTCTCCAAGAAGCTCGTCTGATGGGGCGCCCAAGGAGCGACATCGGCCCCCGCATCGTGCACGCGGCGCGCGCGCGGTTCCTCGCGGAGGGCGTCGAGGGCGCGTCCCTGCGGACGATCGCCGCGGACGCGAAGACCAGCATCGGGATGGTCTACTATTACTTCCCGACGAAGGACGATCTCTTCCTCTGCGTGGTCGAGGAGGTGTACGGCGCGCTCGTCCGCGACCTCGAGGGGGCCATCTTGTCGGCGACCACGGTCGAGGAGCGCCTGCGCCAGGCATCGTCGCGCATCGGCCGCGCGAGCGAGCTCGAGCTCGACGTCGTGCGGCTCGTCCTGCGGGAGGCGCTCGTCTCGTCGTCGCGCCTCGAGCGGCTCTTCGAGCGCTTCACCGCCGGGCACATCGCGCTCCTCGGGCGCACCCTGCTCGACGGCGTGCGCGAGGGAGCCATCTACCCGAGCGTGCCGCCACCGCTGCTGCTGCTCTCGACGCTCGCCATGATCGCCTTGCCCCAGCTGCTCGGGCGCGCCCTCGGCGCCAGCGGCCATGCGCCCGCGCTCGTGGGCGTGGGGAGCGGCGACGACCTGGC
>CAZUHU010000308.1:0-3057 GCA_964620645.1 uncultured Chitinophaga sp.
GAAAAATTACTGCAACAACACTAAGGGTTTTGGATAAATGCTTAGTTAGTGCATAGGCGCTTCATGTACATGAAGCGCCTTTTTTTAGTTATTGTTTTGACCCGCTATAAATGAAACATCAGCGCCGTTAGCAGTAAATGTTCCTGCAAACCAAAACGCCAGCAAAGCCTGCAAAGCAAAGTACGTTACAAACAACGGGGGGAAGCCCGCCCAAACAGATGCCATGCCAAACCATGTGTTATCAGCCATGTAAAGGCCAATGCAAACCAGCGTTGAGGTTAGTGCAAAAGCCGGTGCAAGTTTATTATGGTTCATTAACTCGGTGGCGCTGTACACCTGCACAAAAACAAACAGGCCCAATAGCCATAAGCCGCTGTTTCCCATTATTGATATATGTTGTATTATGTATATAACTGTAAACAGTAGCGTAAAAAACTGCACCAAACTCCACAGCACAAGGGCAGCCGTATGCGGTGGGTTATACTTGGTGTAGCCGTAAGGGTCAGCAATTTGAGCTACGGGGTATTTAGTGTTAAAGCCTGCAGGCCGCCAACCGGTTGGCCTTACCCAAATGGTTAACTTATCCCAAAGGTTTTCAGCGCGCCAGGCATCTTTTATAAGCAAAAGCAAATGATCGAAATTTATAGTAATGGGGTTATAGGAACGTACGGGCCGGGTTATGCCATATACAGGGGGCACATCCTCCAACTCTGCCTGAAAGGTGCCGAAAATTTTATCCCACACAATAAAAACTGCGCTGTAGTTTTTATCAATATACTGCGGGTTTAAAGCGTGGTGTACGCGGTGGTGCGATGGGGTAACCAGTATATACTCTAAAAAACCAAGTTTGCCTATAAGCCTTGTATGGTACCAATACTGTGCAAACGTATGCAGGGGTAGCAATAGGGCCACCAACTGCGGCGAGATACCCAGCAGCGCTAATGGTACAGAGAGGAAAAAAAAGAAGTTAACAAAATCGGAAATGGTTTGGCGAAGGGCACAAGCAAGGTTAAACTCTTCTGAACTGTGGTGTATTAAATGGCGGTTCCAAAAAAGGTTAATACGGTGCGCCAGCCTATGGCCCCAATACGCTTTAAAATCAACTACTACAAAAGCAACGGCATACAACAGCCAGTTGGGTTGTATGTTAACCAGCGCCAGGTGCTGTACCATATAATTGTAAGGCACCAGCACCAGGCCATAGCCAATAAGCATGCGCACCATCATAGTTATGCCGGAATACGAACTTGACAAAGCATCCATCCAGGGTACAGTATCGTTTCCCTTTATATAACCGTACCATTTTTCAGCAAAAATCATTAGCGCAAAAACCGGTATGCCTATGGTAAACAAACGGCCCAGGTGTTCCATTTAGTTGGGTGGTTTTTAGTTTTTGTATATCACAAAACTACCGGCCTGTGCGCTAAAACCATTTGACAAAAGGCAAAAAATGAAACGGCAGTTATTTTTTTGCCCTAATGCGGCTGAGGGTTTCCTGTGTTATGCCTAAGTAAGAGGCTATGTATTTTAAAGGTACGCGCTCAATTATTTTGGGGTGCAGGGCACACATGCTATCGTACCGCGCTTTGGCCGATGTTTGGTGCATATACTCCATGCGGTGTCTGCCTTCACCCAAAGCACGGCCAAGGGCATTTACTGCCACGCTGTTATAGCGCGGAAAACGGTTTATAAAACTATTGTAACGTTCATAGTCCGTCCATATAAAAAGAGTGGGTTCCAGAGTGGCGCAGGCTACAGGGCTTGGTACACGGTTAAAAAAACTACTTACGGCTGCTATGGGTTCACCGTCAAACGCAAAGCCCACTATGTGTTCGGTACCATCGTTATCGGTAAAATAAGTGCGAACAGCGCCCTGTATCAGCAACCCAATCTTATCGGCCACATCTCCCTGCTTTAAAATAACTTCATTCGGCTTTACCAGGGTAGTTTCTGCAATATCGTTCATGGCCTTCAACTCCTCATCAGTTACATCCACCAATCCTTTCAGCCAATCTTTAACCGCCTCCATTAGTTTATTTTGCTGCGAAGATATATTGCCTGAACTTATTTAAACACTGGCGAGGAACTAAAGGCCATACAAGCCAATTATAGATGCTACGGCTTAACTGCCCAAAGCGCTAATGTTTTACCGGTTACTGCTTTGCCAGTGCAATTATGTCTTTAACCTCCAGTACTTTTTTAGAATAACCCTGGGTAACTGCTTTAATCATGGCCTGGCCAACCTGCTGAAGGGTGCATGCTATTGAAGGAAAGAAGCGCACTAAAACCGGCGCTAACCAGCCTACATATTTGTAAGCAGGCAACGCGTTTTTCTGCCCCGGCGTAAGGCTCATAAAGCCGGGCCTGAAAGCATAAACCTGTTTAAAAGGCAGCTTCATTAAATCGTTTTCTGTTTTACCCTTAACGCGGGCCCACATACTGCGGCCTTTTTCGCTGCTATCGGTTCCTGCTCCTGATACATACGTGAAGGTCATATCCGGGTTTAAGCGGCTTAACGTTTTGGCGAAACCAATTGTAAGATCGTGCGTTACTTTGGTATAGTCGGCCTCGTTCATACCCACACTACTAACGCCTGCGCAAAAGAAGCAGGCATTATAGCCGCTTAGTTTTAGTTCCAGTTCGGAAGGTATAGTTTCCAAATTGGGGGTAATAACTTCCGAAAGTTTTGGATGACTAAAACCTGAGGGACGGCGGTTAACCAACAATACTTTCTCTACTTCGGGGTTTTGAAGACACTCTAACATAACGCCTTCGCCTACCATGCCTGTTGCACCTGTAATTATGGCTCTAACTTTCATTTGGTAAATTATGAGCAGTAAGACGATAGAATCCTGAAATAATTGTATCGTCTTTAGTATTCATCGGATGACTTTAAATCATCCGATGAGTTAATCCGCATATGCCATCATAGACAAACAGCGGCGGGTTTCAGCGCAATCATGTATTTGTAAGGTACGGGCTTTCCAATTATCTTAGAAACATAAAACCAAACACTATGAAAAACACATTCCTTCTTCTAATTGCATTTGTATTTTC
>CAZUHU010000309.1:0-3048 GCA_964620645.1 uncultured Chitinophaga sp.
GGGTCGTATTGCATGGTGCACATGCAATCAGGTTTAGGGTGCGCTTCGCAGCGTTGCTTATTGCAGGTGGCGCTGCATAAAACCAAAGTGCTGCAAACAGTAAGCAGCATAATTCTTAGCTTATTCATAACAACTTTATTTAATAACGCCAAACTATGCAGAATAGTGGCCTGCTGCAATCAAATATGTTTCTATTGTGCCTATGTGGTTAAGTTCAAACCCCCACGGCACTTGGTGTTGCTACGCTCTTCAATATCTTCTCTACGTAGTTGGTCTTCTTCATAGCACTGGCGCAAATTACGGCGCTCATAAGTCCGCCGCCTACACCGCAGCTAACAATATCCTGGCCGGCCAGGTATAGGTTTTTAATTGGAGTGCGCGGCTTCAGGTATCGGTTTTCAAAACGTGCAGGGTCGTGGTCTAAGCCATACATCTCGCCCTTTTGGTAAGCGGCAAAATGCTGCACGGTAAGCGGTGTGCTTAACTCGTGGTAATCAACCTTGCCTTTTGTTTGTGGTATGTAACGATACAGGTAGGCGAGGAGCTTTTCTGTTATCTCCGCTTTCTTCTTGTCGTAATCCTCTCCGCGGTGTTTCCAGCGGGTATCTTTCCACTGCTCAAACTTATCGTATTGCGCAAGGCAAATCACCTCTACCGTACTTCTACCGGGATATCGGTTTTGGAAGTCAGGGTCCTTTGCGCCGGGAAAGGAAATGTAAACACCCGGTATATCTTCACTCTTGCCTGCAAGGTAATTCTTAAGGTTGGCATCATGGTCGTAGCTCGGCGGAAATATCCAAAAGTTAGATTTAGGCAGGTTCAACGCTTCAGCCGTATGTTCAAAACCCACATAAAGGCAGTAATAAGAAATGGAAGGATTTAATCCTTTGGTTCTTTTTTGCAGCCCGATGCTTTCCTGCGTTTGTTTATTCAGCAAGTGGTAATAGGTATTGTCAACACCCGCAGTGCTTATAACAGTCTTGGCACGTATCTCTTTACCATCGGCCATTTTAACGCCAACGGCTTTGTTGCCTTCAATAATTACTTCGCTAACTGCCGCGCGCACCAATATTTCGCCACCTGCATTTTTAATGGTAGGTGCAATTTTATCGAAGAATACACCTGAACCACCTACAGGATAGAATCCGCCGTTCATGTAATGCCGTGCAATAACGGCATGCATAGCAAAACTACCTTGCGATGGCGGCAAGCCATAATCGCCAAACTGCGCACTTAGTATGGCTTTCAGTTTTTCATCTTTAAACAGCTCGTCCATTACATCTTTAGTAGTACGGCTGGCATATTTTAAATACTTGTTGCGCATAAAGCCACCTAATAATGCCCCTGCAAAATCAGGCAGCGCTTTTTCGGCATAGTAGCCGCGGGCATCCTTGCTTAATTCATCAGTCAGGCGCACATATTTTTCAATGCCTTCTTTTTCAGCGGGGAACAGCTTTGTAAAGTACTCTATAAAGTTTTTCTTGCCCTTGCGGAATTCAAAACTTTCATCGCCAAAATAGATGCGGTCGTACACCTCGCCCATGTCTGCCCACTCAATAGGGGTATCGCACACATAATCGTAAACACTCTTTAGCAGGGTTTGTTTACCCACTTCGCCTACATAATGCACGCCTACGTCCCACTCGTATTTATTACGCTTAAAGGTGTGCGTAAAGCCTCCGGGCGTATAGTGTTGCTCCAGCACTAAAACCTTTTGGCCATCCTTACCGAGTATAGCGGCAAGGGCCAGCCCGCTGATTCCCGAACCTATAATGATGGAATCGAACTGTTGATCGTGCTTATAATGCTTGTAGGAGTTGAAAAGAGGAGTACTCATTGTCTTAAGTTTTATGCTATGTCACCCTGAGTTTGTCGAAGGGTGTTGTCAGTCTTCGACGGGCTCAGACTGACGCCGCTGTTTTATCTTGCTTTAATTAATTGTTTTTCGTGTTTAACCTCGTCCATTTCAATTTTGCTGATTATCTCGTGCATAATTTCGGTGGTGCCGGCGCCAACTGTCATTAAACGGAAATCGCGGAAGGAGCGGGCTAAGCCGTAATCTTCCATATATCCCCATCCGCCATGAATTTGTAGGGCCTCATTAATTACGTTGAAGGCGGATTCGCAAACATAGGCTTTGGCAATAGATACAATTTTATAAGCAGCAGGGCCATACGCAATAAACTCTGCCACCGCCCGATAACTAAGCGAGCGGCAGGCTTCAACCTCAATAGCCATCTTGGCTATTTTGTGGCGCAGCACCTGGAACTTTGCAATCGGCCTTCCGAAGGCTTCGCGCTCATGCATGTACTTCTTCGCTTTGTTTAAAGCGTTTTGCGCCGAGGCTGTTCCGCTTATGGAGGCAATCAAGCGTTCCTCTTGAAAGTTGCTCATAATATAATAAAAGCCCATGTTTAACTGCCCTAACAAGGCGCTTTTAGGCACAATGCAATTTTCAAAATAAAGCTGGCCGGTATCACTGGTGTGCATGCCTAACTTATCATGTACCTGGTTGGCAGTAAAACCTTTGGTAGAAGTATCAAACAATAACAGGCTAAGGTTGTGGCCTTCGCCGGTGCGCACCGCCAGCACTATAAAATCAGCCATGGTGCCATTGGTAATAAACATCTTGCTGCCGTTCACCACAAAGTGGTCGCCTTTATCTTCAGCTACGGTTTGTATACCACCCACATCACTGCCTGCGCCTGGTTCAGTAATACCCAGCGCGGCAATTTTTTCTCCCTTTAAAGCAGGCACCAGGTATTGCTGTTTTTGTTCTTCAGTGCCAAGCGCAGCAAGCACCGGCAGAGGTAAATACGTATGCGCATACAAACTCATAGCTAAACCGCCAACATTAGCAGCGCTTAACTCCTCGCATATTACCACAGCGCTCCACATATCCATTCCGCTACCGCCATATTCCGTAGGAAAACTTACCCCAAAAAAGCCCTGCGCCCCCATTTTACTGAACACTTCCCGCTCACAGGTTTTTGTTTGCTCCCATTGTTTTACATAGGGCTTAATTTCAGTTTCAACAAATTGACGGAA
>CAZUHU010000310.1:0-3044 GCA_964620645.1 uncultured Chitinophaga sp.
TTGAGTTGGTTTTAATAAGTCGTCCTTTTGCTGAAACTGCTATATAGTTACCGAACCTTCGGGACGAACCCCTCAGCTCCCACACTTAAAGCCTCGCAATTGCGGGGCTTTTGTATTTCTCCTAATTTATTATTACTCGTAAGTGAGGTTGGCGTGCACTGATGGCTATGAAGCAACGCCTATCATATCATATTGTAAAATTCACGGGAATATCACCCTTTCGGTTTTTATGATTTCCGTAATTTTTGTCCTTCGGAATTTATGAACATCTATCCCTGCGCTTTAAAATCTACCTACATTCGCCGCATCAAACAACTATCCATGAAAAATGTAATTTTTACCATTTGTTTAAGCATAATTGGTTTAACCACTTTCGCTGCTGATATCAAAGTAGATAAAACCGGTGCCATTTCGGGTTCGGTAACTACGATTTCAGCCGCCATTACGGCTGCAGCCGATGGCGACCGTATTGTAATATTCAGTGGCGGCCTTGTGTATAGCGAAAGTTTAACCATCAATAAATCGCTAACCTTTTTATCAGCCACCGAGGGCGAGTATTGGTTCCTTACCGGCCAGGTAAAATATGTAGGCGCCAACGGCCGCGAAATTACAGTGGTTGGTATGCACCAATTAGGGAATGACTCTGCCGTGGGCACTGTTGGTGTGGGCAGCCGCTGCATAGTTAATATAGTTGATTGCGAAATTAACGGCAACGTAATTTTTAACCAGGACGGTTACGATGTTAACCTGTTGTATAACACCATTTATTCTGCTGCTGAAATACGCTATGGCAAAGTTATAGCCAACCAGTTAGGGGTGCCTAATAACGATAACCCCATGCTGGGCGAAATACGCATAACGGCTGAGAGCGCTGCTTACGGACAGGGCGATACCTGTTTTATTATAGCTAACCGCACCATTAAAACCGATAACTATACCATTAACCATAGTTTAAGTTTCGATAATCCAAACCTGCGCTACTTTATAGCAAACAACACCTTTAAAAACGGTGTGTCAGGCACTACTTCTTATACCTATACCCGCACTGCTGTAAATATTATTAACTGTTATTTAGTTGATTCAGCCAACGCATTTATCAATAACTATCTATCGGGGCAAGAAAATACAGTTGGTTGCACCGGCGCTTCTACCTATGGTCTTGCTCAGTTAAAGGGTATAAGAGTTGATAACTGCGTAAACAACATTCTTAAAAACAGGTATGGCTCAAGCTATGGCTGCGGTATTTTAGGTATGCGCGGCGATTACAATTTCTACGATTCTTACAGGCTGTTTCCAATATCAAACATAGTGGACAACAACTATTGGAATAACGGTTATCAGATTTCTATAACCTATGATGCCAATACCGGTAAAGTTACCGGTGGAAATGGCGGTATTGATGCAGGCAAACCCGGCGTTAACTTTATGGATATTGACCTTACGCGTTCTGATATGGGCCCTTTTGGCGGCCCTTATTCTCAGGACCAATATTGGGATACCAATAACCCGCAAGGTGGCCGCGCACGCGTATTTCTGTTGAATATGCCTGCCAGCATATACAGCTTAACAACACCGGTTACTATTAAGGCTAACGCAACGCACACTAAGTAATCCTTAAGTAAGCTAATAAAGTGTGCATGCTTAAGAATAAGCTACATATAATTTTATGCGCTTTTGTTTTGGCGCTGGGTTGCTGTTACAATACGGCAAATGCCCAATACGTTAAGGCAGGAGAGTACTTTTGGGATACTGACCCCGGCTACGGCAGCGGCTACACTTTTGTAGCACAGGATGGCAACTTTAATGAAGTTTTGGAGAATGCCATTCGCAACAATGCTGTTAAACCTTCTATTGGGTATCACCTGCTAAACATCCGCATAAAGGATAACAATGATAAGTGGGGGCCGCTTTTTAAGAAAGTAGTTTTGGTAGATGACAGTGCGCAAATAGCCAACAATGTGCGCATTACCGCTGCTGAATTTTTCTGGGATACTGACCCCGGTTACGGCAGCGCCACGGCATTACTTGCCTTTGACGGCAACTTTAACGAAGCGCTTGAAGCAGCATTTAAAAATAACATTGCACTTCCTGATACAGGCTTACACCTGCTTAACATCCGCATAAAGGATAACCGCAATAAGTGGGGGCCTCTGTTTAAAAAGCCCGTGTTTGTGGGCGATGTACTGAATAACCCGCGCTTACTGAGTGTACGTGCAGCAGAATATTTTTGGGATGCTGACCCCGGTTACGGCAGTGGCTATACTATGTTAGCCTTTGACGGTAACTTTAACGAAGCGCTGGAACAGGCATTAACAACTAATGCCACATTACCTGTCGCGGGCCTGCACTTGTTCAACATACGTGTAAAAGGAGAGAACAATAACTGGGGGCCGCTTTACAAAAAGCCGGTGCTGGTTACCGATGTGCTTACCACCATGCGTGCACTTACAGTAAAAGCCGCCGAATACTTTTGGGATACTGACCCCGGTTACGGAAGCGCAACAGCACTTTTAGCTTTTGATGGCAACTTTAATGAAGCGTTGGAACAGGCATTTACCAATAACTTAAGTATGCCTGCCACAGGTATTCATCTTTTTAACATCCGCGTTAAGGCTGAAAACAATAAGTGGGGACCGCTTTATAAAAAGCCGGTAAATGTTTCAAACCTGCTTAATACCCCACGTGCATTAACGGTTAAAGCCGGCGAGTTCTTTTGGGATACTGACCCGGGCTACGGTTTAGCAACGCCTGTGCTTGCTTTTGATGGTAACTTTAATGAGGCTCTTGAAGTAGTTAGCAAAACAGTAAACTCCTTTAATGAAGGTTTGCACCTCTTCAATATTCGCATAAAAGACGAGCGCAACAACTGGGGGCCACTATTTAAGAAGGCCGTTCAGGTGGATGGCCAACCACGCCAGTTTATTATTACTCAAGGCGAATACTTTTGGGATACTGACCCGGGTTATGGAGCAGGCTACCAGTTAGTGGCATTTGATGGTAACTATAACGAAGCGCTTGAAGTTGGCGTTGATTTTAATGCCACC
>CAZUHU010000311.1:0-3028 GCA_964620645.1 uncultured Chitinophaga sp.
ATATCTAAAATTCCCATATGCGCTTTAAAAGCCTTACCCCTGCAAAATTTGTTTTGGCACCTATACCACCACACCACTTTGTATAACATAGTAGCATGTATGACATAGATGCAATTTTTGTTTAATGTTTTATTACACCACCAAGCCACTTGTTAAAAGTGTGGTATAGATAGTTTTGTTTAAAAAATAGTACTTTGCTTGGAAAAGTAACATTATGAAAGTGCTGCCCTATTGGGGTTTATTAATAGTTGCTGGCCTAATATATGGCCTTATAATAGTAATGCGTTACTATATACCCAAAGAACCTTATTGGCTAAATTTTTTGCTTGTAATACCTGTTGCTTTTTTGGGTGGATTTTTTGGAGCGGCTTTTAAAGATGCTTACCAAAAAGTTATAAGTATATATACCAAGCAGAAAAAAAAGTAAACCAGAAAGGACAATTACTAAAGTTTGAATAAAATATAACATAATATATTATTATTTGATTTAATATATGAATAAAATAACATGGATAATTTAACAAATAAAACTTGCATAAAAACTTGAAAATGAGTAGCTTAGTAACATAATAAAAGCTACTAAATGGCTAAAAACTACACAATAAACCACTTTAAAAAGGACTACCCAACAGATGAAGCCTGCCTTGATAGAATATTTAAGCTTAGATATGAAGGGCTAAAACAATGCCCTAAATGCAAAACTGAAACTACCTTTAGAAAAGTGGCTACTAGAACCTGCTACCAGTGTGTAAAATGCTACTACCAACTACACCCAACTGCCGGAACTATATTTGAAAAAAGCACTACCCCTTTAACACTTTGGTTTTATGCTATGTATTTGTTTAGCCAAAGTAAGAATGGTGTAAGTGCTAAAGAGATAGAAAGGCAACTGGGAGTAACCTATAAAACAGCCTTTAGAATGTTACACAAAATTAGAAGCCTGCTTGAAACAGATGTAGAACTACTTGAAGGTGTATTTGAACTTGATGAAACCTATATAGGCGGTAAAAACAAGAACAGACACAAAGACAAGAAGTTTGAAAACTGCCAAGGTAGAAGCACCATAGATAAAGAAGCTGTATTTGGACTACTGAACAGGGACGGTAAAGTAGTAGCTTACCAGGTGCCTGATGTAACTGCTGACACTTTAGAGCCTATTATAGAAGCCACAATAGAAAAAGGCAGTGTAGTAAACACAGATGAATGGAAAAGCTACAATGGACTTACAAAGCTTAATTATAAGCATAGAAAAGTATACCATAACAGAGGCCAATATGCTGATGGTGATGTAACAACCAACCGAGTAGAAAACTACTGGAGTAATGTAAAAAGAACCCTTAAAGGAGCTTATATAACTGTAAGCCCTAAATACCTACAGAACTACATAAATGAGTGTAGCTTTAAATACAACAATAGGACTGAAAAGAACCTTTTTAGTAAGCTAATAGAGGCTATTTAACGCCGAAGGCATGCAACTGTATTAAATGGTGATGCAGCCAATATTTAAGGGCAGCAAAGCCTGCACAGGCACCTTAAACAACCATTGTATTTTATTTCCAGTATTATTCCTTTTTTGTAAGTTTGGTGTATTATTCACCAAAAATCAACCTAAAGAGTAGAGAGATAAGCTATTTATAAAGATATACTGTTGTTGCAGTATTCTCTAGTTTCTGAAATGTCCAAAATTTCCAATGCAAACAGAGAGCATACCAGCAAGACAGCACCTGTCAGGTGTTGGACTTGTTATATGTTGTTTGCAGGGCTTTGGACAGCCTCAGGAGCACTTATAGCATAGCATCCAACACCCTTTTTGTTTTAGAGCTTATGAGAACATTAAATGCTTATGTAATATTCAACATCTTTTATACCATTGCTGCAATAGCAATAAGAGTCATGGTGAGTTTTATATATAAAATAGCCATGAATTATGATGAAGATGGTGAATTATCACTTCTTACTAGTGCACTAATTAGTATAATAGGTACTGTTATTTCACTTGTAGTAAGTTTAAACATAGGTGCATTAACTGCTAAAGTTTTTAGATATTGGAGAGAAAAAGCATTACTTTTTGATATACCACTATTATTTTATATAACTATGTTATTTATTTCTTTGGTTATAATAGGCAAACTATGGAATATGGAATGTTATTTGCCTTTCTACTGTTGGCTAACAAGAATTTTGATTATACCTTGTATATTATTACATCACATAATAGTTATAACACAATCGGAGCCATTTGACTTACGTTCTAATATTGACTTTAACAAATTCAGAGACACTAAAGATTAATAAAAACCAACAATATGAACAAAATTAACTGTCCTACATGTGGTAAAAATACAGGTTATAAGTTTATACCTAAGACCCAGATAAATCCTTTTAGTAGCAAAGAGACTATTGCATCAGTAGTTTTAAGTATGGATGAATGTAAACATGAGTTTAGTATACTTAGTTTATCGGCAATAGATAATATATACCGTGTACTGGGTAATTATAATGACAGGTTAAAAGCACTTGAGAATAGTTAGTATTCTATTACCTTGTAGATTTTAACACCAGTGGTATTGTAGAGACTTAAGCCCTTAGAATTTGTTTTTTGGGCCTGTATTAGATATACAGATATATCTAAGTTGTTTGCTATTTCTATCAGATTATTTAGTTCTGATACTTTTTCTTTGATTTTATTACTTATTTCTTCCTCTTTATTACTGTCGTTTGATATTGTATCCATATTGTATTAAGTTTTGATTTTTAACAAAATTCCCTGTTTTATCTTTAAGCTAATTTCTATAACAGCTTATAAGTAAACAGGGATTTTTAAATAGAAGCAAGCTGCAAGACTTACTTTTTGGCATCCATGTAGTGTTTAATAGATGCATGAAGCATTACATACCATTTGGCATATAAAATCAATAAAAACAGAGGCAACCAGCATGAGTTACCTTAATGTAATATTCAAATTTTATCATTAAATAAAGCCATGAAGGATTACATTCAATTATTATCTTTCGGGTAAAATTTGAAT
>CAZUHU010000312.1:0-3020 GCA_964620645.1 uncultured Chitinophaga sp.
TCTCCAAAGACATCTCGACCTCGGACGACACCCGCGCCTTCGTCGCGGGCTTCAAGTCGCGCGACATCCCGGTGGGCGTGGTGGTGCTCGATAGCCCGTGGGAGACGAGCTACCACTCCTTCGTGCCGAACCCGAAGCGCTATGGCGGCTTCGACGGCCTCTCGGACGAGCTTCACGGACAAGGCGTGAAGCTCGTGCTGTGGATGACCTCCAACATGAACGAGTCGTCGCTCGACCTCGAGCAGGGCGGAGATCTCTACACGGGCCCCGCGCCCGACTTCGAGCGCGGCGTTCTCTGCAAGTACTACGTGAACGACGGGGAGACCTCGTTCTGGTGGAAGGGCCGCGGCGCCGGCGTCGACTTCTTCAACCCCGAGGCGCTCGCGTGGTGGCATGGCCTGCAGAAGCCCATTCTCCAGAAGATCGACGGCTGGAAGCTCGACTTCGGCGAGAACTACATTTTGCCCGCCCCCATGAAGTCGGCCAAAGGCGAGGTGTCGCTTCAGGAGTACTCCGAAGAATACTACAAAGACTTCTTGGCCTTCGGCGTGGCCTCGCGGGGGCCGGAGTTCACCACGATGGTGCGCCCGTGGGACGCCTCGTACCAGTTCGCGGGCCGCTATTTCGCCCGGCCGGAGGACGCGCCCGTCGCGTGGGTGGGCGACAACCGGCGCGACTGGGTCGGCCTCGCGGACGCGCTCGACAGCATGTTCCGCTCGGTGCGAAAGGGCTACGTCGTGGTCGGCTCGGACATCGGCGGATACCTCGACCGCGACGACAAAGACCTGACGAAGGAGATCCCATTCGATCAAGACAACTTCGCGCGGTGGACGGCCGTGGGCGCGCTCACGCCGTTCATGCAGCTCCACGGGCGCGCGAACCTCGCGCCGTGGACGGTGAGCGTGCGCCCGGAGGAGACCGTCACCCTGTACCGCTACTGGTCGTGGCTCCACCACGAGCTCGTGCCGTTCTTCTTCAGCCTGACCGAAGAGGCCTATGCGGGCGGGCCCAACGTGCTCGACCCGATTGGCGACGATCCGGGCTGGGCGGGGGATTTCCGGTTTCGCGTGGGCAAGGCGTTCTTCGTGGCCCCCGTGGTGGACGGCTCCGGGAAGCGCGACGTGCCGCTCCCCGCGGGCGACACCTATTATGACTTCTTCCGGCCGCAGGACGACGCCATCCCCGGCGGCCAGACGCTCCGCGGAGTCGACGTCACGGACCGCACGCGGATACCCCTCTACGTGCGCCAGGGCGCCATCATCCCCATGCACGTCGAGAACGACGTGACCGGCGCGGGTGACGCGGCGTCGAAGGGGCGGCTCACCGTGCTCGTGTATCCCGGCCCGACCAAGCAGGCGTTCGTGCTGCACGACGACGACGACCAGAAGACCACCCTCGAGGCGGAGGCCACAGCCGCGGGGGCGCGCATCACGCTGTCGCGGAGCCCGAAGCCCGTGACCCTGCGCGTGCGCGCCGACAAGCCCCCGACCGGCGCGAGCCTCGACAGCGCGGCGCTGACCCAAGCGGCCACTCGGGACGCGTTCAACGCGGGTGAAGGGCAATACCTCCTCGACGGCGCGACGCGGAGCGTGTGGATCCGCGTCCCGGCGGCGCCCGGCCCCCGAACGGTCGCGCTCTCACCGTAGCGTCACCCGTCGCGCGGGGCGTCGACGCGGATGTCCCGCCCGGGTACGCTCACGTGGGCATGCGCGCGCGACTCCATGATCGGGACGGGCCCCGCGCACTCACGCGCGGCGTCGCGCTCGCCGCGCTCGCGGTGCTCGCGGTCGCCGCGCCGTTGGCCGGCACGGACGCGCCGTCTCCCGTGGCTGCGACCTTCGCGCTGCTCGCGCTCGCCATCCTCCCGCTCGCGCGCGTGTCACCGCTCCGCTTCCGCCCCCGCGACGTCCTCCTCCGCGTGCGCCCGGGCGACGTCCACGTGCTGGCGGGCCTCCGGTCGTTTCATCTGCGGGCGCGGGACATCACGGGCGCGACGGCCAGCCGGCACGGCGCGGGCTGCGCGCTCACCTTCTCGCTCTCGTCGCGCCGCGGGATGCCGGTCACGCTCGTGCTCGCGAGCGACGCCGAGGCCGACGAGGTGCGGGCCGCCCTCGGCCTCGGACACGGCGGGCGCGGCGAGACGTCCTGGCGCACCGAGTGGGACGCCACCGCGGCGCTGCTGGCCTGGACGACCGCTGCGATCTTCGCGCTCGGCGCGTTCTTCGCGACCAACGTGGGCGAGGAGACGGGCGGAGTGTTCACCGTGCTGTGCACGGCCGCGGGCCTCTTCGCGCTGCTGCTCACGTGGGCGGCGTCGCCGGCGCCCAAGCCCGGCGTGGGCCGCCGCGTGGCCCTCCGCCCCGAGGGCGCATACCTGCCCACGCCGACCGGCCACTGCTTCGCGCCCTACGGAGCCCTGGGGCGGGTCGACCCCGCCGACGGCGCCCTCGTCTGCCAGGTCGCGGACGACCCGTTCGTGCTCGTGCGCAGCCGGACCCTGCCGGCCGAGGAGCTCGCGCTCATCGCGAGCCACCTCGTGTCCGCGAAGCGCCGGGCCCTCGGCGAGGGACCGCTCGCCGTCGACGTGCGTGAGCGGCTGCGCGTGCTCGATCGGGGCGACCTGCCGCTCTCCGCGTGGCTCGCGCGGCTCGACGGCGTGGCGCTCGGCGGCGGCTACCGCGGCGGCGCGGTCGAGGCGGACGACCTCCGCGTGGCGCTAGGCGATCCCGACCTCGACGTGGCGCTGCGCGTCGCGGCGGCGCGCGTGCTCGCGCGGGTCGATCCCGAGGTGCGCACCCGCGTGGCCGACCTGGCGCACACCGCCCCCAACGCCGCGCGCGCGAAGGCCCTGCGCGTCGCGACGGGCGACCCGGGCGAGCTCGCGGAGGCCCTGGCCGAGCTGGAGGTGTGCGAGCCGAGGGCCTCGCGCGTCGGCGGCGCCTAGCCCCCTCCCGTGCTACCCTGACGATGTAGTCAGGGGTGCGCGGTGTCCACCATCGCGCGCTCGCAGCCGGCGCGAG
>CAZUHU010000313.1:0-3014 GCA_964620645.1 uncultured Chitinophaga sp.
AAAAACAAAAATGTATTCGGCATGATGCCTCACCCTGAGCGCGCCTCCGAAATGGCACTTGGTAATAAAGACGGAAAAATTTTGTTTGAGTCGTTGATCAGCAAAGTGCTGGAAATGACAGTGCTTTATACTCAATAACGCACAGAAATTTATGCAGATAAAGGCAAGGCGCAGGCTTTGCCTTTTTTATTTACCTTAACATCCATGACACCCGCTCAACGCAACAGCCTTATCGAATCCTACGGCAATGCCTATAACCTTCTAACAGAAGCACTAAAGGAATTCCCTAAACAAATGTGGAAATGGAAGCCCGCTCCTGAAAAATGGAGTATTCATGAAATAATAATTCATATAACCGATAGCGAAGCCAATAGCTATGTGCGTTGCCGCAGGTTAGCAGCCGAGCCCGGTAGCGGAGTTTATGGCTATGACGAAAACCTTTGGGCCAAAAATTTACACTACCACAACCTTAATACGGATGATTATCTCGAGCTTTTTAAATGGCTGCGAAAGCTATCCTATGAGCTGATTAAAACGTTACCCGAAGAAAGCTGGCAAAGCAATTGGGTTAATCATTCTGAAAACGGTAAGGTAACTTTCGGACAGTGGCTTAAAACCTATGAGGAACATATTCCCGTACACATAAGGCAGATGAAAAGAAACTACGAAGCCTGGAAAAATCACAAGCCATGAGAGAAACTTTGCTGTTCAAATTTCTTCTCTATTCGCATATCGCTTCGGGCATGCTTTCATTGGTTTCAGGTGCCATACCCATGGCGCTGGAAAAAGGCGGCAAGCTGCACCGCCGTGCAGGCCTTGTTTTTGTTATTGCCATGGTAGTTGTGGCGCTGTCGGCCTTTTCCATTTCCGTTATTACGGATAACAAGTTTTTACTGGCTGTTGCAGTGTTCAGTTTCTATATGAACTATGTAGGCTTTAGGGTGCTTAAAAATCGCGAATACAAGTTTAGCTGGTATGATTGGTTAGTAGTTGGCGCGGCAGCGGTTATTGCTGCTTACATGGTTAGCACGCTTAACACAGTGTTACTGGTTTTCGGCAGCATACTGGCGCTTATGATAATACAGGACGTTGGCAAGCAACTACGCGGCCCCGAGGTTTTAAAGCAGGCGCGCCGCATGCGCATTCTGCAACACATCAGTCGTATGGTGGGTACTTACATAGCAACTGTTACCGCTTTCCTGGTAGTGAATGTAAAAAATGTTAACCCTGCCTGGCTGCCCTGGCTGCTGCCAACCTTCATCGGCACTCCGTTCATCATCTATTGGAGCATAAAATGGAAGAAGAAACTGGCCCGGCCCTGATTTCTTCTGAAAGGTTAATCTTCTATTTTCGTCAGATATAAACGCTATATGAAAAAAACAGTGCTGTTTTTAGTTTTTGGCCTGATAGGTTTTGCCGCAATGGCACAAACCCCCAAGCCGGTAAAGTGGGCATACACCGTTAAAGCAAACGGCAAAGGAAGTTATACGATAACCTTTACTGCCACTATGGAAGGTAAATGGCATACTTATTCTCAGTTTTTAGCTGAGGGCGGGCCTATTCCCACTTCAGTTACTTTTGATAAGGAAAATAAAGATGTTACCATTAGCGGTAAGCCTACCGAAAATGGCCCCAAAGTGCATGACGGCTTTGACCCCGTATTTGCTATGAACCTGAAGTATTACGAAGAGAAGATGGTTATTGAGCAGCAGGTTACTGTGCTTAAGGACACCAAGGTTAAAGTAATGGTAGAAAGTATGGCTTGCGACGATCACCAATGTTTACCGCCTGAAACTACTACCTTCGAAATAGAATTAAAGAAGTAATTGCTATTCATATATTACCCCAACCCGTTTAATGAAAAAGTTCGTTTTTCTCGTTTTAGGTTTCCTGCTCTTCGCAAATGCCGGCGTAGCGCAGCCGGTTAAGCCCGTTAAGTGGACCTGGAAGGCCGAAGTAATGGAGCCCGGCATGTACAAGCTCATCTTCAGTGCTACTATAGATGCACCATGGCATACTTATTCGCTTTACATAGGTGATGGCGGCCCGGTACCAACCGCAGTAGTTTTCGATAAGAATAAAGATGTGGCCCTAAAAGGCAAGGCAACTGAAAGCGGAGCCAAAGTGTACGATGAGCACGACCCCGTTTTTGATATGCGCCTTAAGTGGTTCGAGAAATCGATGACCATTGAGCAAAAGGTAAAGGTTAAGCGCGACACTAAACTTACAGGGCATTTGGAGTTTATGGCCTGTAACGATAAAGAATGCCTACCGCCGGATTATGACATGAGTTTTGAGTTTAATTTGAAAGGTGGCGGTAATGTAGAAGTTGAAGGCGATACCGACCTGGTAGAAGCAGGCTCAACTACTTTGCCGGTTGATACTACGGCAAAAGGAGCCGACAGCACGCAACAATCAGGCACAGTTATAACAGGCCCCTGCGACTACGGCAAAAATGGTTTTGATGCCAAACACTACGGCACCCCTTACAAAGACTGCGGCAAGCAAATTGAAACAGTAACTGTATGGGATGCTATTCTGCAAGGACTGTTGTGGGGCTTAATAGCAGTATTTATGCCTTGCGTATTTCCTATGATACCGCTTACGGTTAGCTTTTTTACCAAGCGTGCTGAAAGCAAGGCAAAGGGTATAATGGAATCTATGGCCTATGCCTTCTTCATCGTATTCATTTACTTTTTGTTCTCTACCCCTTTTGTATTTTTCGGCGCTTCGCAGGATTCGCTCAATATTTTTGCCACAGACCCTTACCTTAATATTGGCTTCTTTGTAGTGTTTGTGGTGTTTGCTTTTTCTTTCTTCGGCTTCTACGATATCTCTCTACCAAATTTCATCGTCAACAAAACCGACTCGGCCTCAAATACCGGTGGCATCGTAGGTGTCTTTTTCATGGCGCTTACGTTGGTGCTTATTTCATTCTCCTGCACAGGCCCATTGTTAGCCAACCTTATTGGTAACGCTGCAGCAGGTGCCGGGGGCAAAACCCGCTTAATGGT
>CAZUHU010000314.1:0-3000 GCA_964620645.1 uncultured Chitinophaga sp.
AGGGCGCCAAGCGCAATGCCGCTGAAAATCCAAACGTAATTGCGTATAACTTCAGGATGAAAGAAGATGGTACCTAAAATGGCGATAAGCATACCTGCAGCCGCAATAAGGTTACCACGGCGCGCTGTATCAGGATGGCCCAGCATTTTTAAACCGAGAATAAACGTAACCGAACCAATTAGATAACTGGCGGGAAGAACGTAACTCATAATATCAGATGCATTCATGCGGTTCTCTCCTTTTATTTACGTTTAAACATTTCCAACATACGGTCGGTTACTACAAAGCCGCCAACCACATTAAGGGTGCCTAAAAACACAGCCAGGAAACCCATTACCAGCATCAGGTAATCATCGGGTTGGGTATGGCCCATAACAATAATTGCACCTATAATTACCACACCATGTATAGCATTGGCTCCGCTCATTAAAGGCGTATGTAATATTGAGGGCACGTGCGATATAACCTCTATACCCAGAAATATCATTAGCAGCACTATGTATAGGGTCTGCAGGTTAATGTAGCTATGTATGTCTTCCATGTTCTAAGCTTGTATTAAACGAAAATTGGCAGAAGTAGTTACCCTTCTGCCAATTGTTTTACTCTGTCATTTACTATTTGTCCGTTATAAGTAATGCAGGTGCCTTTTACCAAATCATCCTCATAGTTGAGGTTAAGGCCACCTTTATCGTCTATAATCAGTTTTAAAAAATTCAGAATGTTTTTGCCATACATTTTACTGGCATCAGCCGGTACCGATGAAGGCAGGTTTGAATTGCCTACTATTGAAACATTGTTATGGGTGGTGGTGGTATTGTTTTGGGTAAGCTCGCAATTACCCCCGGTGGAAGCTGCAAGGTCCACAATCATAGCGCCACCCTTCATACGTTCTACCATTTCGCGCGTAATCAACACCGGCGCTTTTTTGCCCGGTATTTGCGCGGTGCTTATAACTATATCTGCTTTGGCAATAGCATCGGAAATACGTTGCTTTTGTTTGGCTTTGTATTCTTCGGTTTGTTCAACAGCGTAGCCACCGGCTTTAGAAGCATCGGCAGCTCCTTCCACCTCAATGAACTTTGCGCCAAGGCTCATTACTTCCTCTTTAGCGGCTGGGCGGGTATCGAACACCTCTACCACAGCACCTAAACGCTTAGCCGTAGCAATAGCCTGTAAGCCGGCAACACCGGCGCCTAACACCAACACCTTTGCGGGTGGTATACTACCTGCGGAAGTGGTAAGCATAGGAAAGTACCTCGAAAAATTTGAGGCCGCAAGCACTACTGCTTTGTAACCCGCCACACTGGCTTGCGAACTAAGCACATCCATGCTTTGAGCGCGCGTAGTGCGCGGTATCATATCCAACGAAAAAGTAGTAAGGCCATTAACTGCCCATTCCTTCATTTTAGCAAAGTTGAAAAGCGGTTGGTACACACCCAGCAATACTGCCGAAGGCTTTAACTGCTTTAATTCATCATCACTTAATAAGTGAATGGTTAATACTAAATCAGCGCTGGATAAAATTTCGGTACGGCTTTTAACCTGCGCATTAACTTTAATGTAGTCCTGGTCTTGAGCAAAAGCGCGGCTACCCGCTTGCGATTCAACCCATACTTCAGCCTGAAGCTTGATAAGGTTTGCTGCTATTTCGGGTAGTGCAGAAACTCTGTTCTCTTGCTGGTTTTCTTTTAAGATGCCTACTATCACAGGCTATATAATGTTTAGGACAACGAATTTTAGATAATTCCGGTATAATAAAAAGTTTAAAGCATAATTAACGCAGAATTAGTTTGATGGAGGTATTCTGAGCGAAAATTCGCAAGCCATCTAACAGGTGAATCCTATACCCCCTCAGTCCTACCTATCCCTGGCTCATTCAATCCTTACATGGTCCATCCAAAATCTAAACAGAGAAAAATAATTCTTACTATTATGGGCAATGGATACCAGCGATAACAAAAACACAGAAACACAAAAAGAAATTCTTACTGCCTTTAATGAACAGTTTGCATTAGTACAACATCAAAATCAAACTGTTTTTATACAGGTTCTATCTGCCGCGGCCGTTGTGTTTACGGGCTTCGCTTTTATTCTAACTAACGTTAACAGCCAGGCGGATGTTTTTAATGCAACACGGGATGTAAAGGGTGTTATTGTATCATACAGTTTAATCCAACTGATTTTTGCTTATGGGGTACTGCAGGCAATACTGGTTGCCCTTACTGCCTTAATTCTTAACATTGGTTACTCCTACCGCCGAGACCAGAGGGTAGTTTATAACATCCGTAAAAAACTGCTGGGGACTGATTTTGAAAAGATATTCGGCACCAAAAACTATAAAGGGCATGACAAAGGGCCATTCAGGTTTTTACCAAATTTCAACTTTGTCCTTTTTAACAGTCTTCTTTTATTGCAATTGGGGGCGGTAATTATTGTATTTGTTGTACTTGGTTGCGCGCAAAACGAGGTAGCTCATACCCTTTACGTTAAGATTCCGCTGTATGCCCTTATAGTGTCGCCTCCAATCATTTCCTTATGTTTCTATTTCGATTACTACTATAACAAATACGTTAAAAACGTGCGGAAGCTATAAGCCCGCAGGCACTTCTTCCAGTAAGTGCCCTCCTGCCTTAAGATTGCAACAATAGTTGAACTTGCCATTGGTAACCCACAGGTAATCTACCTTAAGGCTCATATTATAACGCGCAATCTGCTCAAACACCTTTTCGTTAAGCACTTCTTCAGGCGCCTTACACTCAATTATCATTTTAGGAGAGCCGGTGTTGTCAAAAACTACAATATCAAAACGTTTGCGCAGTCCGTTTAACTCAATACCGCGCTCTACTGCTATAAGGGCAGGTGAATAGCCCTTATCGTAAACCAGGTAATGCAGAATGTGCTGGCGTACCCATTCCTCGCCGGTAAGCAATACCCACTTTTTGCGCACCTCATCAAAGATGTATTCCTCACCTCCTCTAAGTTCTCGCCTGAAATTGTATG
>CAZUHU010000315.1:0-2986 GCA_964620645.1 uncultured Chitinophaga sp.
CATCGCTCAGTTGCCATACATACGCGCCCTTTGCAAGTGCGCCAACCGATAGCCTTTGCGGCAAATCGGTTAAATGCTGTTGCAGCATCAACCGGCCCTGTAAATCATAAACAGCAAAAGTGCATGCCTGCCCATTGCGGTAATTCACCATCAAGGTTTCAGTAGCAGGGTTGGGGTAAACACTTACCGCATCATCATCTGCTAAATCGTTAAGGCCAACATTAGTTTCATCCAACACATATAACTCGCTGCCGTACCCATCAGTAAAGGATGCTCCAAAAAACAACCGGCCATTCACCATCGATTTTTGCGTAGGCAACTCGCTGTAGCCCGAAAAAGAGTAAGGATAATTTACCGTATTTACACTAAGCCCATCCGTGGCATAAAGCACCACGCCACCGTTTGTAGTGGGCCCCGCAGTAATCAGTTTATTGCCAAAAGGCACAAAATAAAAACTGTAATAAGCGGTGCTTTCGCCCGGTGTAAGTTCCTGTATCATATAACTGCCATCGGCAGTGCCGTCACTTACCCAGGGTTCGTAACCGTGTATGCCGTCATCCATCCAAAAGTATAACTGCCCTTCAAAAGCCGTAAGCCCGCCCAATTCAGGATAGGATGAGGTGGGCACCTCCAGCACCTTCTCCGTTCCCGCCGTTGTGCCATCTGTGGCATACAGTAGGGAACTGGTACTACTGCCCGATAACGTAAAATACAGCTTGTTATAAAGGCCGGTAAACCCCACCGGGTTGCCCGATAGCCCGCCCGGCACAGCATCGTAAAGCAAACGGGTGCCTGCTATAGTACCGTCTGTTACCCAAAGTTCAAGCCCGTGTGCGGCATCAGTTGCTCTAAAGTAGCAAAGGCCGTTATAAGTATAAAAACCCGTTGGCTGCGATGAATTAAACAAATAAATATCCTTTAACATATAAGTACCGGTATCTGTACCATCGCTTACCCAGGGCTCTACGCCGTAGGTAGAGTTATAGGCAGAAAATACCACCCGGTTACTGTCAAGCGCCGTAAAAGCAAAAGGATCGTTAGCCGGTAAAGCACTTACTATTTTTCGTGTACCGGCTACAGTACCATCGCTTACCCATAACTCAGTATAAATGCCGTTGTTATCCCTGGCTGCAAAAAACAGTTTATCGCCATTTGCAAAAAGGGCATTAGCCATTGAGCCATCAGCCCCCGGCACCACATCCATAAAAATAGTTGTGCCTGCTACGGTGCCATCGGTCTGCCAAATCTCGCGGCCACTGCCGCCATCATCAGCAGTAAAAAACAGCTTGCCTTTAAAAACACAAAAATCAGCTATACTGGCATAGGCTGTGCCCGGCCTTAATTCTTTAAATAAGTGGGTGCCCGCCTCTGTGCCATCGCTAACCCACAGTTCGCGCCCGTGTGCCACGTCAAAGCCTTCAAAAAAAATACGATTGTCAAAAGCAGTTAAGTAGTTAGGATAAGAATTTCCTACGGGGTTAAGGTCCTTAACCAGGCTTACATATTGCCCTTTTGCCCATACAGCAATAAACAGCGCCAATATGCTTATACAGCGTTTTAACATAGTTGCGTATAAAGATACGCAAGTTGCGGCAACAAATAAACTTTACATCATCTACGGTCATATTAAAATTTTATATTACTAATTAGCCGTCATATACAAAGCGGTACTGACTATAATCAATCTCTCCTGTAAGTATCGTCAGTAAATACAGCCTGTGGGCTCCGCACTTTTGTATAAACATATACCCCATGAAAAAGAACACATCCATCATCAGTACATTGGCAATATGCTTTTTGCTGTTTGCTCTCAGTAGCGTCTCCTCCTGTAAAAAGGATAAAGACCCTAACGCCCTTGCCGGCGAAACCAACATTCCGCTTACGCAAAAGGATAGCGTAACCTCTATTTACATTGAAGCCGACGGCCAAACATTGCCTTCTACTACTATTAAAGTGGTAAGCAATAACAATGGCATGGTTACCTACCAAACTACTATCGACCTGCTTGGCGTGCCCGATTCCATACTTACTGAACTGGCAACTGTACTGCCTGCTATGTACAGCTACTATAAACCAAAGGACCTTACCTACCAGCTAACACCCGATGGTAAAATACAGGTACAATTCACTGTAAAAATTACGTCAGAAGGTATGCAGGATTTTTTTGTAGAAGGCAAACCCTTTGTTGCCGTAAAGTATGAAGACCCCCAGGGCACCAGCTACAGCCTGCAAATGGATAACGGCACCACCATTACACGCACCATAACTGAAAAAACCGGTGTAGATGATTGGCCATATGGCTTCTACTACATTAAAACCAGCAAAATTGAAACCGTTTGCCCTGCCGATGACCCCGTTATGCAAAAAATTACCTACCGTGCCAACCACAAGTTTGGCCTGGTTTACATCGAACTGCAACTGAAAAACGGTAAAGTAATTAAAACGGACATCTTCCCCTGGTTTCTGCTTTAAGATTAAACGGGCACTACCCGCCCGCCTGCTCTACTGCTTTTTAGGGGAAAGTAGTTTTCAACCGCCCTGCATTACGCTGGGCGGTTTTCGTATTAAACTAATTTCATCCGCTTCATATACCTGAATTTAGGGATTGCCTGATGCGGCATGGGTTATATTTTAGCTGTCTCATTAAAGGTATATGAAAACAATACTAAGCAGTTTATGTTTCGCTATTCTCCTGGTCGGTTGTTATAAATGCGATAATGACGACTCAGATTGTCTGCATCCCGGGTATAAACATGTTGCCGAATACCCTCTGGAATTTAATGATGGTAATAGTCCCATATTATCAGGTACGCTAACGCAGATTAGCGAATCAAACAATACCACTGGTAGCACCTTAACAAAGGCGAATGTTACAATTGTAAATGCTGGCCAACAAAAACTGGATAGTTTCAGAATAGCGATCTTAACCTTTAAATCTGCTCAACATCTGGCAGATGAAATAATCTTTGCACCATACTTATATTTT
>CAZUHU010000316.1:0-2979 GCA_964620645.1 uncultured Chitinophaga sp.
AAAAAATACTGGGCTGGCTCGCGTTTGCCGCCCTTGCCTGGTTCTACCGCCCCGAACTGACGGCCGCTTATGCAACCCTGCTGGGCGGCGATTACCGCACCGGTGCGCGTGAATTCGCGAACCTGGTCCAGGTGGCGATGCCCGTAGTCGCATTCACTTTCGCCTGGCTGGCATTCTTAGCCTCTTCAGCCATCGATGCCGGGCGCATTTAGGTGATTTTCTTCGTGCTGTTTCTGATCAGCGCAGCAGTCAAGCTCTGCTGCCTTAAAAACTCAAAGCCGGTTTCCCAGGATATCGTTGTTCCACTGCAGCGCGTAACGGTCGGTCATACCCGCAATAAAATCAGCGACGACGCGCTCAGTGCCCATACTCTCTGTGCGCTCGTAGAAGTCGGCAGGCAGCATGCGCGGTTCGCGTACGACAAAATCAAATATGCGCGAGATAATATCATTGGCGCGTTCATTCATGCGCACCACGTCTGCGTGGCGGTAAAGGTTGCGGAAAAGGAATTTCTTGAGTTCGGTTACCTGCACGGCCATAGAGCCAGAAAAGGCGATCAGGTCTGCATGCTGCGCATTTCCCGTATAACGCAAAAGCTCCCCGAAAGTAACAATACCCGATCGACGGATATTTTCTGCCGACTGGTTTATGAGGTCAGAAACCATGGCGTTAATCATGTCGCGTATCGTCGCGCGAATCGCGATCTTTTCGCGCACTGCGGGATACTTCTGCCGCACGGCCGCAAAGTGCCGCCGCCACAGCTCAACCCCCTCAAGCATCTGCAGGGTCAGGTGCCCGCTCTCGAGCCCATCGTCGATGTCGTGGTTGTTGTAGGCAATTTCGTCGCAGGTGTCGACGATCAGCGCTTCGAGGCAGTGCCCCTGCTGTTCAATGGTAGCTGCGGCAGTGTCCTGCGGATTGCTGCTGTGCTTCTGCAGGCTGCGCAGGGTACCGCGCGTGAGATTCAGCCCTGGAAACTCGGGGTACCGTTCTTCGAGTACGGTGACAATGCGCAGTGTCTGTTCGTTGTGGTCAAAGCCGCCATACTGCTTCATCTTCTCGTGCAGCGCTCGCTCCCCCGCGTGGCCAAACGGCGGGTGACCCATGTCATGCGCCAGCGCGACGGTCTCGGTCAGGTCTTCGTTGAGGCCTAGCGTGCGTGCCACGGTACGGGCAATCTGCGCCACCTCGATGGTGTGCGTCAGCCGGGTGCGGTAGTTGTCACCGAGGTGATTGACGAATACCTGTGTCTTGTATTCGAGCCGGCGAAACGAACGCGAGTGCACCACGCGGTCGCGGTCACGCTGGAAGGGGTTGCGGAGTGCATGCGGTTCTTCGGGGTATTGACGGCTCTCAAAGAACTCTCCCTGTGCTGCAAGCGGCGAAGGCATAACAGAGTATCGACTTAAGTAGCCGTCGAATTGATTCGAGGGTAATTTAAGCAGCAGTTTGACCATGGAACAACCCGATTTTTCTGCACTCGCCGCGGCGATGTTTGGTACCGAAGGAAAAGTGGATCTCGAGGCCGCCGACCGGCTCTGGACCGCCTTATTTCGCCTGCGGCTCTGGTACGTGCTCATGTCGCCGCAGAGTGCGATGGACAACCAGCCGTCGGCGCAGCTGATCGAAGAGAAGGTCTGGCTGCTAGCTTTCACCGACAAAGAAAAGCTGGCGCATTATGCAGCGCGCAATAAAAACCTCGATGCGCAGGGTAATGCACTCTCGCTCGACCTGGCGCCCGCGCAATGCGTCGAGCTGGGCCGTACCCTGCAGCACAGCAACGTGTTCGGCTTTCGCTTTAACGAGGCGCAGCAGCACGGCTGGTATATTCCCATGACGGATTTTCTGCGCATACCTGACTACCTCGGCGAAAAAGGCCTGCTTCCAGCTCCTTAAGAATGGGTCATCCGCATTCATAACACTTGACTGCGCGGTCAGGTGATCAGGATTACGTTATGAAAGTTATCCGCCTGACCGCCGCGTTTATCGCCGGTATTGCTTTGCTGGCGACCTCGGTGCATCCGTGGTCGAACCACTACCTGTTCAACCGCGAGGCACTCGCCGCACTGCCCGAAATCGCCGACGCGCCGAAGGTGAAGGTTGAGACGCTCGAGGAATTTCTTCTGAAAGAGCAGGCGGGTATCAGCGAACTGCTGGCCAAAGTCGAAAACGAGGCCAAAGAATCGTATGCTAAAAAAGCTCCCCTGCCAGAAGCGCTTGCCTTCAAGGGTGGCGATGCTTCTAACATTCGCGCCAACTTTTTGCGTGCAATACGCATTAACCCCGGCACCCCGCTCGGCTACTTTCTGCAGCAACTACCCGGCAAGAAGCTGCCCGGCAAGCCCGCCGACCCGAATAAAGTAAGCATCTTCGGCGAAAAAGATCTCAAGCGCAAATACATCTACTACCAGATCAAGCAGGGTGACATGGTGAGCCCGCTTGAGGTTCTTTCTGCTGCAGGCGATGAACCCGACTTTGGTATCGACATCAACCTGTTCGTCGACAACAATGAAAAGTTCAGCCAGGATTACGGTTTTGGTAACCAATCTTTCGGCAACCCAAAGCTGTATTATGGCACACAGGCACCGTTCCACATTGGCTATTACCATGAATCGGGAATCATCTTCATGGCTGCGGGTTTTCTCAAGCGCACCTACCCACGCTACCGCGTGCACCAGTTCATGAACCTCGCGCGCTACGCCTTCAAAACCGGCCACCCGTACTGGGGCTACCGCTTTCTGGGCTGGGGCCTGCACTATATCGGCGACCTGACACAGCCCTACCACGCGCGCGTGCTGCCAAACTACGGCACCATGGGTATGCTCTGGATCAACACCAAGGCAATGATGGGTTTTCCTACATCTAAAGATCAGGCCATTGACCGTATCACCGCGCGCCACACGGCGATTGAAGAATACCACTTCAGCGTTATGGCTGCAGCCTATGCGCAGAATAACCTGGAGCACCCGTTTCTGCAGA
>CAZUHU010000317.1:0-2972 GCA_964620645.1 uncultured Chitinophaga sp.
GACCATCTGACCCAACGACCAGCGTGTCACCGGGACTCAGTTCAAACCTGCGAATACGGGGTTTGTCTTCGAAGCCGATCATGCCCAGCTTGCGCAGCATCAGGTCACCTTCGATAAACTTTGCCTGGCCGTCGCGGTAAAGGATGCTCCAGGGGTGTTCGCAGTTCATGTAATAGACTGTTCCGGTTGCTGAGTGTACAAGGCCAAACGCTGCAGACATCAGCATCGAACCATCAAAGAGTACGAAAATCTGGTTCAGTTCTTTGTAGATACGATAGAGGTATTGCTGCGGCTCTGCGGTTATGTCCTGGCCGCGGGCGTTTCGCCCCAGGATAGAATGCAAGGTGACCCCGCAGATCAGCGCCCCCGAAGCACCCTGGCTCGACTTGCCCATCGCATCGCCGTTGAAGAAGAACAGCCAGTCGCCCTTGTGGCCGCTGAATTGCAGCGTGGTGAGCAGGCAAAAATCCCCGCCGATGTCGCCTTCTTTGCCGCGAAAGCTGTAGGTCTTCTTCTGCTGCATCAGGAAACGCGCGGAAATATTTGTCGTACGGCAGTCCGATACGACCAGCGGGCGTACCAGCAGCGACATCAGCAGGTAATCGCCTTCCTGCATTTCTTTGAGCAATGTCACGTCCGACAGCGCCTGGTTAAGGTCGCGCGTGCGTTGTTCTACCTTAATTTCAAGGTTCTCATTGGCCTCGCGGATTTCACTGATCTTGCGCTGCAGCTCTTCGGCCAGCTGGTTAAAACCGCGCGCCACCGAACCGAGTTCGTCGGCAGATTCCTGCATGACGCGTTCGGTCATTTGGCCGCCGGCGAACCGGCTCATCGCGGTTGAGATCGTCGAAGCATACCCTGCGATATTGTGACCAACCTTGAACGCGAGTATAATGCCAAAGAGAACAATCGTGATGCTCAGAAGGAAAGTGCCCCAGAAAAGAGTGAACATCAGCAGGCGCGAGAAGGGTGGTTTGACCGCAACCGCGATGCCCACGCGGCTGATGTCAGGGCTTCCCGGTTGTGTAAGAATTGGTATGTAACGAAACTCGAACCTGCCATGCTCGACCTTGTCGCCCTGCATTCTGACGGGCACACTGCGCGAAAGGGTATAGTCGCGGTTTTCCTCTTCGTAGATGGCTTTGTCGGCATCAGGTGGTTTTGCCAGAAAGGAACCGGACGCCACTCGCCCGTTCAGGACAAAGAAAATTCCCGCCTGCGTCAGGTCTGATAATGAGCGGGCAAATTTGTGGCCCAGTATGTACCCTGCGGTGACAGCCCCAACAATTTCGCTGTCGAAGTATACGGGTACGGTGTTTTGCAGTACAAGGTTACCACTGCTGTATACGAGGTTTGCAGTATTTTCACCCTTGCGCAATGCCTTGGCAATATGCTCTGACTTGCTTTCGTCGCCGCCAAACTCTGAGGTATTGTGGCTGCGCACGACGACAACACCCTTTTTGTCGTAAACAGTAATCTGGTCGAGGTAAACGCTGGCAGCAACCTGGTTTGCTACACGCAGAATCGGGCCTACGTTCACGCTCTCGGCAATCAGCTCTTTCTTGATGTACGGGTTTTCTGCGAGCATCTTGGCGTAGACGAGCGTCGTGCGCTCGTAGTAGTTGTAGGCGTTACGCGCCCCGATCATTTTCTGTACAAGCGTGGCATCGACCTGGCGTGATAGTTGGAAGTAAAGAAAGAGAAATAGCGCCGAAATCAGCATGAGCATCGGTACCGCCGATGAGAGTATGATGAAGTTAATTTTTCCGGCGAGGGAGTTCTCGCGGATACGCCGGTAGACCGATTCGGGCAGAATCCGTTTTTCCTGCAGGGATTGCAGGTAGGGAAACACTTTCTCGCTAATGAACTTACTTAACATTCGTCTCTGCGGGTGGCTTGTATTGTTTTACGAGATTACCAGTTCTGCGCACTACATTATAAAAACCTGAGGGGTGCACCACGTATCCTGAATACGGAAAGCCGAGTTCTTTTTGCAGAACTTTGCGGCCGTCTTTTGTTGTCGTCTCCTTATTGATTCGCAGCAACTCCTCGCGCAGCTGGTATGCAAAGCGCCTGCCTTTTTACCTCGAGACCACGAGGGCATCGTAAGGGATCTGCTCGGTGCGGTAGAGTACCGTGACTTTTTCCGGGTTCTTACCCAGCTGCCGCTCCAGGTAGCCATCCCAGGTGGCACCCGCGGCGACTTTACCCGAGACCACCGAATCGACCACGTTCGCATGTGAACCCAGGTAGAAGACCTTGGAAAAGTGGCGGTAGGGGTCAACGCCCTTGGCGAGCAGCAGCGCGAGCGGAAACTTATAGCCAGAACTCGAGCCTTTTTCGACAAAGGCAAACGACTTGCCCTTGAGTGTCTTCAGGTCGCGGTAATTTTTGCCCGAGATGATCACCCCGCGGTAGTAGGAGTTTCCCTCGTTCTGCGTCGAGGCAACGTAATCGGCAAAACTTTCGATGCCCGAGTCTAGCGCATCGGCGTACGAACCGGGTGAAAAAGCGGCGATGTGTATGATGCCGCGGCGCAGGTCATTCAACAGCTCCTGGTATTCCTGGGCCACCATGAAGCGGATATTGATTTTCATCCGCTCGGAGAGGTACGCCACGAACGGTGCATACATTTCACGCAGTTTGTCGGGTTCGTCCCATGGCGTGATGCCGAAGTTGATCGCCTCGCCGGGCAGGTTTTCGCTCAGGCTACCTCGGGCCTTGATATCTTCCTGCCCGTAGACCTCGCTGGCACGTCCCGCCGCGAGGTCAGAAATATCGACCCCGTCGCCGCCCCCGCAGCCGCTGGCCAGTATCAGGCTAAAAAAGAAAACCAGCAGTCGCTGTTTCATGTTGAATTGCTACGCTGCAAGCAGCGGATCGTCAGTAAATGTGTTTTTCCCCCGTCAAAAATGGATTTTTGCCTTGTTTTTTGTTAAAATATAGGCCGTGGCCGAAAACAAAGAACCGCT
>CAZUHU010000318.1:0-2956 GCA_964620645.1 uncultured Chitinophaga sp.
CGCAAGGCATACAAGGTGTAACGGGCCCACAAGGCTTGCAGGGAGCAACAGGCCCTCAGGGTGATACAGGTGCACAAGGCCCGCAAGGCATACAAGGTGTAACGGGCCCACAAGGCTTGCAGGGAGCAACAGGCCCGCAGGGTGATACGGGTGCACAAGGTCCACAAGGCATACAAGGTGTAACGGGTCCGCAAGGTTTACCAGGCGCAACGGGTCCACAAGGTGACACAGGCGCACAAGGCCCGCAGGGCTTGCAAGGCATAACCGGCCCACAAGGGCCACAGGGCGGAACAGGTGCCACGGGTAATACAGGAGCGCAGGGCGTACAAGGTGTTACAGGGCCACAAGGCTTGCAGGGTGTAACCGGAGCTACCGGCGATACCGGTGCACAAGGCCCGCAAGGCATACAGGGTAATACAGGTCTTCAGGGCCAGCAAGGGCCAACCGGCCCAACAGGTGATACGGGTGCACAGGGTCCTCAAGGTATTCAAGGCGTAACAGGACCACAAGGTTTACAAGGTATAACAGGAGCCACAGGCCCACAGGGCATTACAGGCGCTACAGGGGATACCGGACCTATAGGAGCAACCGGTGCCACAGGCAGTACAGGCGCACAAGGGCTAACCGGTGCAACAGGACCGCAGGGCGCAACAGGTGTTACGGGTGCAACAGGTGCTACCGGTGTTGGAGCAACAGGCCCCACCGGAGCAACAGGCCCTTCGGGTACGGCTTTCCCTAATGGTACGGCCGCGGGCAATACTACTTACTGGGATGGTACACAATGGGTGGTAAATAGTAATAATATATATAACAATGGCGGCAACGTGGGCATAGGTACCGCTTCGCCAACTGCCAAGCTGCACACATTCGGCACAGTGCGTTTAGAAGGCCTTACCGGCACAGGTGGCTTTGTTGCTATTGATGCGTTGGGTAACCTTTCTAAAGCCGATCCTCTTGCGGGCATTATAAAAGGAGTTATAGGTTCAACAGGCAATGTTGTTTCAGGTACCGGCTTTACAGTAACGCATCCGTTTACGGGTGTTTACCAGGTTACGTTTACTACGCCACCGGCTGCTACGCCGGTTATTAATGTTACCGGCGAACCTTCTCTTACTACCTATACAACGCAACCTGCTTATTGTACCACAAGTTACACATCAGGTACCTGCGCAGCCTTCGGCGATTACATCAACGTTGTTTCAACTACCGGCGGTGTAACCAACATTAACAATGCTAATACAAACTGCAGCGCAGGCTCTTATGGTAACTACCTGGCAACATCGGCACAGGTAACTGCCGGCAGCACTATTACGCTAAATGTTACCGTAAACATCCCCGGTGGCTTTGATCCGGAAGGTTTAGGGGTTTGGATTGACTATAACAACAACGGGCAATTTGAAACCAGCGAGTTTGTTGCCAGTTCGGCACCTTCAACCGTAGCTAACCGCACCATGAATATTACCATTCCAACAACATCGCCCAATGGCAACCTTGGCATGCGCCTGAGGGTAGGGTACAGCTATGCTTTTGGAGGTACCGAAGGATGTGGCGCTATTGGCACCTGGGGAGAAACGGAGGACTATACCATCAAGGTAACGGGCAGTACCGGCGCCACTACAATCCCCAACGTTTTAAATGCCACTAACACCGGTTTTACGGTTAGGGTAATGACTCCTAAGGATGTGCTTACCGATACCAAGTTGTATTTCACTGCCGTTCAGCCGTAAGGCTTGTCACTATATTCAGTTACAGGGCCTTTACAAGGTCTTGTAACTGATTTTCATACTCCCCGATAGGTGCGAAACTTTTCAAAAAAAACCATAGACTAAAATTTGTTTCATATTAAATAAACGGTATTTTGTTTCCGATACCTGAAAGCAATTTTGAATTCGTTCTTACTTTAATTAATCATTTTACTCAAAACTTAAGCACATGAAAAGAAAGTTACTCTTTCTGTTGTCGTTGTTCTTAGCCATAACAACGATGACGATGGCGCAAGCCCCGCAAAAAATGAATTACCAGGCGGTGGTGCGCAATGCCAGCGGTAATCCCGTAGGCAATGCTACACCGGTAAGCCTGCGTTTCACTATTCACGACGGCTCCCCTGGCGGAACCACAGTGTATACTGAAACATTGAACACCACTTCTAATTCTTTTGGTTTAGTTAACGTTGAAATCGGTTCTACCGGCAACCTTGCTGTGGTTAACTGGGGCAACGGCGCTAAATACTTACAGGTAGAAACGGATGTAAATAATACAGGTGTTTTCACAAACATGGGAACATCTCAATTAATAAGCGTTCCATATGCATTGTATGCAGGCAATAGTGCTTCAGGTGGCACTACAGGCGCAACAGGTCCGCAAGGCCCTGCCGGTGCAACAGGCCCACAAGGCCCTGCCGGTGCTGCAGGCCCGCAAGGCCCTGCCGGCGCAACAGGTCCGCAAGGCCCTGCCGGTGCTGATGGTGCAACAGGCCCTCAAGGCCCTGCCGGTGCTAATGGTGCTGACGGTGCAACAGGCCCACAAGGTCCTGCCGGCGCTAACGGTAACGATGGTGCAACAGGTCCTCAAGGTCCTGCCGGTGCAAATGGTGCTGATGGCGCAACAGGCCCGCAAGGTCCTGCCGGAGCTGATGGTGCAACAGGCCCACAAGGCCCTGCCGGAGCTGATGGTGCAACAGGCCCACAAGGCCCTGCCGGTAATGATGGTATAGATGGAGTTACAGGTCCTCAAGGTCCTGCCGGCGCCGATGGCGCTACAGGTGCTCAAGGCCCTACAGGTCCAACAGGTGATACAGGCCCGCAAGGCCCGGGTGGTGGCCCAACAGGTGCTACCGGTCCACAGGGTCCTGCCGGTAACGACGGTGCAACAGGTCCTCAAGGCCCTGCCGGCAACGACGGTGCTGACGGTGCAACAGGTGCTCAGGGTCCTACAGGCCCAACAGGTGATACAGGTC
>CAZUHU010000319.1:0-2945 GCA_964620645.1 uncultured Chitinophaga sp.
CTTCCGCCATTTTCTTAATAAGCGTCTGTAAATACCGGTGCCGACTTAACTCTTTTTGACGCACCAGGCGTTCCACCGTCTTTGTTTTTTCAGCTTCATTTAAGGATGGTAATTGGACCGTTGGCGGGTTCTGTTCAATCTTTGGTTTTTCCTCCGTTTCCTCTCTACTCTGCTGTGTAAAATGTTTTTCAACCTGTGGCGGGATGACTATTACTTCATCCTTCTTTTGGGGTTCCTCCTAAACTTTTTCAACCAAGGTAGACGGATATTCAAGTTCCTTTTCCACGAGTTCTCGAGACGTTCCATATTTCTCTCGTGAAACTGAAATAACAGAATCCCGCACCAACCTATTACCGTGCTCCTTAATCTCTAAGATGGACAGGTTGAAATCGGATTCAGGGCGCTCAATACGTACAATGGCTTCGCCAATACCTAAATTCTGTAAGTCCTGTGCATCAAAATACGAGAAGCCGTCCTCAAAACGTTTTGCATATGAATCTCCGAGACGGAAACAAATACGGGTTCCCGCATTCGACGTAACGGAACTAGCAAGGTCAGCATCATTGCGCACAAGTTGTTGCATATCCTGGTGAGCCAATACCAACCCTAGGTGGTATTTTCTAGCACCTGAAAGGATAGCCGACATGGACGGGGTAATGAAATTTTGGAACTCGTCGACATAAAGGAAAAAGTCCGTCCTATGGCTCTTAGCCTGTGCCTGCCGTGCCATGGCAGCCTGGTATATCTTAGAAACAAAGCTAGTCCCAAGTATGTAGCTGTTTTCATCCCCAATTAAACCCTGTGCCAGCTTTACCAATAATATCTTCCTGCCGTCCATGATTTTCTCAAAATCCAAACCTCGCTTTTGTGCTACCATGTAACGAATGGGCTTAGGACGTAGAAACGTGTCCAGGCGGGTCAAAATAGGCCCTATAGACGTGCTTTTGAGCAATGGGAACTCCTTGTGCCAATAGTATTGGATATGGAAGTCTGTGACGGACGATAAGAACTGTTCTCTGAAGGGCTTCTCCACTAAGAAGCGGCGGAGGTCCATCAGGGTGCCCCCTTTACTACTCTCTAGAAAGGCAAGAATGGCGTTGGCAAAAACCGAATTCATCTGGTCACCCCAACTGGTGGAAAACCTACGGAAGACAGAAACTAGGTCTGAAGACAATACTTCCTTTTCAATGTCTGAATGCGCGGTAAGGAAGTTGAAGCCTACGGGAAACGAAGCATCTGAAGGATCAATGAGGATTACATCTTGGATGCGGTGTTCGGGAATATAAGGAAGGATATTTTCGATGAGGTCTCCATGAGGGTCAAGGACGGCTAAGCCGTTTCCTTGCTTTATATCCTGCACAAACAAAGACAATAATGACTCCAACAAAAAGGCCATACGCCCTTTATCCACTGCTTGGGTTTTAGTGATAGCCTTTGCAGTTAGGGAGGGTGAGAAATTGACTATTGGTCATTCGGAAAATCTAACACAACTAAAGTAAGAAAATCGAGGAACATAATTGCTTTTTTATTGAGCGAAGCAAAATGTTATTCAAGCCTATTGGAATCAACATATTCAATTTCGCACAAACCTGGTGCTACCAATTAACCCTTGGTTTTTATCAAAAACACTCAATATATATATTCCAATAGGCAACATTGAAATATCCAATTTCTGAAACCCCGAATATCGCGGAAGATCTTTCCGAAAAACAATTTGGCCAAAAGAATTATAAACTTGAATCTCGGCTTCCAAAAACTTATCCCAATGTAAAAAACCATAATCAACAGTAATAATGGAAGAACTCGGATTAGGATGTACCGATATAAAGTTCTTAATATTTAAGGTTAATACTTCTAGTCCTAAAGTATCACACGAACTACCCAAAATCGGCCCCAAGCGATAATTTGGAAAGTTTGGCACACTTATTACAGGCGAGGGGAGTTGAACGCTGTGCTGGTGAAAATCACACGCTGCGCCTTTTTCATCAGGCTTATTAATTACGTGTAACACGGTTTCTGAATTCCCACAACTTATATAAATCTTGCCATCAGGGCCGACTTGTGAGGTGTTAAAATAGCTCCCAAGCGGAGATTTGTATCCATCATAAATAGCAACAATCTCAAGTGAGCCAGGTATGTCAGATGCCCACAAGTCATATTGGTAAACATATTTGGTTAAGCACACGTATAAAAACCTCCCATTAGGTGAAACCGAAACCCCAGTGCCGAGCCATCCAGAGTCCGCAGTATTGGGGATAGGAAGAAATGTGCTATTACTGAGGATACCATTGCACCTATCAAAATCATATATGTTAACTCCGTCAGAGAGTGACTGATAAATATATTTAGATCCATCCGGCGAAAAGCAACTAGCGCCAATGGTGTTGTACTGAATATTTGAACCCAAACATTGCGTGCCACTTAACGAGTGTGGGCCGCTTGCATCAACTAAAATCTTATAGAAGCAATTAGTGTTTCTTTTATTGACCAGCAGCCACCAATCCCTTCCATTTGCATGCTTTACTGCCGTTAAATCCCCAGCCAATACATCCTCCAATAAAATCAGGTCCTTGCCTTGGACAACACCATGTCCTTGCATACCAGACATGTCTAATTCGGCTGCTAATGTGCGACGACAATATATACTAAAGCTCGGAAGGGTGTCATAAAACGAATAAACTAGTATGTAACTATTATTACGGGCCGGATAGGGCAACGCTAACATTCCCTGAGGAATTCTATTGCCATGCAGCATTATATCGGGGAAAAACTCCAGCTGAACATAGCCTACGCCTAGACTATCTCCATTTGTAATTGTTTCACCCAAGCCGTTATGAACCGTAATGCCATTACTATAAAAAATCAACTCGCCCATTTCGTCACTGAAGCTGATGTCCGTGTTGTCAAAGTTTAGCTTTAACGAATCATAAAAAACGTTGGCTGGA
>CAZUHU010000320.1:0-1767 GCA_964620645.1 uncultured Chitinophaga sp.
GCGTGGGTGATACATTGCATAGCAGTTATATTTTAACTCCTACTTCCGGAGATTGTAATACAGCTAACAATAGCGATAGTTTCAGTGAATTGGTTACTGGGTCTTTTGACCCCAACGAAAAACAGGTTTCTCCTGAGCGCAGCATTTCGCCAGAGGACTCTGTGTTAACCTACACCATCCATTTCCAGAATACCGGTACCGACTCTACGTGGTTTATTATTCTTCGTGATACCTTATCTCCGCTTTTAGATGCGGCTACAGTCGAAAATATCGCTTCCAGCCATCCGTTTACTGAATTTTCGGTAAGTGGCGAAGGGGCCTTGAAATGGGTATTTAACCCTTTAAGACTTGTAGATAGCGTTACCAACCCATCAGGTAGCAAGGGATTCGTGATGTTTAGGGTTAAAAAGAATGTAAACGCTCCTGTTGGTGCCATTATCAATAACAAGGCCAGCATCTATTTTGATTATAACGAGCCGGTAGTAACAAACACTGTAGCGGATACTGTAATGAATCCGTTTTTGGTGAACATAAACGCTGTGGGTACAACCTGTGGTAATAATAATGGTAGTGCAACAGCCGCCGCTTTTGGCGGAGTGCCTCCTTATACGTATGTGTGGAACAACAGCAACAATACAGGTAGTGTTACCAACGTAACACCAGGAACCTATGCTGTAACCGTTACAGATGCGTTCGGTAACACATTTACCGCAAGCGAAACTGTAACTGCTTCAACAGGCATAACCAATGCAAATATCACAGCAGATCAAACCAGCTTCTGCGGAACTGACAGCGCCAACATATGTGCGCCGGCTGGCTATGCCTCTTACCAATGGAATAACGGAGCTGCCAATGCCTGTATTTATACAGCCGCTTCCGGCAATTACTATGTAACCATCACTGATGCAAACAACTGCACTGCGGAATCCAATCACTTGGCAATTAGTGTATTTCCAGCCGCTACGGTTTCAACCAGTGTTTTTGGCGATACGCTTTTAGCTTTTGGTGCCAGCAGTTACCAATGGTACTTTAACGGAAACATTATACCTGGCGCCACAAATTCAAGCTATATAGCTACTCAGTCCGGCAATTATAGCGTAGCAATTGTGGATGCGAACGGTTGCACCGCAGTTTCTAATGCCATACAAATTACAACCGGCATAAACGAAACCGGTATTGGATTTATTCGTGTATTCCCTAATCCTATTAATGATGGTAATTGGAATTTAGAAGTTGATCAAAGCTGGATAGGTAGCACTATTACCATCTACGATGAAAGCGGCAGGCTGCTGCAAAGCTTTACCATAACCCAAAACACTACTCCAATAGCCTCTATGCAAACCAGTGGAGTTTATTTGGCCAAAGTAGTTTCTAAACAGCATTGCTATTCTACCAGACTAATCAAACTATAATTCATTTTGTTTCAAAAGACAAAAACCGCCCTCGCAAAGGGCGGTTTTTTTGTTTTATAAAGGGCCCTTTGAGTTTCCCCCACTTGGGGGATGGCGTTAACGCAACTGCTGGTGCACCTTTGCAGTATACAAATGCAAACAACATCAGTAACAAAATAAAAAACTAAAAGACATGAGCACTTCAATCAAAACCTTCTTCGCAGCAAACAAAACAGCAATAATGATTGGCTGCGCAGCAATAGTAGTAGCTGCACAATCGCTTAATTTTTACAGCCGCATGAATGCTGAAAACAACAGCAACCCGCAACAACAAATGCAACAGCCGGTTAACAACCAAATGCAACAACAGGCTTAT
>CAZUHU010000320.1:1867-2935 GCA_964620645.1 uncultured Chitinophaga sp.
CAGCAACAAATGAATGCTAACCAGGAAAGTGGCTTTTGGGGCGATATGTTTGGTGGAGAAGAAAACTATGATGGCGGCAATGCCTACAGCGGCGGCTACACCAATAATGGTTATAACGGTTACACCAACGCCGGCGGAAACTACGGTGGCTATAGCAACGGATATACCGGCTACACCAATACCGGTTCAGGTTACAATACCAATAGCGGAGCCGATTATACCAGCGGCTGGTATGCAACGCAGCAAACTAATGACCGTATTCATGAAAAATTTACTGACTATATTACAGACCAGGCCCGTTATACTGACGAAAACGGTAATGATTACAAAATGTCATCAGGCTACGATAACAACTGGGTAAATACAACAACTAACCAAAGCGTGCAAACCAACGATTACAATTACGACCCTAACGTAGGCAGCAGCTATAGCTACAGCAACCTTACACCAAGCGACTATTCTTCATCTTCTTACACCACCACTACTCCCGAATAGTAGCAGGCCAACTTTCTTCTAATCACAATTGAAGCCTCCGGACTCCCGGGGGCTTCTTCATTTTATATGCGGCAATACACTACCCTCTCCACCTCTGCGTTGTAATAATTATTATTGCATCATGAATTTTTTCAACCGACAGCTTTACCATAACAACATTTACGATTGGATTATATCCCTTACCATAATAGTGGCCTCCATTGTGCTGGCGCGCGTAATATTTTGGTTGCTAAGCAAGTTGCTTAAGCAGTTCAGCAAAAGCCTTTCAGCCGATTTAGGGGCACAGATAATTAACCGCATTGATACCCCGGTTGCCCTTGGCATTGTACTAATAGGTTTCAGGTTCTCTATAGAAAGATTAACCTTCCCAAGATCCATTGAAAATTATTTGCAACGGGGCTTCGTATTCATGAGCGCCCTTGCTATTACCTGGTTAATAACACGCATCGTACGGGCTATAATAGAACACTCCTTTAAGCAATACTGGGAAAAGGAAAACTCGCGCATGGACGAGCAAATGATGCAGCTTACCAAACGCGCTTCAGTTGTTATTTTGTGGATGCTGGGCTTTGT
>CAZUHU010000321.1:0-2917 GCA_964620645.1 uncultured Chitinophaga sp.
AAAGGGTCACCCACTGTGCTCATTTCCCAATCTAATACACCAATTATTTCGCTAAGGTCGCTTTCATTCAATACTACATTATCGTACTTGTAATCGTTGTGTAAAAACGTAGCGGGCTGGCTTAGCGGCATATTCTTCGGCATCCATTCGGCTATAGCATCTATGCTTTCAATTTTATCGGTTTCAGAGGCATAGTAACGTTTCGTCCATCCTTCTACCTGCCGCTGAACATAGCCATCCGGCTTGCCCAATTGCACCAAGCCGGTTGAGTTTATATCAAGGGCGTGCAACGCAACAAGGTTATCTATTAATGCCTCTGATGTTTGCCTCAACAACTCAGGCTCAAGCCCCAGCTTTGGTGCGTTTGCTGCGCGTAGTATTACCCCCTGCAAGCGCTCCATTATATAAAAGGGAGCACCCAACACCGTTTCATCTTCGCAAAAAACAATGGGCTGAGGTATCTTATTGTAATTTCCTTTTAAAAGCGATAGCACTTTAAACTCGCGCCCCATATCGTGCGCTGATTTTATGTTAGCGCCAAAAGGAGGACGGCGCAGTACATATTCTTTATCTGCAGTGCGTAAGCAGTAAGTTAGGTTTGAAAAACCACCCGGAAATTGGGTTACCTCTGCTACTTCACCAATTGTTGTGTTATTCCTCAACCAACTGTTTAACTGCGCAAGGTTTAGTTCTTCGCCTTGGCGTACCGTAAATGCATTGTCTGTTTTTATATTACTCATGTTATGTGCGGCTTGCTTTTTTCTTCTTTACATCTAAACCATAGTTTTTTAAAATGCTGAGGGCAAGGTTCTGCTTATGCACTTCATCAGCACCATCCCAAATGCGCGCGCCGCGTTCGTGCCTCCATATAGCCGTTAGTATTACATCGTCTGATACGCCTAATGCACCGTGCACTTGTATGGCGCGGTCCAGCACCTGCAGCATTATGTTTGCTACGTAAAATTTGATGCTCGAAACCTGGTCGCGCACAGCAGCTGCGCCAAACTTATCAATGTTGTAAGCAGTGCGTAATACCAATAAGCGCGCAGCGTCTATCTCGGCACGGCTCTCCGAAATAAAGCCCTGTATAAACTGTTTCTCGCCAAGTTTAACGCCTTCTTCAATTTCGCGGTCAACCGCGCGCTGGCACATCATATCAAATGCGCGCTCAGCAATGCCTATCCAGCGCATGCAATGGTGTATGCGCCCCGGCCCCAGGCGTTCCTGCGCTAACCTAAAGCCCATTCCTTCCTCGCCAATTAAATAGCTTACCGGCACGCGGCAATCGGTAAACGTACATTCGGCATGGCTGGCCCAGCCATCACCCTCGTGGCCAAAAACGGAGATGTTGCGCTCAATTTTAAAACCTTTGGTATTAGCAGGCACCACAATCATGCTGGCGCGCTGGTGTGCAGGTGCATCGGGGTTAGTTACCGCCATTACCACGCAAAAGGCGGCGCCATCCGCCCCGCTGGTAAACCACTTGTGCCCGTTAATCACATATTCGTTGCCTTCCTTAACGGCTGTTGTAGCCAGGCGGGTAGGGTTGCTGCCCGCAAACTCAGGCTCCGTCATGCCGAAACAGCTACGGGTTTTGCCTTCTAACAGGCTGTGTAGAAACTTCTCTTTTATCTCTTGGTTGGCAAAGCGGCTAAGCAGCTCCATATTGCCTATATCCGGCGCCTGGCAGTTAAAGGCATAATGCCCAAAGAGGGGAGCATAGGCCAAAACTTCGCTTAACTGACCGAATTCGCACAGGGTAAGGCCCAGCCCACCTTCGTTTTTAGGCAGGTGCAGGCCCCAAAGGCCCAGGGCTTTGATTCTTTCCCGCTTGGCCTCCAGTTCACGGGCTAAATCGCCGAATTTTTTGATGTGGTGGTCCTTTTCAAGCGGTAGAAGCTCGGTTTTTACAAAATCTTTCAGCTTGGGTAGCAGTTCCCTAATGCGGTCGGTTACAAATATCTCTTCCATAATTTCTTAAAGAGGGGCAATATAAAAAGGTGGGCTTGAATGATTTTTGCGATTTTTTTTCGAAGGGGTTTTGTAAAATGAATTTTCAAATTACATTTGCCGTCCCTTTGGGGAGCATAGCTCTCCGGAATTAATGGGAGCTTAGCTCAGCTGGTTCAGAGCATCTGCCTTACAAGCAGAGGGTCGGGGGTTCGAACCCCTCAGCTCCCACACTTAAAGCCTCGCAATTGCGGGGCTTTTGTATTTATAATGGGCTACTGCGTTTATATCATTTACTCTGCATCTATTAACCGCTATTACGTAGGCGAAACAGAGGATTTTGTGGAGCGGCTCAAGCTTCACAAGACCCGGTTGTTTAAAGGTTCATATACTGCGCAAGCAAACGATTGGCAGGAGTTTTTGGTAATTCCCTGTTCAGATAGAACGATAGCCCGTAAACTCGAAAGCTTTATAAAAGGTATGAAAAGCCGAAAATTTATCGAGAAAATGAAAGCCTCACCTGAAGTAGTAGAGAATATTTTGAAGAGACTTTAAGCAGAGGGTCGGGGTCCCGAACCTTCGGTAACTATATACAATTTTCAGAAACGATAAATAATAAGAAATGCAAAGAGGAAGTATTGTGCAAGAAGTTGGCAAGGACTATCTAATGACAGTCAAAAGCATTAATGACCAGACAGCAATTTGTGTTTGGTTCATGGATGGAGTTCTTAATGAAGTGGAAATTAGGTTAGATAGGCTGACCCTATTTGAGCGGTAAAGGTTTTGGGTTAGGGTCTTTGTCTGTAAGGGTTTCGGGGTAAAACTCGAATTTTTTACCTGATTGCCATCAAACCATATACAGTTCCATGTGCCGCCATGCCCGTGTGAGTCAACAGTCATAGCAGGTCCGCCTGATTTTAACCATACAGGGCCTAATCCTGTTTTCATGTCCTTGTGTTCCATAATT
>CAZUHU010000322.1:0-2898 GCA_964620645.1 uncultured Chitinophaga sp.
CCTCGGCCCACTTGTAGCTGTAGTAGCCGGCCGCTTAACCGCCCGCGAAGATGTGCGAGAAAGAGCAGAGAAAAGCATCTTCTTCGAGCGGCGGAACGACGGTGTAGTCTGCGGCAATACGGCGCTGTATCTCGCGCACCGATTGAGTCCCGTCGTACTTCTCGTGTAGCTCGATATCGAGCAGCGAAAAATAGAGCTGGCGCAGCATCTGCGAGGCGGCCATGTAGTTCTTTGCGGCGACGATTTTCTGAAAAAGTGCATCGGGCAATACTTCGCCCGTCTGCCAGTGGCCTGAAATGCGGTCCATCACCGTGCGCTCGTAGACCCAGTTTTCCATGAACTGGCTCGGCAGTTCGACGGCATCCCATTCGACGTTCGAGATTCCCGAAGCTTCGTACTCGGTTATTGTCGTCAGCATGTGCTGCAGGCCGTGCCCGAACTCATGGAACAGCGTCTCAACCTCGCTGAAAGTCATGAGAGAGGGAGTGCTCCCCACTGGTGGAGTGCCGTTGCAGACCAGGTAGGCCACTGGCAGCACCGTATTGTCTGCAGTTGCTTCGCGCTGGCGGCAGACGTCCATCCAGGCGCCACCACGTTTCTCGCCCGAGCGCGCGTAAGGGTCGAGGTAGAAGGCCGCGATCTTGCGGTCGCCCGAATAGACTTCAAAGAACTGTACGTCCTTATGCCAAAGCGGCGGAGTCTTTTCGGCGGGGCGCACCCGGATTCCGAAAAGTTGTTCTGACAGCGCGAAGAGACCGGAAAGGACGCGGGGCAGTGGAAAGTACGGTTTGAGTTCTTCGTCAGTATAGTTGTAGAGTTCCTCGCGCCGCCGCTCAGCGTAGTACGAGATATCCCATAAATTGAGATCGCCGGAAAGTCCCTTGCCCTTTGCGTAATCGGCGAGAGAACTGATTTCTTTCTGTGCGGCGCCCTTCGCGACTTTGTAGAGATCGGTGATCATCGCGCGTATCTTCGCGGTATCGGGCGCCATCTTGCCTGCCAGCGAAACTTCGGCGAAGTTGCTGAAGCCAAGAATTCCTGATTCTTCACGCCGCAGCTTGAGTATTTCGTCAATCAGTGGCCAGTTGTTCCACTGCGAAGAAAATCCGCTGCCGCTCGCTCGCGTGACACTGGCGCGGTAAACCTGCTCGCGTACCGCCCGGTTCTGTGCGTGCTGCAGGAAAGGGTAGTACGAAGGAAAGTCAAGCGTCAGCAGCCATGGCCCGTTTTCGGCCGATGCCGCTGCCTCGCCGCCTGCGCGGGCTGCCTGCGCTGCCAGCTCACGCCACGATTGTGGCAGGCCGCGCACCTCGTCTTCACTTTTGAGCAGCAGCCGAAAGGCCTTGGTCGAGTCGAGTACCGCGTTGGAAAATTTCGTCGAAAGCGATGCGAGCGACTGCTGAATCGCATTGAAGCGGTGGCGCTTCTCTCCTTCAAGCCCGACACCTGCAAGCCGTGCATCGCGCAGCGCGGCTTCGACAATGCGCCTGCGCGCCGGACTGCTGAGCTCGGTCGCCTGCTTATTTTGCAGTTTCTGCCAGAGCCCGAATATGGCCTTGCTCTGCGCTAGCTCGAGGCGAAACTGAACTATCTCGGCTTCGGCCTCTTCGTGCGCAGCGCGCAGCGCATCGGAGTTCTTGACCCCCATCAGGTGACCAACTACACCCCAGACCCGGTCGAGTCGGCGCGACAGGGCCCTTAGCGGCAGGACAAAATTCTCCCATGTTGGGTCTGAGATTTTCTCGATTGCTGAAAGCTCTTCTCGGCCAAGCCTGATGGCCTCGCGCACCGCAGGCAGTACGTGTGTCGCTTCGATCTGGCCAAAATCGGGTAGCTCGCCCTGGTTCAGCAATGGGTTAACTGATGTCATATATCACAGGCAATTTACAAAAGAAAGGGGCGACCGTCTACACCTCACCGCACAACTTCAAACAGTACAGAACTCTGCGCTGTAACATAGACGATGTCGCTCAACGGGTCGTCCTGCGCGGGGCGCCCCGAATGCAGTACCTCGCGTACGGTGATGCCGGGTAGCGGAAACATGATATTATCCTGCGAGGCGTTCAGCAGGAGCAGGTAGTTGTCGAAGCGAATGCCGAATGCCTGGGCGTGGTGCGTGGGAGCTTCCACGTGCTGCGGCAGGTTCACTTCGAGCAGCTGCGGCCTGAGTGCTGCGAGCTGGCGCGTGAAAGAAAGCAGGTCACGGTCCTGTGCGTGCCAGTCGAGCCACGAGATCTTGTTGTCCTGGCAGTAGGCATTGTTGTTGCCGCGCTGCGAATGGCCGATTTCATCTCCGGCAAGCAGCATAGGAATATCCTGTGCGCAGAACAGGGTAAGCAGCAGGTTGCGGCGCTGCTTTGCGCGCAGCGCCAGGATACCGGGGTCAGTGGTTGGGCCTTCAGCGCCGCAGTTAAAGCTGTGGTTGTGGTCGGCGCCGTCGCGGTTGTGTTCTCGGTTCGCGTGGTTATGTTTCTTCTCGTAGCTGACCAGGTCGGTCATTGTAAAGCCGTCATGGCAGGTAATGAAATTGATTACCGGCCTGCCCCGGTGTGTCATCAGACGCAGCAGATCGGGAGCGCAGAATTCACCTTTCCAGAAGCGTCGTGCGGTATCGCGAAAACTGTCGTTCCATTCAAGCCACGGCTGTGGAAAACGACCGCGCTGGTAACCGTCGGGCCCCAGGTCCCAGGGTTCGACAATCAATTTTCGCTCGCGCAGCACCGGGTCACCCACGATCGCAGCGTGCAATTCGTGGTGAAAATCCACGGCGCCATTCTTGCGAAATATCGCCGGCGCCAGGTCAAAGCGAAATCCGTCTACATGCATCTCTTCTGTCCAATAGCGCAGGCTCTGCAGCACGAGGTCGCGCGTGTGCGCGTGGTCGGTATTGAGCGTGTT
>CAZUHU010000323.1:0-2879 GCA_964620645.1 uncultured Chitinophaga sp.
GGGACAAGCAAAAGAAACTGTCCGTTTCCATCACTCCGTGGGAAACGGACGGGCTAACGCGCGAATACAACAGCAAGGTTACGGGCCAAGGTTGTTCTTAGCGGCAAATCCTCGAGGCCGAATAGTGGGAGGCAGGGTGAGATATGTTTTGAGTGCAGCAGTTTTATGAGAATGGACGAGGTGTGCAGGAAGTTGACTTATTGTTTTATTTTAGGAGTCCACTAAAACCCAGCCCTATGCCACAGTATATTTTTTTGATACGCGAAGACCTTAGCCGTTACCCTATGCCGCAGGAGCAACTGAAAGCCATTGTTGATGCGCATGTAAAATGGGCGCAGGAACTTTCAGCCAAAGGAATTTTTAAGGATGGCAACGGTATTAAAAGCGATGGCCGCTTAATTGAAATGATAAACGGTGATTTGATGGTTGAACCCATACGCGATGTGCGTGAGGGTGTGGGCGGTTATTATATTATTGAAGCGGCTGACCTTGATGCCGCCGTTGAAATAGCCAAAGGTTGCCCTACTTATAAAGATGGGGACATGATAGAGGTGCGGGAGTTGGGGGCATAGTTGCTAAGGCCAGTTAACCAGTATAGCATCTGACAGTACGCTGCCGTTCTGCAGGTGAAGCGCCATTTGTATGTGGTGTGTTTTGTTGGTAGTGGGCGCCTGCGTAAAAGTGAGCATACCCGAAAGATTGTAACTACCATAGCCCGCCAGATGATCGCCATTAAGCGATTGAATAAATTCAGGAACTGTTTTTTCGTTAACGGTTATAAATTGGCGCAGGTCAGTGCCCGGTGCCAGCCCATTGAAGGTGCTATCGCTGGTTACCACTACGTCGGTTATTGAATTACCGTAGCGATAAGTAGCCTCAATAGAGGTGCCAAAACAGGTTTTGTTACCTACACCGCCTGATGGTTTTACCGAGGCGGTGCTGCAGTTTACATTGAAATAAAGATTGGTAACAGTACTACCGGTAAAGGTGTCTTCGTCAAATGCTAAATGCTCCGGGTAAATTAAACCGCAATGCAATTTGCAGCCTGTAGGTATTAAGCCGCTGAATAAAAGTATAAGGAGTAGTCTGCCAATGTTTTTTAGCTGCATATAAGCACGAATTTACTGCATAAGTAACGATTGGAAGTTTTGTTTGGTTGCTTTTGCTAACAACCCAACTCTGTTAACACAAGAATGTCGCAGCAGCTAGTTGAGGTGTTTTTCATTGCTTTTTCTTACATTCTTTTTTCTTGATAAAAAAGAATCAAAAAATCAAGGCTGTGAGGCTTTGCAGCTGAACGGTGTTTCGTTACGCTGCAGAAAAAGAACTCGTCCGCCCACCGGCGGACTCAAACAGCTTTTTCTGCTTAACGCTTCACTCACCCCGTTCTTAGCGGCAAATCCTCTAGGCCGAATTGTGGGATGCAGGGTGAGATATGCTTGATTATGCGATAAACTATGGGCTATATTTACGGCGTGTTAAACAATGATACTATAGTAGCGCTGGCAACGGCGCAAGGGGTAGGGGCCATAGGCGTTATACGCCTTAGTGGGGCACAGGCTATTGCCATTACTAATAAGGTGTTTAAGGGTAAGAACCTGAATGAGCAGCCCAGCCACACTATACACTATGGCCATGTTGTGGATGACACCAAGGTGATTGATGAGGTGATGGTGAGCCTCTTTCGTGCGCCGCGTAGTTTTACTACGGAGGATGTAGTGGAGATAAGTTGTCACGGTTCGCCGTTTATAGCCGAGCAGATAATACGCTTATTGATACAAAACGGAGCGCGCGCCGCGAAGCCCGGTGAGTTTACATTGCGCGCTTTTATGAATGGCCGTATAGACCTAAGCCAGGCTGAAGCCGTTGCGGATTTGATTGCTTCGGATTCGGCGGCATCGCATACGTTGGCAATAAACCAAATGCGTGGCGGTTTTGCGCAGCAGATAAAGGATCTGCGCCAGCGCCTGGTGAATTTTACTTCGCTTATAGAATTGGAGCTTGATTTTGCAGAGGAAGATGTGGAGTTTGCTAACCGGCAACAGTTGGTGGATTTAATTAATGAGATACAGGCTGTGCTGCAACCGCTTATCCGCAGCTTTAAGTTAGGTAACGTAATTAAGCAAGGGGTTAACACCGTGATAGCCGGTAAACCTAATGCAGGCAAAAGCACTTTGTTGAATGCACTGTTGAATGAAGACCGGGCTATTGTAAGCCATATACCCGGCACTACTCGCGATACTATTGAGGAGTTGCTAAACATTAACGGTATACAGTTCCGCTTTATTGATACAGCGGGTATACGGCATACAGAGGATGTAATAGAGAAAGTGGGCGTTGAAAAAGCAATTGAGAAGCTGAAGCACAGCAGCATTTACATTTACCTGTTTGACGTAAATACTACTACCCCTGAAGAGTTGTTGCACGAGGTAAAGGCGCTTGAACTTACCGAGTTTAAGGGCTTAATAGTAGGCAACAAGATTGACAGTGCACACTGGAAGGACACTGCTCCTTTCTACTGGATATTGAAGAATAACCCCGCTACGGCTGCGCTTAATCTGCACGACCAACTGCATTTTATATCTGCCGCTACGCATAAGCATATGGACCAACTGAAGGAGAAACTTTACCACCTGGTAACAGAGGATGCGCAATTGGGCCAAAGCACCATTGTTAGCAATATGCGCCACTACGAGGCCCTTGTGCATGCTAACGATGCACTGGATGATATTAAACGCGGCCTTGAAAGCGGCATTACCGGTGAGTTGGTTAGCCTGGAACTGAAACGCGCTCTGCAATACCTTGGCGAAATAAGCGGCGAAGTAACCAATGATGAGATACTGGGGAATATCTTCAGTAAGTTTTGTATTGGAAAGTAA
>CAZUHU010000324.1:0-2863 GCA_964620645.1 uncultured Chitinophaga sp.
GACGAAGTAGGTATTGATGTAGGTGCGCATATTATGACCGGTGAATTTGCCGAGATGGCTAAAAAGCGCGAAGGGGCCCGCAGTAATGACGCCATACTTAAAATGTTTAAGGATGGCTACTATGGTAAAAAGAACAAGAAGGGCTTTTATAAGTACGATGAGAAAGGAAAGAAGCAGGGGATAAACGAAGAGATATACAAATACTTTAACAGCCCTGCGCGTAAGGAATTTGCTACTGAAACCATACAACACCGTATGGGTATGATGATGATTAATGAAGCGCTGCACTGCCTGCAGGAGCGTATATTGGAAAGCCCCACAGATGGTGATGTAGGCGCAATATTCGGTTTAGGTTTCCCTCCGTTTACCGGCGGCCCGTTCAGATATATTGACTACCACGGCGCACCTAAAGTGTTAGCCATAATGGAAGACCTTGCTGCAAAATACGGTGCGCGCTTTAAGCCGGCACAAATACTGCGCGACGTAGCTGCCAAAGGGGAGAAGTTCTATCCGTAGTAAGTGCGATAAATAACAACGCCCCTGCAGTTGCAATTAATTACAACCACGGGGCGCATGAAAAGCGGCCTACCCCACTGTAGGGGCCACTTAATACTTACTCGGTTACCCAGGAATCTTCATAGGCGTTAAGCGCTATATTGGCAAGGTTTCTCCAGCCGCTACCTACAGAGTTTACTGTTATGGCAATTTCTACTCCGTTGGGATATTTCTGAACTACAGTTTGTAAACCTGAGTCGCCTGCGTTTAAGGTTTGGTCGCCTGTATTATCCCAATAAAGGGCGCCATCTTTGCCGTATACCTTGCCTTGTGTTGAATTTGGCGAGTCAATACCATCCCATCCCATCATATTGTTATCCATGTTGGCTTTTTGCGTGCCGTTAAGTATTGCATCGCTATGTGCAAGGTAGGTCATAACACGGGCCATCTCCCAGGTTGTAAGGTTGTATCCACCGCCGCCGCATGTTTCTGTCCAATCGTTATTTTCCTGTGCTATTAAACTGTTTGCGGGTAATTCATTAAAGGCCTGGCAATTGGTGTTGGTGGTGCTTAGTTTACAGTCGGCATCTGAAACGCCGGCGGGCGTAAATACTAACTCCTGCATTACTGAAATGTATTTGTTAGACATCCACGTTTCAAAATTTCCGGGGTTTCCTGCAAGCTGTACTTTTTGGTATTCCTGTTGATCGAAGTTGGCTTTATCATACAATTGCGGAATAATGGCGCGAAATAAGGCAAAGTTAGCGTTGGCATATCTGTAGCCTTGCGAAGGGTCATCCAGCGGGCGCGAAACCGCTGCTTTTAAAGAGTCCCAGTTGGTGCTGCTTTCCCATATGCCCGACTTATGCGTTAAAAGCTGTTTGAAAGTTAGATTATAAACTGCGGTGTTTTTGGTCCAGTAGGAAGGTAGCCAGGGGCCAATAGTATCCTCAACTGTAAGATCGTTTTCATCCAGCAGCTTAAGAGCACACATGCCCGTAAATGCTTTGGTAACACTCGCTACATTAATATCTGCCAATACACTCATTGGTACATTGCTGCCACCACCTGCGGGGCTGGCAATACGGGCAAGGCCGCCTGAGGCAGAGTCAGCAAACTGACCGTTTTGGTTTATTACAAAAGCATAGCCTACTGCAGAACCGCTTAGTTGGGTGGTAAGGTTTTGTTTGAATAGGGCTACTTTAAAAACTTTTACGTTTGCCTTAATATCCTTTTTACAGGAAGCTACACCGGCTATAAGGCCAATAATTGTTGCATACAGAAGTATTTTTTTCATATCAGTGGTTTTTGTGCAACAAAGGTGGTTTGTAGTAAAGCCCTGCGCCAACAAAAAAAAGCGCGATTCTTAAAATCCGATGTGTAAGTGGTTGAAAAGCATATAACTATGTGTAGTCGCAGCTGTTATTTTATCCTTAACTTTGTGCGGTGCAGATAATTACCACTAAGGATGGCTCCCATACCTTGTTTTCGGAGCAGTTTAATGAGATATACCATAGCCGCCACGGGGCCATACAGGAATCGAAGCATGTATTTATTGAGGCGGGACTGAACACCGTTGTAAATGAATTGCCGCAGCAGGAGCCGATTAAAATTTTTGAAGTTGGTTTCGGCACCGGCCTTAATGCCTTGCTTACCATGTTGGAGGCCGAGAAGCGCGATTTAAAAGTGGCTTACACTTCTATTGAGCTTTACCCCATAGAGATTGAAACCATAAAGGCTTTAAACTATACCGATATACTGGGTTATCAGTTTTGCTATGGGCCTTATCATAGCCTGCACCTTGTGCGCTGGGAGGAAGAACACCCCGTAACGACTCATTTTGCATTTAAGAAGGTAAAAGCATCATTGCTTGAATATGAACTGCCTGCTGAGGCCTATCACTTGATTTACTTTGATGCTTTTGCGCCGGAACATCAGCCCGAAATGTGGAGCGCTACAGTTTTTAAAAAGATGCATGAAGCGCTAAAGCCGGGTGGTATATTGGTTACCTATTGTTCTAAAAGCATTGTGCAAAAGGCAATGAAAGAAGCGGGTTTTAGCCTTGAAAAATTGCCGGGCCCACCGGGTAAGCGCGAAATGTTGCGCGCCAGGAAATTATAAGCGCCTGCGCAAATAGGCTGCGTTCATAAATTTTAGCTTGCCGCCGGAATAAATTTCTCTTTTTTGAGGGGAGAAGGGTTCAATTATTATGCTTCGCATTTATAAGGCCTCGGCTGGTTCGGGCAAAACGTATACACTGGTTAAAGAGTTTTTGCGCATAGCGCTTAAGCAGCCCGATAGTTTCCGTCATATACTGGCCATTACGTTTACCAACAAGGCAGCTAATGAAATGAAAGAGCGCATCATT
>CAZUHU010000325.1:0-2862 GCA_964620645.1 uncultured Chitinophaga sp.
CGGTCGCGCATTTTAATTACGCGTTCTACATTAAATATACCCTGTTTGCGCAGGCTGTCCTCATTAATTACCTGTAGTAAAGTTGCCTTTAGTTCATTCTTCAACCAGCTTTCCAAAGGCACGCCAAAGCCCATTTTCGGGCGTTCCATAATTTCTTTTGGCACATGCTTATGCACTATATCCTTTAGCATGTATTTGCCTATACCGTTACGGTATTTATAGTTAGATGGTAAGCGCGCAACAAACTCTATAATGCGTTGGTCCAGGAAGGGTTCGCGCCCTTCAAGGCTTATGCTCATAGTAGCGCGGTCAACCTTTTGCAGGATATCATCTACCATGTAGGTTTTGTATTCGGTAGCCTGAAATTTGGACAGCAGGTCGTTGGCATTATTCAGTAAACCACCTTCATCAAAAGGAGTAGTGATAGGGGTTATTTCTTTATTGAGCAACTGCTGCGTTTCAGCAAAGGTCATGGCCTGGCTGATTATATCAAATCGCTTAACGGGATCTTGCCCGCTCATATAATCTACCAGCTTGCTCCACTTATTCTGCTCGGATACATCACTGCGCTTGCCTAACAAGGAGCCAACACTTGCAGTGGCTGATTGAAAGAACTCCGGTATTTTATTTAGTTGCGCCAACCGCTCAACGGCGTTAAAGTATTTGGGGTAGCCTGCAAAAATTTCATCGCCTCCATCGGCTGAAAGCGCTACGGTAACTTTTTTGCGTGCCATGCGGCTAACCAATGTAGTTGGTATGGCAGATGTATCGCCAAAAGGTTCATCGTAAATAAAGGGCAACTGTTCTACTATATCCAGCGCATCCTGGTAAGTGCAGGTATGCTCGTGGTGGTCAGTGCCTAAGTAATCAGCCACTTGCCGGGCATGGTGGGCTTCGTTAAATTTAGGGTCATTAAAACCTATGGTAAAGGTCTTAATCTTTTGCGATGAATTTTTTTGCAGCAGGGCAGTGACCGCTGTTGAATCGTAACCACCACTAAGGAAAACGCCCACCGGCACATCGGCTACCATGCGATATTGAAAGGCCGAAAGCATCAGGCGCTCGGTTTCCTCCTTAGCTTCTTCGTATGAAATAGAAAGCTTGGGTTGGTTATAGCAATCCACCACATCCCAATATTTCTGCAGGCTGGCTTTTTCCGTTTTTAAATCAATCTCCAGAAAATGCCCCGGCAGCAGCTTGAATGTATTTTGAAAAATGGTGTGCGGCGCAGAAATGTAACCACGTTGAAAATACAGCGAGAGGGCGTTGTAATTAATGCTTTTTTCAAAGCGGGGGTGCTCAAAAAATATTTTCAACTCTGAACCGAAAAGAACCAAACTGCCTTTTTGGTAATAGAAAACAGGTTTAACGCCGGCACGGTCGCGGAAAAGGACCAGCTTTTCATTTTTGCTGTCGTACATAGCAATAGCAAACATGCCTATAAAGCGGTCAACACATTTTACCCCCCATTGGGCATAGCTCTTTAAAATAACCTCGGTATCGCTGTTTGATTTAAAGGTGAAGCCTGCTGCTTCCAGTTCAGCGCGTATTTCGCGGTAGTTGTAAATTTCTCCGTTAAAAATTACGGTAAGGCCCGCCTCCTCAAATTTCATGGGTTGGTGGCCAAGGGGGCTTAATTCAATAATAGAAAGCCGCCTGAAACCTAAGCCAATATGCGCAGCAGGGGTGTCAAACAATTCATATCCGCTATCATCGGGCCCGCGGTGCTGAATACAGCCCGCCATCTTCTGCAGTTGCTCTAAACTGCCGTTCTTCGAAAAGTCAATATACCCTGCAATTCCGCACATGCCGCTAAAGTAAAAGGATTACACTGATTATGAGAGATTACACCGATTAAGGAGCAAGGCGTAGGTTTGAGCGGGGCGGTAAACCGATAGTACGGTATGCAGCCAATAATTTTACTTTTGCGCCCTTATTATGATCAATTTTGTATCACCAAAAAGCGGGCTGGAACTGGTAAATACCGGCGCTGACCTTATATCGTCAGAAGGGGAGAAGTTTCCTGTGGTAAACGGCATACCCCGCTTTGTGCCTGCTGATAACTATGCCAACGCTTTCGGCTTTCAGTGGAAGAATTTTGCCAAAACGCAATTAGATAGTTTTAACGGAACGAAGATATCGCAGGAGCGTTTGGAGCGCTGCTTTGGTTTCCCCATTGAACAACTGAAAGGCAAAAACTTACTGGAAGTAGGCGCCGGCGCCGGACGTTTTACCGAGTTGCTGGTGAAAGGCGGCGCTAATGTGCATTCCGTTGATTTAAGCGCAGCGGTAGAAGTGAATAAAGAGAACATCGGCAATGCGGCTAACTACAGCATTTCGCAGGCCAGTGTGTATGAGTTGCCTTTCCCCAAACAAAGTTTTGATATTGTAATGTGCCTGGGTGTAATACAACATACCCCCAGCAGCGAACAAACCATTGAAGCCTTGTGGAACATGGTAAAACCGGGTGGCTTATTGGTAATTGACCATTACATATGGCGTATTAACTACTACTTTAATCCTGCCACTTATTGGCGTTTGGTGTTAAAGGAAATGAAACCTGAAACCAGCAAGAAGATTGTGGATGGTCTTACGAATATCTTCTTCCCGATGCATTGGGCGTTTAGAAATGCCGCCCCCCTGGATTGGTTGGTAAAGCGCTTTAGCCCGGTAATGACTTACATGAAGTTGCACCCCGAACTAAGCAAGCAGGAGCACTATGAGTGGGCGCGTTTGGATAGCTACGACAGTTTAACGGATTACTATAAGCACCTGCGCACGCCTGAGCAGATTAAAAAAGAATTAGAGAAATTAGGGGCGAAGAATATATGGATTAATAAAGGTGGGAATGGTGTGGAGGCC
>CAZUHU010000326.1:0-2826 GCA_964620645.1 uncultured Chitinophaga sp.
TGCTACCGTGGGTGTACAGGCCACTATCTGCGTTCTGCAAAACGACCACATCAACGGCAACGCACCCTTGCTATTACAAAGCTTTTCAGGCAATGTTTTAGGTACAGCAGCCATCAGCAATAATTGTTTAAACTATACAGCAAGTGCAAGCGGTAACGATACAATCACTTATATAGTTTGCTCTGTTGATACTCCTTCCTTCTGCCGTTCGGCTAAATTATTTATTACCAATGCTGCCGGTGGCGCAAACCTGGCCCCTGTTGCCACTAACGATTTTGCTACTACCACCCAGCCCAATGGCATTACTGTAAATGTTGTTACCAACGATAACGACGCGAACAGCGACCCCCTATGCATCACCTCAATTGCGGGCTCACCGGCCTTTGCTATAGATGGCAGCAATTGTCAGAACATCATTTTTACTCCCGATTCATCTTTTACCGGTAACGACACCTGTTACTATACCGTTTGCGATAATGGCTCGCCTGCTTTGTGTGATACCGCTATACTTGTTGTTACGGTTAACGCCTGCACCCTGAATGACTTTGCCCTTGCTGCTTTTTGCGCTGATGGTTCAGCCATTACGCCTCAAGGCTGCCCGTGGTGTTTAAAAATGGTTGCACAGGGTGCGCCGGGCGCTAATGTAGAATGGCATGTGCTGGAGTATTGGAATTCCATTCCTGATACCACAGTTCAAAATAATGATACGCTTACTATGTCCATCCCCAATGGATGTTTAGATGCGGAACTTCAATTACCCTACAATTTTGATTGGATAGTTTGCGCTACCATTCAAAATGCCTGTGGCAGCATTACGCATTGCGACACCGTTAAAACCTTTTGGGAGGGCATTGAAAATGTGGCCCTCTCCGGGGTAGAAATCTACCCTAACCCTGCTGTAAACAATGTAACAATCGACATGACTGATGCCTCTATCAATAGTTACGCTGCCATAGAAATTATGGATGCCACAGGTGCCGTGGTAAAAACAATTTCAGACTCCGGTAAAAAAGTAGTAGTGCATCTCGATAACCTGCCGGCTGGCATTTACCTCGCCAGCCTGGTAAGCAAAGAAGATGGAAGAAAACTATTAGGCAGGTTTACTATAAGCCGGTAGCGCTACTTTTCAAGCAGGCTTTTCAATTCATTTAACTTCATGATGGCCTCAACGGGGGTCATGGCGTTTACTTCTATCTTTTCAATCTCTTCAGCAATCTTTTTCAACTTAGGGTCGCTTACATCAAAAAAGCTTAACTGAAAATTTTGCGCAGGCATTTTCTTTACACTTTGCTTAACATCAACATGCTGCTGGCGCTGACTTTCCAATTCCTTCAGCATTTCGTTAGCGCGTTCAACAATCTCCTTGGGCATGCCTGCCATTTTCGCAACGTGAATACCAAAGCTGTGTTCTGTTCCACCCTCGACCAGCTTACGCAGGAAAATTACTTTCTGGCCCGTTTCTTTCACGGCAACGTGGTAGTTTTTAACACGCGGGTATTTTTCTGCCAGTTCATTCAACTCGTGGTAGTGTGTGGCAAACAAAGTGCGCGGATGCGCCGCCGGGTTGTTGTGCAGGTACTCGGCCAAACTCCATGCAATGGAAATACCGTCGTACGTAGAAGTTCCTCTTCCAATCTCATTCAGCAAAATCAAACTGCGGGTGGAGAGGTTATTCATTATGCTGGCGGTTTCGTTCATTTCCACCATAAAGGTTGATTCGCCCGCACTCAGGTTATCGCTGGCGCCTACCCGCGTAAATATCTTGTCTACCCAGCCTATCTGCGCCTTTGATGCCGGCACAAAACTACCCACCTGCGCCATCAAAACAATCAAAGCTGTTTGGCGCAACAATGCGCTTTTACCGCTCATGTTTGGCCCTGTAATTATCAATATCTGCTGATTCTCGCAATCCAGTAAAATATCATTCGGCACATACTTCTCACTCACATCAATCTGCTGCTCAATAACAGGGTGCCTACCCTCCTTTATCTCAATTATCAGCGAATCGTTTATTTCAGGTTTCACATAATTGCACATCAACGCCACCTCTGCAAGCGATAGCAGGCAATCAAGACGCGCCAGCAGTTGGGCATTTTGCTGTATGGTTAAAACATCGTCTTTGGCAAAGCGAATAAGTTCAGCAAAAATCTTTTCCTCCAGCACCTGTATCTTATCCTCAGCGCCAAGTACTTTTTGTTCATACTCTTTAAGCTCTTCCGTAATGTAGCGCTCCGCGTTGGTAAGTGTTTGTTTGCGTATCCAATCAGCCGGCACCTTATGCTTGTGCGAGTTGGTTACTTCAAGAAAATAGCCGAATACATTATTGAACCCTACCTTTAAGGAGTTAATACCCGTGCGCAGCATTTCCTTTTGCTGTATGCCGGCTATATATTCTTTACCGGTATTCTTAATTGCCCGCAACTCATCCAAATCAGGGTTTACACCGGACTTTATAAAATTACCCTTTGCAATTACAGGGCCTGCTTCTTCACTGATCTCATTTTCAATTTTGGTAGCCAGGGTAGAGCAGGGGTTTAATTGCTCCCCCATTCGCTGCAGGTTAGCATTGCCCGACTTACCCGCCAATTGCTTGATAGGTTCAATAGCAGCAAGCGCGCGCTTTAGCTGCACCATTTCCCTTGGATTTGCTTTCTCCAAAGAAACTTTAGATATAAGCCGTTCAAGGTCGCCTATTTGCCGCAGGTATTTTTTCAATTCATCAGCCTCACCATTGTGGCTAACAAAATACTCTACAGCTTCCAGTCGCTCCGTTATTTTCTGGCGGTCCAGCAATGGCATTACCAACCAACGCTTCAATAACCTGCC
>CAZUHU010000327.1:0-2796 GCA_964620645.1 uncultured Chitinophaga sp.
CGTATTTGCTGCCTTCGTTATTCCACTCGCTGCTAAGGCGGCCAAGGTCTATTTTAGAAGGGGCAATATCCAGCCCGGCAATAGCCTGCACCAGGCTTAACGAGGTAGCCGGAGAAAGGCTGATACCGGCAAACTTGCTTAGGTAGTTATGGTCGTGGATAATTTCGCTAAGCTTCTTATCATAAATTTTACGGCGGAACAGAACAATCTCAATATCCTTTTCCAACTGTAGTTTGCTCACCAAATTCTGAAGTTCCAGGGTGGTTTTTTCGCTATTTACCCACTGGCTAAGTTCTTTTTCGTAGTTAACAGGCATGTGGCTCTTGGTATTTAATCTGTAAATCAATTAGTTAAACAGTGCTCTCCTATATAGGTATCTAAGGCCCTAAAAAAGCGGTGCGAATATGCTAAGTTTTTGCAAATGCGCCCTTATGATTGTGAACATCTAACAGATGGGGGGCATACCGCGTAAATACTAACCACATAGCAGCATAGAAACATAGTTGTATTTGTGACCACTCATTTTATTCGTCATGCTGTCCCGAATTACTCGGGATTGATTCAGCATCTAAATGAGATTCCGGGTCTCCCGATATCTATCGGGACGGAATGACGGCGGTTTTTATTTGCCTCCCCCCTCCCCCGTCACTGCGAGGAGGCCGCAGGACGACGAAGCAGTCTCCATTTACCCCCTCCGTCAATAGCTGCGTTGCATCCCGAAACTTCGGGACTATTTCCTCGTCCCCCTTGCAGAGGGACAGTTAATACAACAGCGCTGCCTTTTCTAATTGTCCCCCTGACAGGGGGACGAGCCTTACTGAGCAAAGCGAAGTTTGGCGGAGGGGGTTATTCCCATACTGATTACTTAACCCTCCTGCCCTCACCTTCCAAATCAGCATTTAGTAAACCCTTAGCCCACCCCTTCTTAAAAAATATTTAGCAACTAAATAAGCTCATATTCAACTTATTAGCCGTTGCGTACACCACCCGCCTGCTCCACCCCTTGACAAGCATACTCTTTTTGATTATATTTGCCTCATTAAGGGTATTACAAGATGATGACCAGGCAACAGATTTTAAACCAAAAACCATTAGACCCCGAGCTGCTTCGCCCGGCCTTTTGGCAGCAACTGGAGGAGAATGCTTTTGAAGAGGCCTTCCGCCAACTGGATGAACTGCTGATGAGCAAGGCGCAACAACTAAAGCGGATGGAGGAGCGCGACCTCTTTAAGCCGCCTAACGAACAGGCCCTGCAGGCCATCCGCCATATGGAGGCCCTACGCTATGAGGTGCAAACGCTGTATAAAGTGCGCGAGTTTACTACCGGGCTGCACACCGCCAAAACGGAGAACCGCAAACTGAAAACGCAGTTGAACGAAACGCGCTTCCACCTGCAATGCACCAGCGATACGCTTATACAAACGCAGGAAAGCCTGGTGTTTACTACCGAACTGTGCCAACGCTTTATGGATGAAGCCCAAAAAGCTAAAACCTGAAACTTGAAACTGTAAACTCTAAACTTAAAACCTATCACCTACAACTTAAAACCTATCACTTACAACCTATAACCATTTAACCAATGATTGAAGAAAACAACCTGGACCGCATCATCAGCCGCCTTAACAACCAACAGGGCCACCGCCTGCTACTTATGAAACCCGCTAAACAGTGGATGCTGGAAGCCAGCACTACGCCCGACCCCCGAACGCTGTTCGGCAGTTTTTGGCGGGAGGGCGAATTGGCTATACTGTTTGCTGATACCAACGTGGGCAAAAGCATATTGGCCGTGCAAATTGCCGATGCCATCAGCCGCGGCCAAAGCGATGAGCTTTGCCGCAATGGCGTATTGGGCCAAAAGGTGCTTTACCTTGATTTTGAGTTAAGCGCAAAGCAGTTTCAAAAGCGGTACAGCAATGCCGCTAACAGCATGTATAACTTTAACGATAACTTTATACGGGTAGAATTGAACCGCCATACCGGTATGCTAACCGATTTTGACGGCGCCCTGTGGGCCGGTATTGAACATGCCGTAACCGAAAGCCGCGCAAAGGTGCTTATTGTAGATAACCTTACCGCCCTTAAACTGCAAAGCACCGAGGCCGCCAAGGAGGCCATACCGCTAATGAACAACCTGCTGCAACTAAAACACAAGCTGGGCCTTAGCGTGTTGGTGGTGGCGCACACCCCCAAGCGCAACCGCAGCAACCCTATTACGGAGAACGACCTTGCCGGCAGTAAACTGATAAGTAACCTGGCCGATACGCTGTTTGCCATTGGCCACAGCAGCCAGGGGCCCGATATGCGCTACCTTATACACGTTAAGGACCGCGCAGGCCACAAGCAACACGGTTACGATAATGTAATAAGCTGCAGGGTTGTAAAGGCCGATGCCCACCTGTGCTTTATGCCCACCGCCTACGGACCGGAGAAGGAGCACCTTAGCCCACCCGAAACCGCCGACAGCCGCGCCCAACTGGATAGCGATATTGTGGACCTGTACAACAGCAACCCCAACCTAAGCAACCGCGAGATTGCACGGCAGTTGAATACGAACCCTATGAAGGTAACAAGGGTATTGCAGCGCGAAAAGCTAATTGACTAAGTGTAACAGGGTGTAACAGTGTAACAGGGTGTAACAGTGTAACGGGTGTTACAGGTGTTACACTGTTACAGGCAGGCCTATTGTAAGGGTATTCTTTTTTTCAATCGGGGTTTACAACTAAGTCCCTTTCATTCGGGAAATCACTGCCCAGCAGTTTCTTTAGCTAATCGTGCTTATGCGGGTTATCAGGTATT
>CAZUHU010000328.1:0-2782 GCA_964620645.1 uncultured Chitinophaga sp.
CCGGGCCACGTGAGGCTGCCCGCCGCGGCCAACGCCGCGACGAACGGGAGCCCGTCGTGCGGGCCGCGGTTGCCCTTCACCATCTCGGCGAGCGTCTTGGCGCCGCCGTCCCGGATGACCGCCCCGAGCGCCTCGTTCTCCTCCACGCGCGTGCGGAAGAGGGCGCGCATGGCGTCGACCGGCTCGAGCAGGACGGGCGGCGCGGCGCGGATGAGCGGCTGCACGAAGGCCGCGAGCCGGAGCCGCGGGAGCTTGCGGAAGGCCGAGAGCACGAGCGGCTCGATCGACGTGGGGAAGCGCGCGCGCAGCTCGGGGTTGCGCGTCGTGGGCACCACCGCGAACGTCGGGACCTCCCACGTGAGCGCCTCGACGAGCGTGGCCCGCAGATCCGCGAGCAGCGCCAGCCCGAGCTCCTTGCGCGTCAGAAAGCCCCGGGCGATCGCCGCGTCGCCCAGCCGCAGCGACTCCCCGCGGACCTCGCGCTCCGCGATGTCGTCCAGCAGCACGTCGAGCTGGTCGCGCGTGAGCTTGCCCTCGAGCACGAGCAGCTCGCCGAGCGACGCGGTGGTGGCGGGCGACTCGGGGTGGACGAGGGTCCCCTCCTCGAAGTGGAGCCACAGCTCGCGGCCGTCCGCCGCCACCATCACGGCGCACGTCTCCCCTGCAGACTGGATCGCGAAGAGCTCTGCGAGGAGGAGGTCGGCCTGGACGGCTTCGGTCACGGGGTTCCAGTGTGCAGAACTCCGTGGGAAATGGGCAACTTGCTTCGGCGCGAGGCCCCCGATTCGCCCGGGACGCGGGGCCCGGACGCGACCGCGACCCGCGCGGCTCGACCTTGGCCCCGCGACCTGGGCCACGGTAGCTTGGGGCCATGGGGCGAAGCGTCGCGAGTCTGGGCCTTGCGCTGGGGCTGCGGCTCGCTGGGTGCACCCGCCCGGCGCCCGCCCACGGGTGCTCGGGCGAGGCGGACTGCGGCGGGGGCGGCGCGTGCGCCTCGGGCGAGTGTCCGCCCGCCGTGGGCGCGTCCCCCCCGGGGAGCGGCGCGCGCGTCGCCACGGGCTCGGCCGCGGGGCCCACCTGCGCCTCGGTCGTCGCTCACCTCGCGGAGATCGTCGAGCGTGAGAAGGCGCCCGGCGTGACGTTCGATCCGGCAGAGGGCCTCGCGAAGTGTTCTGCCCAGTCCCCCACGCCCGCGCACCTCGCCTGCCTCGCGGCGGCGAAGAGCGTCGCCGACAGCTCCGCGTGCGACAAGGCGGCGTTCGCGGGGGTCGTGGTCTCGACGACCGTCAAGCGCGAGCTCGACGGTCTCCACCTCGACCAGGCCGAGAAGCCGGGCGCGAGGGACGGCGACTACCTCGTGTTCCGCAAGACGAGCGGTCGAAAGTGCGGCTTCCTGACGCGCGAGCAGGGCTTCGCGGCGGCCATCTTCGTGATGTGCGGCGGCGGGATCATCTCCGGCCCGCTCACCACGAAGGCCGACATCGACAAGGTCTCCAAGGAGCTCTCGAGCAAGCAGAAGAAGGAGCACGAGGTCGTCTTGGGCATCATGAACAACTGGCCCTACGGCGGCCCGACGGACGTCTACGACGCCAAGACTGGCGCCTACGTGGGGCGCCGCTACTGAGCCCTCTCGGCGGCGCCCGGCCCGTCGTCGAGAAATCGAAGAAGGCGCGCCTCGACCTCGAAGGATCCCGTCGGTAGGCTTCGAGCGCTCCGCGTGGAGCGTCGTAAGGAGGGGACCATGATCGAGAAGACCTGCGTGGCCTGGGCTTTGGCGGTGGGAGTCGCCGTGGCAGTGCCCGCGACGGCGAGCGCCCTGACGCCGGCGACGCCCACGAACACGATGAAGGCCCTGACGCTCTCGGGCACCGGGCTCTCGACGGTGCGCATCGTGGACCAATATGGGGAGTTCGCGTCGGTCGGCCTGTTCCTGAGCGGGAGCTCGCGAGGGACCGCGGAGTGGACGCGCGCGCTGCCGTCGACGACCACGGTGAGGACGGGCACGGCGCTCGGCCTGCAGATCCGGCTCTCGTCCGGCGCCGACAACGCGACGATGGCGTCGCAGCTGCACGCGTGCGCCGTCATCGCGAGGCAGCGCGGCGCCGTGTCGCTCGCCTTTGGCTTCAAGTCGGGCTACGCGGGCGCCACGTTCACGACGGTCGAGTCGAACGGCACCATCGTGAACGCGGCGATCGACAGCTCGGCGATCACCAGCTTTCAGTGCGACTAGGCTGGAGCGAAGGCCGTATCCGCCGTCGCGCCGCTCACGGCGGGTCGGTCGGAGTCGTCCCCTCTCGGTCGTCGAACACGACCACGCGCTCGGGCCAGAGCAGCGCGCCGAGGCCGCCCGTGAACTCGCTCCTGCGGCCCGCGTGGCGCTCGGCGAAGCGCCGCCCGACGCTGTAGTCCACGCAGAAGACGCCGCCCGACCACGCGAAGGGGGGCACGTCGTCCCACACGTCGACCTTGCCGGGCACCGGCGCGCCGCGCCGCCGCCAGTAGTGGCCCACGACCGTGGGCCGATCGACGGGCGCTCGCCACCACCGGTCGCGGGAGACGAAGCGCCACTTGCCGCCCACGAAGAAGTGCTCGCCCGGCGCGACGGGCACCTCGGCGCCGGAGGTGAGCAGCTTCACCGGGTTCTGGAGCTGCAGCGCGCTGTCCTCCTCGGCGACCGCCGCGAGGTGGCGCGTCGGCGCGACGCGCTGGTCGCGGAGACCGGCGAACTCCGCGCGCTCGGCGGCGGCCGCGCCCGGCACCCCGCGGGCGGCCAGGTCGGCGC
>CAZUHU010000329.1:0-2781 GCA_964620645.1 uncultured Chitinophaga sp.
TCGGCGAAGTTAAAATAGCGTTGGGCAGCAAATTCTTAAATTCAATAATTTCATCAAGTCTTTCTATAGTGACGCCATCTTTATTATTTCGATGAGCGGTTAAAATAATTGAGTTTTTTGGTGCCCCTAGCAACGGAATAGGACTATGAGTGCTAGCAATGAATTGTACATTAGGAAAGACTTTAGATAATAAGGCGGGCATTTGGCATTGCAAAATAGGGTGCAAATGATTTTCCAGCTCATCAATTATTACTATTCCGTAAAATTCGGAAGGATTATAAACGTGAAAGAGGTTTTTGAGGCGGAGATAGATATCGAAGGCCATATTGATAATTGCTCTGAAACCTGCAGCTAACTTGTGTATTGGCATTGGAGGCAAAGAATCTCCGTTACTCAATTTTTCAACAAAAAGTGCTTGTCGCTCTGAAATATTTATATCAGCAATTCTACCATTTGTTACGTATAGGATGATTTCACGAAGCGCATGGAACAGCTCCATATCTGTTTTGGCTGATGCAAATAATTCATAATTGATATTTTTTAGAACATGAGTGCTATCAAATAATCCGGAGAGTGGGTTTTCATTTGTCCTTGATATGTTCTCGGTATCTTTAAGTTGTACATTTAACCTTGCAGGGCCGTAACCTAGCACGCAATCTTTTAAATCTAAAAAGACTTCAGCGTTAAAGTCGCTAGTTTTACCTCTGAAAATTGTTGTTTTTTTACCGAAAAAGTTGAATTCGACCCCTATTCTAGTATTGGATTCGTAATAATTATCTAGCCCAGTATCTGCATTTAGTCCAAGCGCTATTGCTTGAAGGATAGTTGTTTTGCCATATCCATTTTCACCTGTTATAAATATCCAGTTACTGGTGAGATCTAAATTTGTTATTTCTGTCCTTAATACTCCTTGAAAGTTTTCTATGGTGACTGCAGACAAACAGAATGGTAGCCTATTGGGTTCCGAGACGCTTTCAGTGATTTCAATCGAATTTTTTATTTCTTCTCTTTGGGTTAGGACTTTGGAACACATTCTATCAAAGTCTCTCGGGCTGATAAAAGAGAATCGTGAAATGAAATCTTCCGTGTCGTGATCTTCGTGAGCATCTAAAAATTCATCAATGATACGTTTTTCATGTACCATAAAAGAATTTAATTCTGCTAAATAGGTTTTATAATCTTTAGAAAGTTCTTTTATCCAAATACCTCGGTTGTTGTAATATGTAAATTTATGATCATTTTTTTCTAGGAATTCAACAAGCGTTTTAAAATAGGCTTTCTTTAATTCTGAATCACGCGCTGTAATCACGATACGACATCCATACCTCTTGTGGATTTCAAAATAAATATTTGGTGTTTTATTGATTGAATCACCTCCGGCCCAAAACGAGATACAGATATAATTATCATTGCCTGGAAACCAATATCCTTTTTTAAACCTTTCATCTCTAGTATTCCTCATATAGAAATACTTGTTTAATTCACTATTTCGTTGTCGAGTTTGTGCACTCCATTCTGATAACATCTGAAATATTCCTTCATGTAATTGTTCAATTTCAGGAATTGGATTTGCGCTTTCTCTTGGTTTCTTCTGTTTTTTTTCAAAGGGCAAAGTTGCTCGTAACTGCAGCCACCATGTGCCGCTTTCGTCAACTATTGAGGCGAGGTTAGCCTTAATAGACTTGAATTCGCGAATAGGCCAGTTAGACATGCCATCATTTAATAGGTTGTTAGTTGCATCAATAAAGGAATTACCCGCATTTAAAAGTGAGATGGGTATTTGTCTATAAACATTGGCAACAAATTGAAAGCGATTTTCTAACTCATTAAGGAATAAAACTGGACCATATTTTACTTGAAAATTCTTTTTTAAATCCTGAAACATTTTAAAATATTCAAAGTATTGTAACTCTGTTTGGGCACGATTCATACACGATACAGTAGATTATCAATTAATGATTTGTATATTATTCAAGACAAGATAATGAATAAATTAGATAAATTATATGTCTTATTAAGTTCGCGGCTCTACAAAACTTCTAATCCGCGTGCTTTTCGAAGTATCCTACCAACTGGTGCGAGCGTCCGCTCTTGCCTCTATAAACCTACGTACTCCTCCGATATTGCCCTCCATCACGAGGTAAGCTCCTGATCTCCGGCCACTACATACTACGTCTGTATTGTCCTCCATCACGAGGCAAGCTCGCGATCGGCGGATTTACATACTTCTACGGTATTGACCGCTATCACGAGGCAAGCTCCTGATCTCCGGCCACTACATACTACGTCTGTATTGTCCTCCGACCTCATATAGCGCATGCGTTATTTGCCCTAAAGAGCAATGCTTAACGGCTTCCATTAGCTCGGCAAAAATGTTGCCGTTGCTTACGGCTACCTGTTGCAGTTTTTTAAGCGCGGCTTCGCTTTTGGCGCTGTGGCGTTGCTTAAAGGCGTTCAAGGCGTTTATCTGGTATTCCTTTTCCTCGGTAGTGCTGCGTATAACCTCCTGCGGTATAATGGTAGGGCTGCCCTTTTTATTTAAAAAGGTGTTTACACCTATAATGGGGTATTCGCCGGTGTGTTTCTGGTGCTCGTAGTAAAGGCTCTCCTCCTGTATTTTGTTGCGCTGGTACATGCGCTCCATAGCGCCCAGCACGCCGCCGCGTTCGGTCAGGCGTTTAAATTCCGTCAGCACGGCTTCTTCCACCAGGTCGGTTAGCTCCTCAATTAAAAAGCTGCCCTGGTTGGGGTTTTCGTTTTTGGCGGTGCCCAGCTCGCGGT
>CAZUHU010000330.1:0-2760 GCA_964620645.1 uncultured Chitinophaga sp.
TTGCTGCATTCCAAAAAAGAAGCTGAACCACCTGTTGACCGAAACTTTGCTCCAACTCCTTCTGGCTAATCACCATGCGGTTAAAGCGCTTCATGCGGCCTATAAATTCCGCAACAGCCTGCTTATCGGGTAACAGGTAAGTGCTATATGCGTGTTGCAGCATATCAAAAACATCGCGGTGGTAAAAACGAAGATTAGCCGACCGGCTGAAACGCTCGGCATTTTCCTGCAGAGAAAAAATTGTTTTAAGCAATTCGGCAAAAGGCGTATAGTTCAATGGCAAACCCATTGAAACGTTCATTGCGCTTACATAAGGCGATACGGCAGAAATAAGGGGGTTCAGTAACTTATTATCCAGTACAATTACGGCCGTTTCCCTTTCCTGCTCCGGTGTAAGTTTTAAGCGGTTGACTATTATATCGGCAGCAACACGGGTTTGACCCACATTTTTTGCCACACCTATAATGTTTACCTGCTTCTGCGAGTTCAACAGATTAACTGATAACCACCGCTCTTCGTTTACGCGAAATTGCTTTTGGTATTTTCTGAACGCCACCCCGGCTTCCTGAAAGTTATCCTTAACATAGTAGCTGTCATAATCCCACAATACCTCAGCGCCTTCTAAAGTTAAATGCGATATAATCTTCTCCTCGCACTTATTCAGTCCTGAAAATCCGGCAACGTAAATATGTTTAGGTAGAGGATTTAATTTATCCGGGGCTTCTGCAATGGAACGATAAACCATACCGAGGTAAGCTTTGTCGTTAGCAAGTAATTTTTCGCGCAACGAAAAATATAACTCACGGAAAGTACTCCAGAATTTCCTGTAGCTGATGGAGTAATCCGAGAGTTCGTCCTCGCCCGGCACATACACCTTCATGCTTTGTAACTGCTCTAAATAATTAAAGAAGGACTTGGCATTGGCTAATTGCAAATCCACTTCATTAAAGTCAGAAAGCATTACTTCTCCCATGCTAAAGAACTCATCAGCGGTTTCCTCCCCTCCTTTCTCGCGGTATAAATCATATAGCATCAGCAACTGCTCCAGTGGTTCTATCAACTTTAAGTTGCTCTTGGTTAGCAGCCATTCCTCAAGCGTTAATACTGCAGCTTTTAACTTACCTTCTTCATCCAACTTCTTTAACTCATCACGGAAATAGATACACGCCCTGCGTGTAGGAAACAACACAACGGCATGCCCACCTTCCGGTTGCTTCTCCAAAACATAACGCGCAACACTGGTTAAAAACTTCTCTTTCATACCGCCCCCTCCTTCTTGCGTATCGCAATTTTTAGCGCCTGTTTGCTTTTAGCAGGCAATAGGTTGGTGGTATAAACCTGTATTTCTTTCTTCTCCTGTTTGGCAAGTTTGGTTGTGCCTTCATCGCCAAAAGTGTACGTTTTAAACCCATCCCAAAGGCCAGCGGTTTTTAAATAAGTAACCCACAGGGCAGTTACAGAATTATTCTCGCGCGGTTCATTCTTTGCTTCGGTAGAAAGTATGTAAAGCAAATCTTCAGCCCGTGTAGTAGCTACATACACCAGGTTCAACATATCTAAAAACGAACTGGCCAATTCCTGTTCGTATAAGGCAGCAAACTCCGTTTCAGCTACCGCTTTTGTTGCCGGTAGTAAACCAAGGTGAAGCCCCGGCAACCAGGGCTTATCAAACTGTACCCAAAAGTTTTTCTTCGAGTTGCGCTTGGGCCAATCGGCATCCGCCATTATAACCACCGGGAACTGGAGCCCCTTACTTTTATGTATGGTCATTAGCTTAACCGCATCCAGCGTATCAGGATAAATAATGCTTTTGTTTCCTTTCACCTCTTCCCACCAACCCAAAAACTCGCGGATGTTGCTTCTGTTGTTGGTTGCAAAAACCATCACCTCATCCATAAAAAACTGAAGGAAAGGATCGGCGCTGCTTAAGCCGAAAAAGGCAATAAGCTCAGCAATCAACTCATTAATATGATAACTGAGAAAATTGTAACTGCGGAACTCCTTCCCTATCAATTCCGATAGTTGTAGTTCAAAAACCGTTTCCTCTGCTTTAAAATTAAACTGCTCAAAGTGCAAGGGCGCATTGGCTGAAAGTAAATTGATGTAATACACAATTTCAGCCCTTGCGATGTGGTTCTCGCGCTGGTCAAAATAATTCAACACAGCCAGCAACAGCTTTACTTTAGGGGAACGGTCAATCAGTAAACTTTCGGATGAGATAACCGGTATGCCTTTGCCAATTAACCACGATGCCAACAGGCTGCCATTTTTATTATTGCGCGTTAGCACCGCAACATCCTTAAGCGCATAACCTCTTTGCCGTGCATCGGCAATCAGTTGCTCCACGCGTGCGCAACGTTGTGCGTCTAAAAACTCCGCTCCTTCTTCGTTGGGCAAAAATTCCAGGCTTACAAAGCCACCATCCGCCTTGCGCCCCTGCATTTGTTGCTGTCCTTCATAAATGGTTTTGTCGGCCAAGTCATTTAACCGACCCAATACATCGTAAAGCGCATTATTAAAATCTACAATGGCCTTGCGGCTTCGGAAGTTATACTGCAGGTTCAGGCTTTCCGTGCCATAATTTGCAATGGCCACTTCGCGCTCCTTTAAGCGCGCATCATTTTCGCTGCCAAAGATTTTAGGCAATACGGCAAACTGCTCCACCTTACCATTACGGAAACGGTATATAGCCTGCTTTCCGTCGCCAACTATCAGGCTCTCTTCTGTTTTAAACTGGCTGTTTTCAATTAACGGAACAAG
>CAZUHU010000331.1:0-2751 GCA_964620645.1 uncultured Chitinophaga sp.
GGCGATACACCTGCAACGCGGGGTGAACGACGACGGTTGTGCTCCCAACAAGCAGGTGGCACTTTCGGCTCTGGTAACGCACCGCGCTGCCGATTTCAACTGGAACAACTACCTGGCAACACTCGCGGGTATTCCGGCTGAGAAAATTCTCAGCTATGACCTGTCGCTCTACGATGCACAAGCGGCAGAAATCGGGGGAGCTTTGGGTGATCTGCTTTTTTCTGCCCGGTTGGATAATCTCGTCAGCTGCCACAGCGCGCTGACTGCCCTGACAAAAAGCAATACCTCCCCCTATGCTCAAGTGGTAGCGCTCTACGACCATGAAGAGATCGGTTCGCTGTCAGAAAGCGGCGCCGAAACGCGCCTCACCGAAGCGCTGCTGTCAGAAATCGCGGTGCGTTACCAGCTAAGCACGACAGATTACCAAAACCTGCTGCGAGAGAGTGTCTTTCTGAGTGCCGACATGGCGCACGGGGTACATCCCAATTTTGCCGACCGCCATGATTCAGAGAACCGCCCCCGCCTCGGCGGCGGCATCACGCTGAAGATTAACCAGAACCGGCGCTACGCAACTTCGGCGGCGACGCATGCGCTGTTCAGCGACATTTGCCGCCGGCACCACATCGACCACCAGGTGTACACGCACCGCAACGACCTGCCGTGCGGTAGCACGATTGGCCCGACAATGAGTGCGCGGCTAGGCATGCCCACGCTCGATGTCGGCGTCGCGATGCTCGGCATGCACTCAGCGCGCGAAACGTGCGCGTGGGCCGATGTCGAAACGTATTCGCGTTTCATGAAATTTTTCCTCTCTGGCGACTGAGCTACATGCGCAGCAGGCGCACTACGCAGCTGCGGATACATCAAGGACATAATACTCTTTACGCCAAGCTGCGATATAGGGGCAGAGATTTCCATGCGTTTTCATTTTCCCATCATCATTATTGATAAGGATTTCAGGGCCGAAAATACCGGCGGCTTTGGCATACGTGCACTGGCGAAAGCGCTGCAGGACGAAGGCATGGACGTCACGGGCGTGACGGGGTTTGGTGATCTGTCAAATTTTGTGCAGCAACAGAGTCGCGCCGGCGGTTTTGTCCTGTCGATCAACGATGAAGACATCGCGCCGGCGAGTGACGGAAATCCGTCAGAAATCCTGAAGCAACTCGAAGCATTTGTCGCAGAAATCCGGCTGCGCAATACGGATATTCCGCTCTTTCTCTACAGCGAAACGCGCACGAGCCACCACCTGCCGAACTCGATTCTGAAAGAACTGCACGGCTTTATACACATGTATGAAGACACTCCCGAATTTGTCGCCCGGTTGATAATTCGTGAGGCGAATGCATACCTGGAAAAGCTGCCACCACCTTTTTTTCGGGCCTTAACGCAGTATGCGCACGACGGTTCTTACTCGTGGCACTGCCCCGGACATTCGGGTGGTGTGGCGTTTCTCAAGAGCCCGCTCGGCCAGATGTTCCACCAGTTTTTCGGAGAGAACCTGCTGCGGGCTGACGTCTGCAACGCCGTTGAAGAACTGGGGCAACTACTCGACCACCGCGGCCCGGTTGTCGAAAGCGAAGTGAATGCGGCGCGCATTTTCCAGTGCGACACACTGTACTTTGTCACGAATGGCACCTCTACCTCGAACAAGATCGTCTGGCATTCGGCGGTTGCCCCAGGCGACATCGTGGTCGTCGACCGCAACTGCCATAAGTCGGTGCTGCACGCCATCGTGATGACTGGTGCTGTACCCGTCTTCCTGATGCCGACGCGCAACCACTACGGCATCATCGGGCCAATACCGCAGTCTGAATTCGAATGGGAGAACATATTAAGGAAGATCAGGGAGAACCCCCTTGCGGCAAAGGCTGATGGCCCGCCGAGGATACTGACCATCACGCAGAGCACCTACGACGGCGTGTTGTATAATGTTGAAGAGATCAAGCAGATGCTCGACGGCAAAATCAACACGCTGCACTTCGACGAGGCCTGGCTGCCGCACGCGGCCTTTCACCCTTTTTACCGCGACATGCACGCGATCGGCTCTGACCGCCCGCGCACGAAGAAGAGCATGATCTTCTCGACGCAGTCGACGCACAAGATGCTCGCCGGCCTGTCACAGGCAAGCCAGATACTCGTGCAGAACTCCGAGACCGAAGAGCTCGACCGCGATATTTTTAACGAAGCATTTCTGATGCACACAAGCACAAGCCCGCAGTACGCGATCATCGCGAGCTGCGATGTGGCGGCCGCAATGATGGAAGCCCCGGGCGGCAAGGCACTCGTCGAAGAGTCTATACGCGAAGCGATCGACTTTCGCCGCGCGATGCGCAAGGTCGAAGCTGACTATGAATCCGAATGGTGGTTCAGGGTTTGGGGACCCACGGAGATTGCAGCCGAGGGCATAGGCAAACGTGAAGACTGGATTCTGACCGCGCGCGACAACTGGCACGGTTTCGGTGAACTCGCCGACGGATTCAACATGCTCGACCCCATCAAGGGTACGGTCATCACTCCCGGCCTGAAACTCGACGGGACTTTTGAAGACTGGGGAATTCCCGCGATGGTGGTGACGCACTACCTGAGCGAGCACGGCATCGTCGTCGAAAAGACGGGGCTCTATAGCTTCTTTATCATGTTTACCATCGGCATCACCAAGGGCCGCTGGAACACCATGGTGACCGAGCTGCAGCAGTTCAAAGATGCATACGACAGTAACACGGCGCTGTGGCGGGTGATGCCGCGCTT
>CAZUHU010000332.1:0-2745 GCA_964620645.1 uncultured Chitinophaga sp.
TGACCGCGTGCTCCGCTCTCAGCCGGAAGCGGCCGTGGAGGTAGGCGGCCACGAGGAGCGTAGGCGAATCAAGCCACCTTTCACAGGCTGGCGGATGGCGGGACGGCGTGGCTCCAGGCACCTTCCCGGCGCCCGAGAGCCCTTGCCGAGGAGGTTCGGCCATGGCACGGAGGTTGCGCCGAAGCCGCGCAAGGTGGCTGCGGACGCAACGCGGCCTTCGCGCCCCCTTGCGCACGTCTTACTCGGCAGCCTCGACGCTGCCGGCACCTCGCCGAAGCACGCGACTGTGCCAGTACGGAGGTCCACGAGCCGGGGTTCGCTGCGGCACGTCCGTCGGCTCGCCGATGCCTCGCAGGTACCGAGCGACGCTCCTCGGGTCCGTGACGATCGCGAGCAGCTTCATCCTCCCGCCGCAGCAGGGGCACGTCAAAACGTCGAACCCAAATGTTCTCTTGAGGAGCTCGGCCCACGGGCGGTAGGCGCCTCGACGCGGCCTCTCGGGCATGGGCGCCGCGTTCTCCGGTGGGACCACCGCGGGCTTCGGGGCGAGACGGGGCCGGAGCTTGCTCGCCGACGCGAGCACGCCCGCGTACCGAACGGTATGAAAGCGCGGTGCGGGCACCGACGCCGCGAGACGGCTGAGGAGTGAGAGCGGATCCATGTCCACCGCCACGGTCCCGTCCGAGAAGGGCTTCTTGAGCGTGATCCTCACGAGTCCGTCCGGGCCGCGCGTCACCCGCTCCTGCGCGACCGCGGGACGCAACACGTACTTCAGCAGCGCCTCCCTGCCGGCCGCGTCCAGCCCGCCCGCTCGCGTCGCAGCGTGAAGGGTGAACCCATCGAGCGCGACGCACAGCGGTCGCTCGAACACCATCGGACGTCTCTCGAAGGGCAGCGCGCCGCGGCGCCACTCGGGACCGGCGGGCGGCGTCGTGCCCGAGACGGCCGATGCGGCGAGCACGGCCAGACCGTCGGCCTCGCCCTCGGCGTCGCCGTCGTCGAGGAGAAGGCCCCGACGACGAAGGTACTTCACCATCCGGTCGCGCGTACGCTCCAGCACCGCCGCCACGTCCCGCGTCGACAGGTGGCCGACCGCGCGAAAGTCGAGCTCGTCGCCCTTGTCCCGATATGCGCCGTCGAGGAACACCGCGTGTACATGCGGGTTCAGCTTCAGATCGGAAGAGGTTCGCTGTACCGCGATCACCGCTCCGCTCTGTCCGCGTGGAGAGCTGCCGCCCCGCTCGCGGTAGAACCCAAGCACCGTCTGCACGAAGATCCGCGTGAGCGCCGACACCAGCGGTCCGTCGTACCCGAGGCGCTTTCGCCACGCAAAAGGCACGGTGAGCACCCACTGCCGGAGATCCACCGCTGGCAGCACGTCCTCAATGAGATGCGCCGCGGTAGCGCTCATCTTTCGACCGAGGCACGACGGGCAGAAGCCACGGCCCTTACAGCTAAACGCCACGAGCCGCGTCTCCTCGCAGCTCCCACACTTGAGGCGTGCGAAGCCGTGGCAAAGCAGGCCGCACGCCAGATAGCCTTCGAGCTCCTTCCTCACGAACGTGGGTAACGCGATCGCGAGAGCCCCGTCCTCCACCGCGCCATACAGCGTGTCGAGGTTCTCCTGCACCACGTGATAGAGCGTTGTCGTCTCTGGTCTTCGACGCTCGTAGACCGGAGAGGGCACCGCGCCCCCTCAGCAAGCCCGAGGCCCACCGAGCATCGCTGCGATCTCGCGAGCTTGCCCTCACCGCGCCCTGTCCCGGACGTCTTCGGGTGTGTTCCGGACACCTCGGCTCCTCGGGAAGCTCTCGCCGCGCGACGCGCCGGTCTCCGAGCCCGCGTCCGCGCGACGCCCGGAGAGCGCGCGGGCGGGAGGGCCGAAGGCGCGTGTCGAGCTCATACCCAGGGCCGTCGCCGTACGGCATGCTCACGAGGCGCAACACGCGCTGGGCGGTCCGCACGTAGCGCTCGGCGGCGTCTTCGTCGTCGTTGCCGGAGTCGTACACGAAGAAGATGTCGAGATCGGAGCCGTAGCGTGCCTCTCGAGGTGTGGGGCGGCGCCACGTTCTCTTGGCAATCTCCGGAGAACCCGAGCGGCACGGGCACCACCGTGTGGACCCCCTTCGAGGAGACCTCGACGCACTTCGGAGCATCGCCCTTCATGGTGAATTTTCGCGTCCACGATCTGAACGCGCTGCTCGCGGCCTTGAGGGCCGAGGGCTGCGCCGTGGAGGACAAGGTCGACGAGTCCGAATATGGCAAATTCGGCTGGGTCGCCGACCCCGAGGGCAACCGCGTGGAGCTTTGGGAGCCGCCCGCGGGGCGGTGAGGCTGCGTCGTGGCCGCGCGCGGGTTTCTCCGGCGGGAACCTACGGGCTCACGTCCCCGAGGGCGTTGTTTCGGAACGTCACGTTCGCCCCGACGTTCACCGTCGGCGCGGGCGGATCGTTGTCTTTGTAGATACCCCATCCCGCCGAGCCCTCGATCACACAGTCGCGGATCGACACGGTGCCCGCCAGGGCGAGGATGATCCCCTTGTTGCCGACGAAGCCGAGGCCACCGCCGTCGCTGAGCCGGCAGTGGGCGAGCTCGTTCCCGGGGTTGTGGAGCCAGAGCGCGTCCCACTTCGCCGAGGCGTTCTCCGGCCCGAAGGTGATCGGCTCCGCGGCCGTGCCGATGGCGACGAGGTGGCTCGTGGGCGCCGCGGCGCTCTGATCGATCGCGGCGTCTTTCCCGAGGAGG
>CAZUHU010000333.1:0-2718 GCA_964620645.1 uncultured Chitinophaga sp.
AGAATCGTCGACATATCAAACACGGTCTGGAATGTCCCGCGGTCCATGCCACCTTCACGGCTCAGGGTATTGAGGTACGCCGGCAGAATGGTAGCCGCAACGATACCCACGATCAGGCCGACCAGCGCCCAGCGGTCACGGCCGGTGACAGCGATAACGCGCCATACACCGATGCCAATCAGAATACCCACATAAACCAAAATCGCGATACTGATAACATAGCTGGCATCATCGGCATCGAAATCGTAGTAGTGTCCTTCAAAATGGTAGACGTATCCCGCATCGTAAGTCTGCACCATAAACCATGCGGCAAACGCGAGCGCAATGACGGTCATCACCCGCGCAAGAATCTTTGCAACGCGCGTATGCACCGGCTCGGGAAATTCAAAAAATATCTGCGTCAGCAGCGTGACTGCAAGCAGAACAAAGCCCACAGTCGTCCAGCGGTGGAATGCCGCGAGCGGATGATAGAATGTGGAAGCGACAACATAACTGGAGACAAAAATGCCGTAGATGAGCAGGGCGCTTGCGACGACCCTGGTGGCACGCGACTTGTCCCTTACCTGGAAAAATACAGCCGCACAGATAAATAGGAAGAGGACCGGTATGACTGACCCGACTGTGAAATAGTCCAGGTAGATACTTTGGAAAAAATTCATGGGCAACCATGGTAAACTCCGCCGCGTCTGTCAAGCGGATAGCCTTAAATCGGCTGTTTTTCAACAGGCTGCTAGTACTGCAGGGGCGGCAGGTCGCGCAGTATGTCAGCGCGGGTTTTTACCGGTGGCTTCTCAGCCCGTTTAGCCCGGGTCGCCGATTCACTGCCCGCCTTGGGCAGTATCTCTTCGACGCTCATCATGCGGGTGTATGAGCGCAGCGGATTTTTTGCCCCGGTCGGCATTTCATCGACTTCGGCAGCTGGGCCGCTATAAGTAGTCGATACGCCACCCTGCAGGGCCTCGAGCGAGATGCGCGGCTGCGGCATCTTGTTCTCGGTACTTTCAAAAACATGCTTGGTGAGGAAATCCGGCGGGTTCTCAATCTTGAGCTCCATCAGCTTGACCTTTTCGCCGATCAGGTTATTGATCTGCTGCTCTGCAGCAATCTTCAGCGTGTTCCGGTAAGACCGTGTGCTCTCGATGCCATCGACAAGACCGTGGAGCTCCGCGATCTCTTTGTCGATCTGCTCAACACGTTTGATCAGATGTATCACCTTTACCGGCTGCATAGCGTACGCCGGTAGCGCGTCTTGCCCGGTCAAGTGAAATGGGATTTCATGGCAAACGGTTATGTCACCAGGTCTTGGTTCGACAAGCTCACCATGACTCCGGGTCACCCTGAGCATGTCGAAGGGTGACCGCGACCTATGCGCTCGGTACCTTCTCAGCGTGCAGGTTCAAATCTCATTGACCCCCTGTCTCTGACGACAAAGAAAACCTGTGCTATTTACTGAATTGAAGCTCGCCGAGCCCATACAAAAGCGGCTCGCCGAGAAGGGCTACCCGGAGCCCACCCCCATACAGGCCGAAACCATACCGCTGGCCCTCAACAACCGGGACCTTATCGCCTGCGCTAAAACCGGTTCTGGCAAAACCCTCGCTTACCTGCTGCCCATTCTCCAGTACGTTCACGAGAGCGGCCTGAAACAAGCGGACGCCGAGCAGAATGGTGTAAATCCCCCGGTGGCATTGGTGCTTGCTCCGACGCGCGAACTGGTCGTACAGATCGCAGAAGAAGCCGAATTCTTCGCAGCAGCCGCAGGCCTGAAACTCGCGACCATTTACGGTGGCGTGGACCACGACAAGCAGCGCCGTGAACTCAGCTCGGGCGCGCACCTGATCGTCGCAACACCTGGTCGCCTGCTCGACTTCATTCGCGGTGGCGAGGCGAACCTGTCAAAGGTTGTGCGCATCGTGCTCGATGAAGCCGACCGCATGCTCGACATGGGTTTCATCGACGACGTTCGCAAGATTCTCTCAAAGTGCTCACCCAACGAAAACGAAGACCGCCAGTTTTCGCTGTTCTCGGCAACCATCAACTTCAGCGCACTTTATTCCGTGTGGGAGTTCATGCGTGAACCAGAAGAAATCCTGATCAACCCTGAACTCATCGACCACGCGAATATCGCGCAGGAGATGCTGCATTTGGGCCAGGATGAAAAACTGCCTTACCTGATACAGCTGCTCGAGAACAACAAGCTCGAACCGGTCATCATCTTCACCAACAGCAGGCAGTACGTCGACGTGCTGGTGAAAAACCTTAACCACCACAACATCGCGGCTGCCGGCCTGTCGAGTATGGTGACGCAGAACAAACGCCTCAAGATTCTCGACGACTTCAAGAATGGCAAGTTCCGTGTACTCGTCGCAACCGACGTCGCGAGCCGCGGGTTGCACATCGAAGATATCCAGCTCGTCGTGAACTATGACATTCCGATGGATCCCGAAACCTATGTGCACCGCATCGGCCGCACAGCCCGCGCAGGCAAAACCGGCAAGGCGATCAGCGTCAGCTCTGAATTCGACTACGATTCTCTGGCAAAACTCGAGCGCTATTTGAAATATAAGATTCCCGTTGCACAACCCGAAGCGCGCTACCTCGAAAACGTCAGCTTCGTGCGCATTGTGCACGTCGAGCGGCAGGACGGCGCCGACCACGTGCGTGGCGGCGATCGCCGCGGTGCACGCGGTGCCGAGCGCGGCGGGCGTGACCGCAAAC
>CAZUHU010000334.1:0-2714 GCA_964620645.1 uncultured Chitinophaga sp.
CTGCAAACCAAGCCCTATTTTGAACAGGCACTCCGCAGTTACGCGGCCCGCGATTTGTCCTTGGCTGGCGACTTATTCCGTAAGGTCTTAGATGCCAACCCTGCCGATAAAGCGGCATTCCTCTTCGCTGAAAGGATCTCACAGCTCAACCTCACGGGCATTCCTGACGAATGGGATGGCGTACACGCTTGGGGCGCTTGATTGATGGCAGGCCAATACAATAGCTCAATTACCAGAGTCCGGCCGGGCTAATCCTTTATGGCGCAGATAGGTTGGATTGATTTCTCGCCGGCTCACCGTGCTCGTGTTGCAGCCCTGCTTGATGCCTTAACGCCAGAAGGTGTCGTCGATGAACTGGGTATCGGCACTATCCGAGATTCACTCGCTGATCTGATGTTCCCGGGCTTCAGCACAATCCAAACACGAGCGAAATATTTCTTCATCATCCCCTATATTCTCTACGACTACCATCGGTTACCTTCAGCCAAGCGCCGCACGACTTCTCCGACAAAGTACCTTGAAGACAAAGAGAACGAGGTCATGTGGGAGTTAGCGGAGAAGTACAACCACAACCGCAGCAGCAATTCTGGGGTCATAGGTATTACCAAGCACCACGGTGAAAAAATCGCCCGCCGGCCATCGACAATTTACTGGAATGGTCTGCGGGCTTTTAAGATTATCGAGCATAACGGCATAGGGTTGGAAAACTTTCTTCGTCTCCGTAGCCGTAAGACCGACAGTCTGTTGGGCCTGAATGTCGCCGGTGATGATCAGCCCCGCGACGATGCTGATGCAGAGCACGAAAATTTGTTCCGCCTGAAAGTCGAGTACGATGCCGATTGGCGCAATGATCTCGATGTGAATCTCACGCGCAACGAGGCACATACCTTGAGTTATAGATTCCGCGATGCTGGTAAAGACTTACTGCTCGGCGAGTTGATGGATGATCTTAAGTTGCGCGAGGCTTTCATTTCAGCAGATAGCTTTGCAGGCGCTATCGGAGCCAGTTTGCCATACTTGCAAGGAAGCGTTAAGAAGACAGTGATTATGGCGCACGATTTTTCAGAAGTCATGCTCGGCGCGCATATTGCGTACAACTGTCTGTTACAAAAATACAAATTTAGCTCGAATGCCTACCGCAAACAGTTGCAGAAATGGCACGCAAGCCTGACGAGGACGATGCTCGCCGCAGAAGATTACAAGCCAAGGGAAATCCTCAGCATCGCACTACGAGCACGCATGAACACACGTCATTTCGTTTCACAGTGGTGGCAGATTGTTAGTGCTGAAAAGCTCAATCTCAAAGCCCTCGAAGAGCTGATTGTTGAACAGGAGCGACAGGTGAAGCGGCACAAGGCGCGCTTGTTTTTCAATCGCCTCGATGACGTTGAAGAGGCCCCGGAATCAGAAGAAAGTAATACTGGGTGGATTGGCCTCAGACGCCTTGAATACCGCCGCAGACAGGCTATTCGCATGATCCTCGATGTGCAGGAAGGCGAGAGGTCAAAGCGTGCTTGATCCCCGGAAAAACCGTATGGATTACGGCGAGCAGCTTGTGCCGCCATCATCAGATTACGATCTCGAATTTGCCGTTGGCACCACTTACTCGCTCGACATGAATACGCTGGTATTGCTGCCCGTCGCACTCTTTCACTCCCGTCTGCTCGATAGCAAACCTGATGAAGTGCGGCCCGAACTCTTGGATGCCTTATCCCGTGCTCCTGACAGAATCAGGGTCTATTGCCAGAAGGGCAAAATGAAGGTGCCTGAAAAATATCATCCATTGATGAGTTACTGGGAAGATGGCATTGTTCCGGTGCATCTGGATGGCTGGAATCGCTCCTTTCACCCAAAAATCTGGCTGGCACGATTTGCGGCCAAAGACCTGCCGACGAAGTATCGGCTTGTAGTTACCAGTCGCAATCTCACCGATTCTCACGATTGGGATATTGCCTTCTCGACAGACGGCGACGTGGGTGAAAAGGAAAACGACCGCAACCAGCCGCTCATCGACTTTCTCAACTACCTTTCTTCGCAGAGCGCTAACCCACTACCAGCAGGTTTTATCAACGGCTTGTCACGCGTGATCTTCGATCTGCCACACCCGTTTCATTTGATGACATTTCACCCGATTGGGATCGCAACAAAGAGAAAGGAATACCGCAACCCTCTCATTTCACGAACATGGGATGAATTGGTTGTTGTGTCGCCGTTTGTCGATGACACCAGCGCCAAAATGCTCGCCGGCAAGGCGTCAGAAAACCTGCATCTGCTCTCCCGCTCAGAGGAACTCGACAGTCTCTCGCCCGATCTATTGAAATCTATTGGAAAAGATCGCATTTGGGAGTTTTCTCAAAATTTTGAAAATGCGGATTTCATGGAAGACATACAAGACGACAGCTCACAAGAGGCGATTTTACAAAATTTGCACGCAAAGCTTTTCGTTGGAAAAAAAGACCCCAACTACCACTGGTTTATTGGTTCAGCCAATGCAACAGCCCCGGCTCAAGACAGCAACGTGGAGTTCTTGGTTGAACTAAAATCAGAGAAACGCGCTCAATCCATACGTGAATTGCTAAAGAACCTAACTGAGGCAATCGACAAGCAGTTACCGCTGTTTGATCAGTACCAGATCAAAACTGCCGAAGCCTCAGCGAAGAAGATCGATACTGCGATGCTCCGTCGCCTGCTTTATGAACTCGCAGGTGCGAAAT
>CAZUHU010000335.1:0-2704 GCA_964620645.1 uncultured Chitinophaga sp.
CGACGACTGCGTGCAATTTGCCAATGCCGCGATGATCGCAAAAATCAGCGTACGTCTCATGGCAGGCTCCTCACGCAGCGGATGTTCTTCTTCGGCGGTTTAACGAGTGCCGACAAGAGCTCTGAGTGGTCACGCTGCGAAATGCTCGTGAAGCCCGAGAAGAAATTGAAGGCCCAGGCCTCATTATATGTCGGTGTATCAGGGCCAGAATTTGGGCCGCTCTTTGCATAACTCGTCGACGAGTGAAAATCTTCGGCTAAAAGATTGGGCGTCGGAAACACAGTCGTATCCATCGAAACTCCCACTGTGCCGAAGAGTGAGCGGTTTGAAATACTCTTGAGTTCGTTAATAGTCGGCGCGCGCCAGCGATATTTGTCTGTCAGGGGGTTAGTCATCACGTGGTCATCGTACTGTTCGTAGTTGAGCTGGTCACAATAGTTGAGTGCGTCGTTCCAGTAGTCACTGTCGTTGGTGGTGACCCCGTCATCGCCGCAGGTCGGCGAATCAAGCACTCCGCGCCGGCATTTCTGCCAGCGCAGTTTGTTGACGGTGTCGTCGACGATATGGCTGCCGAGATAAGTAACTTTGCTCGGGCCAGTCGCATTGACAAAAACTGTATATGCCGTGCCCGCTGTCAGATTTGTTGTCAGAGTTGCCGTATAACCCGAAAGGCTGACAGCCGTGACCGGCGCAATCGGGGTCGCTGTTGCACAATCTGTCGGCCAGGTGATTGGGGTCGCACTGATGATACAGTAGTTGGCAAGGTTACCCGCTTCGGTTGCATTGGGCAGCCGGTTGAAATTCACCTGCACCGTGGTCAGGTTGGGGGCAGAAACGCTTTTTACGTTAAATACGGTGGATGGTGCAGGCGAGGGAGGTATCGGCGTTGCCGTTGCCCGCGCCGTTTGCGCCGGGCCATTGAACAGTGCCCGATTGAGCGTGAGCGCCAATGGTGGTGTATCGATAATGTTTTTGACTACTTGCAACTTACCCTGATTAATATCATTCTGTACTGCAGTAGCAATACTAGCCGCAGTGTCTGAGGTATAACCAGTATTCTGCACCATGACGACCTGTTTAAGGGACTCTACGTAAAGTCGGGTATTCTGCGCGTAGCCGGTTCCCATCGCAAAGGCAGTAACCGGTTCAATATCAGTATTGGCAAGATCGGTTGCGATCGAACTTGAGGTATGGCCGTTCTTCACGTAGTAAACGAGATCGGGATTCGGACTGAGGTCAATAAAGTAGGCGCCCATGTTGTATGCCGTCGCCGTCTGCCACACATCGCTTGCCGACTGTATGTTGCTGACAAAAAGTTTGTAAGCCGTGTTGGCGCCCATTGCCGAGCCGAGTGTCAGCTTGTACGCATTGGTACCCGAAGGCAGGGCTGTGCTGATTGTCGGCGACGAAGGGCCGCAAGCGGTTGCGGCCGGCCCGGCGATGCAGTAGTTACTGAGCGTGCCGGCCTGCGTCGCGTTCGGCGGTTTGTTGAACTGTACAGTAACTGAATGCTCAGAATTGCTGATGTTGAAGTTGGGAGTTACCCCGGTGACGTTGAAGGTGGCATTACTGTCGGGGCCGATGAACGCTGCTGCGTTACCTGTGAGATCTGCGCCGGCCCCGACAATGTTCTGCGTAAAGTTCTGTGCCGGCGGTTCGACTGCGGGCCCTGCGACGCAGCGCACCTTGTGGCGGTTTGAAGTCGCGCGCGAAGTATTGAGCAGCGGGCCGCCGTTGCCGACATGACCCTTGCGAAATTCTACCATGTAGGCATTGCTGCGCCCGCTCTGACCGTTGAGCGTCACCGAGATTCCCGTCGAAGTCCAGAAGCCCTTATTAGTTGAGGTATTAGGAAATGGCCCTTCAGGAACAAACGGATTAGCGCCCTGCTGATAACCGTGTATTGCCGGAGCGTCGACTAAAAGTCCAAGCAGTGTAGTATTACGTGCACCGTAATCGACCAGGGTTTCGAGTTCGTAAACCGTCGGCAACCGCCAGTCACGGCGACCGCCGTAGCCCTGGCCATTATTCATGGCATTGAGGCTTGCGCACGAATTCACCGCGTCGCCCCAGCTGAAGTCGGTACCGTCGGTCATGCACTGATTGCTCGCGGTGTAATAGTACTGTCCCTGGCTACAGGTTTTCCAGACGAGCGTTGTTACGCTGTCGATCGAGTACGGGTGGCAATTTGTATTAGGGCCCATGCTATTGTTGCAGTTGGTGGCAATCAGGTTCTGCGGGTGCGCGCCGGTAACAAAGCGTCTGCCATTGACGACACCGCCACGGCTTGCACCATAGAAGTTCGGGCCGTATGTCGGGTTCATCGGGTCGGTAAAGCCGTTCTGCCCGGCGGGGTAATCCTGTGTGCCGATTTTGGGTTCACCGCCGTCTTCGACGCAGCCCACGCGTTCAATCCATTTGTCCTGGTTGGGCGAGTAGTAGTAGCAGGCTTCTTGTCCTGTCGGCACGACCTTGTAACGACCGGGATTCCAGCTGACCGTGAAGCTGAGGCGTTTATCATTGGCGAGCGGCATGTCGTCGAGATTTTGTAGCGTGTCGTTATTGAAATCGAACGCGACGACATTGTTCTCGGGCCAGCGTACCCAGCCCAGGTTGATGGTCAGGGTGTCGTTGGCGAAGGTGGTCGAAGACCATGTCCAGGTGTAGCCCGAATTGGCCACTCTGATCCAGCCGCCCGAGGTGG
>CAZUHU010000336.1:0-2278 GCA_964620645.1 uncultured Chitinophaga sp.
GCTCCTCTGGCAACGGGTAGCAGCAGATGTAATGGTAATACCACGCTCCTGCTCCTGCTCCATCCAGTCCATGGTAGCTGCACCTTCGTGCACTTCACCAATTTTGTAGTTAACACCGGTATAATACAATATACGCTCGGTGGTAGTAGTTTTACCCGCATCAATGTGAGCAGCAATACCGATATTTCTTGTAAAGCTTAGGTCCTTACCCATTTGTTATTCTCCTATTATTTATCTCTGCTTATTCAATTAAAACTTAAAGTGTGCGAAAGCCTTGTTAGCTTCAGCCATTTTGTGCGTATCTTCTTTCTTTTTGAAAGCGGCACCTTCGCCTTTTGAAGCGGCAACCAGTTCAGCAGCCAGTTTATCGGCCATGCTTTTACCGTTACGTTCGCGGCTGTATTGTATCAACCACTTCATGCCAATAGCCTGTTTTCTTTCAGAGCGAACTTCTGTAGGTATCTGGAAGTTAGCACCACCAATACGGCGGGTACGAACCTCAACAGAAGGGCCTACGTTCTGGATAGCTTTTCTCCAGATTTCAAGACCGTTCTCTTTTGTCCTTTCTTCAATAAGGTCAAGCGTGTCGTAGAAAATAGTGTAGGCAACTGATTTTTTACCTTGCCACATTAAGCGGTTTACGAATTGAGAAACCAGAACATCACCGAATTTTGGATCGGGTTGAACGTAACGCTTGGGTGCTTTTTTCTTTCTCATTGTTTTTGATTTGGGCCCCTAACTTCCCTAATACCAGGGAAGGACCGGCCATTTATTATTCTTATACTTTTTTACTCAAACTATTTTTTGCCGGCCGGTGCAGCACCTGCTTTAGGACGCTTAGTACCGTACTTAGAGCGGCTCTTCTTGCGGTTTTCAACACCTGCAGTATCTAATGAACCACGCACAATGTGGTAACGAACACCCGGAAGGTCCTTTACCCTGCCACCGCGTATCAATACGATAGAGTGCTCTTGCAGGTTGTGGCCTTCGCCCGGAATGTAGGCGATAATTTCAACCTGGTTGGTTAAACGCACCTTGGCTACCTTACGCAAAGCCGAGTTTGGCTTCTTAGGTGTGGTAGTGTAAACACGGGTACAAACACCGCGTTTTTGAGGGCATGAATCCAACGCGCGGCTCTTTGATTTCGCACGGATAATTTGACGTGATTTTCTTACTAACTGTTGAATAGTAGGCATTCGCTCTTATTTTAAAGGACGGCAAAAGTAGTGTTTCTGTTTGGAAAACCAAACTCTTAACCTCTTTCCGTTTAAAATTTAAGCAAACAGTAATGAGGGCGGTGGCATATATACCCCCAATTTGTTAAAACCATCTCATTCTCAGGGCTTCCCTCCTACTCCCCCATTTGGGGGATTTTGCCTGTAAGCGGCTAATTTAAGAAAGGCATTGCCTTCCTTTGTTTCCTTGGCCCAAATACTGTCATATGGGCAAAACAAAAATATATGAAGAAGAGATTACTTCTGCCGGTGCTGCTATTGGCATTCGTAAGCGTTTTCGCTCAAGTTCCTCAAGGTGTAAATTACCAGGCTATAGCCCGAGATGCGGCGGGCAACGCTTATGCCAACAAAAATATAAGCGTACGCCTGAACATTAATAACGGTATAAATCCGGGAACCCCTATATATAGAGAAACCCACCAGGCAGTAACCAATCAGTTTGGCCTGTTTACTGTAAAAATGGGAATGGGCACCCCTTTGCTTGGTAATTTCTCTTCCATCAACTGGGCAGGCGGTAATAAGTACTTAACAGTGGAATATGACCCAAACGGAGGCAGTAATTATCTGAACATGGGAACCACTGAATTATTGAGTGTTCCTTACGCACTATATGCGGAAACGGCCGGTAATGCGGGCAATGGCAACACCGGACCCACTGGCCCCACAGGGCCGGCAGGAGTAGCGGGAATAAACGGTGTAAACGGAAGCACCGGCCCCACCGGTGCAAACGGTAACACAGGAGCCACAGGGGCTCAAGGTGCAGCCGGGATTAATGGGGCAGCAGGTTCACAAGGGTCAACAGGTCCAGCAGGTGATACTGGTCCACAAGGTGTAGCGGGTAATGATGGCCCTACCGGACCAACAGGCCCGCAAGGTGCTAATGGCTTGGACGGTGCAACTGGACTACAAGGACCAACTGGACCTACCGGTGCTGCAGGTTCTGGTGGCGGGGCAACTGGCCCAACCGGTGATACCGGCCCACAAGGTTTAGCGGGTAATGATGGCCCTACCGGACCAACAGGCCCGCAAGGTGCTAATGGCTT
>CAZUHU010000336.1:2378-2699 GCA_964620645.1 uncultured Chitinophaga sp.
GGATGGTGCAACTGGACCACAAGGGCCAACAGGCCCTACCGGCGCAGCAGGTTCTGGAGGAGGGGCAACAGGGCCCACAGGTGCTACGGGAGCTAACGGTATTGACGGTGTTACCGGACCGCAGGGTTTAACGGGTAATGATGGTGCTACAGGACCAACAGGGCCGCAAGGTGCTAATGGCTTGGATGGTGCAACTGGACCACAAGGGCCAGCAGGAGTTAACGGTATTGACGGTGTTACCGGACCGCAGGGACCACAAGGTCCTGCCGGTAATAATGGGTTAGATGGCGCAACAGGGCCGCAAGGAATTCAAGGACCAAC
>CAZUHU010000337.1:0-2642 GCA_964620645.1 uncultured Chitinophaga sp.
GGGCACAGCATGTAACGCGGCGTAAAACTTTATAAGCTGCTCCAGTTCATCGGCCCGGCATTTTTCCACGGCGGCAATATCAATCAGGCGCAAACCATCCCAAACGCCCAGCACAAAACGGTCGCTACCCTGCAGTGCTATATCGGCGCTTATATATTTAGCGCCACCTTTTACATGCGCATTCGTCCACAGGTTCTCTATCGCATTAAACTCAATCAGGCGCAGCGGGTCATCATCATACTCCCAGTTGCCCAAAAACAGGCGTTGCTTTTTTGCCGCATCACTTATACTGCGCAACGCATCTTCATATCCGCTCTCGCGGTGAGGGTTATCCTGTATCAACGCCGGCAGAAATTGTTGGTTACTTTTCAACTCACCCGCCTTATAAGGTTTATAAAAGTGCATATAAAGCCAATTCTTTTTAGGGTTGCAGGTAATAAACAGCTTGCGCAGCAAACCATAAGTATCATTCATCTGCCGGCCTATGCGCGTCTTTAAGGTATCGTACGCTTCAAACGCTACCTCACCGGCCTCCTCAATCCAGCCGCCGGTGTATTCCACACTTCCATAGCGTTCAAACATCGGGTCCGCAGGCAGAAACTTCAAATCCAGTAAATCAATACGGCTGCCATTGCTAAACAACAGGTAATTATCCTGCGCGTGATATTTAAAGTGCAACTCGCGCTTAACACCATGCCTGGCACACACCTTAAAAAAAGTTACCAGGGTAGAATCTCGTAAACGCTTCAGCTCCTCACGGCCTATAAACCACTTAGTGCCGGGGTAAGTAAGGCACATCATGGCCAGCCAGGCACAACCCGTCCAACTCTTTGCGCCACCTGCCGCGCCGCCATAAACAAACTCAACGGTGCTTTGGTCAGTAAGTATTTCAAGGGCGCGCTTTTGCTTCAGGTGGTTTTTACCTTGGTGCATACTTATAAAATCAAAGCAGCCGCGCTTAAACAACTCCACAGCAATATCCGCTTCTGTAAACTCAACATCCATCATGTAAAAAATAAATTTGGGGTGCCCCTACCGGTAAATCTTCTCGCTGATGGCCTGTAACGCCATCAGTTCCTCATTGCTCAACTTACTGAAGTCCGCCTGCTTTTTGTTGGGTGTAACCTCACCCCCTAAACCTAAAAGTTTAGAGAGCTTATCCAAAGCGGCCAGCTTATCGTGCAGTTTAATAGTAATGCCCTTATCCGTCTGCTTTAATTCAGCAATAGCCGGGTAAAGTTTCTTATCCAGTTCCGCAGTACTTTTCACTAATAACAGTTGAGGCACTCCCTTTTTATCATCAATGCTTTCTCCTGCCTGCACCTCAACAAAATCAGTAAAGTTGGCAAAGGCTATATGAGCCAGCTCCTCTATTACCTGTTTGGCAAGGCCATCGGCTTTCCCATTTTGTTTATTACCTGCTTTTCGTTTCACAAAGCAAATATAATCATTTTGATATTTAAATACAAATATTGAGCTCATAAATTATAAACCAACATCCCCGCAAATTTCTTCCCCCTCATCTTCAACCACATACGCCTGTTCTTGAGTGCTCCTCTTGACAAAAATCATTTTGAGTATTATATTTGCATTATGATTTTCACCAAATAAGCCACTATGCACCACGATATAACACCCGCCGAAGACCTGATAACAGAGGCAAAAGAATTCAGAGAAAAACTTTTACAGCAAATAGAGCTGCGCTCGCAAAACGGCAGCAGCGATGCCCGTTTAACCATTTTGAGCAAATCACTTATCCCGTTAAAATTCCATGCCATGCTTAGTACCGGAAACTTAGTGGAGCCGGTTACCGATGGCGGAATTGGGAGTGTAGTACGCAAGTCGGGCGCTAACGGGGCCGTAACCCCGTCGCCCGGCACGGCTACACCTGCAGCGGCTATTGGCACCGTTATTAAAACAGCGGCGGTTGATACTTCTAAGCAGAATCAACCCACACCCGCTACCAAATCGGCCGATGACGACTTCATGCTTCAGTTAAAAGCTCTTAGTGTAGAACAACTCTCATCCTCCCGCTTTAGTAAGGAGGCCCTGCTGCAAATAGTTAAGAAGCTGAACGAAAAAGGCGCAGACCTTAACGCTACCGTGGCAGACAACAAAGCCACCATTGCCCAAGAAATTTTAAACCATCTAAACCACCAATAGCATGCTTATTCTTGAAGTAACAAAAGCTTCCACCGGCGAAAGAACCGAATTTACCTTGGAAGAAAACCTCTCCGAAATTACTCTTCGCCGTTTTGTGCAGTTTAAAAACAAGATAGACTTTAAAAAGCCCGAAAGTCTGCAGCAGTTTGAAGAAGCAGACGAAGCACAGCGCCTGGAGCTGATGAAGAAAATGGACCAAAGCCTTTTTGTAAATGAGTGGCGCGATTTTATGCTGGACGTTGCCCGCTTTTGGACCCAACTACCTGAAGATTACCTGGCTGAATTAACCGAGGAGGAAGTGATATTTGTCTATCACCTCATCAACCGTCATGTTTTCACTTTTCAATACGATGAAAACAAAACAGGCTTTCAGCTAAACGGCGAAACGTACTACTACCCTCCTGCGGCTATCAACCCATTTAGCACACAACGCGATTACATGAAAGGCAACCGCGTTATTGATAGCATAGAGGCTATGC
>CAZUHU010000338.1:0-2605 GCA_964620645.1 uncultured Chitinophaga sp.
TGTTCGCCCGGGCGAGCGTCGCGCGGCGCGCCGCCGTGCTCCTCGGCCTCGGCGCCGCGTTCGGCCTCGCGTGGGTGTACCGCGGCCTCGCGGAGCTCGCGTACTTGCACGCCCACAACCTCATCGCGCTCGGCTTCTTCGCCCTCTTCGCGCGGCGCATGCGCGGCGTGGCGTGGCTCCCGCTCGCGCTCTTCGCGCTGCTCGCGGCGTTCCTCGTCGGGCCGTACGCGGTGCCCGCCCTCACGTGGACCGGCGCGCTCACGCGCGCGCCGGCGGGCCTCGATCTCTTCACGCTGGTGTCTCAGCTCGCGCCCACCGTCGAGGGCTCGTGGGCCATCCGAGGCGTAGCGTTCTTCGCCTTCGCGCAGGCCGCGCACTACGTGGTGTGGCTGCGGCTCGTGCCGGAGCTCGAGCGCCCCTCTCCGCGGCCCCGCTCGTTCCGCCAGACCGGCCGCGCCCTCGCGCGGGAGCTCACGCCGTACGTCGTCGCGCTCTTCGCGCTCGGCACGCTCGTGTTCGTGATCTGGGGCGCGCTCGACCTCGCCGGCGCGCGCATCGCGTACCTGCAGACCGCGTTCTTTCACGGGTATCTGGAGCTCGCGGTGCTCGCGCTCTTCGCCGCGGAGGGCCTCCCGGCGCCCCCGCGCGAGCCGGGCGCGGCCCCTGACGCGGCGTGAGCGACCTCGCCCTCCGGTACGCCTTCGCCTTCGTGGCGACCCAGCTCGTCGAGTGCCCGATCTACGCGCGCGGGCCGCTGCGGGGGCATCGCCGCCCGTGGATCGCCGCGTTCGTCGCGTCGCTGCTCACGCACCCCATCGCCGCGCTGCTGCTGCCCGCGCTGCTCGGCCGCGCGCTCGAGCGCCCGGTGTGGGTGCCCGGCGTCACGGCGCTCACGACGGACTTCGCCCTCCGCGTCGCCGCTTTCGGTCTGGTCTCCGAGGGCTTCGCGGTGCTCGTGGAGGCCGCGTACCTGAGCGCGCTCGGCGTGCGGCGCGCGCTCGCGTGGTCGCTGCTCGCGAACGGCGCGAGCGCCGGCCTCGGCGCAGCGCTCACGCTGACGCTCGGCTTCCCGTGAGTCAGGGCGCGGGCAAGCAATACGAGGCGTCTCGGTCCTTCGGCTGGGATCGCTCGAGCTCGCGTCGACCGCCGTCACGGAGCACGAGCGTGACGGTCTCGAAGGGGAAATCGTCCGAGCCGACGCAGGTGCGCGTGCCAGCGTGCGCCAGCTCGCACGTTGTTGCGTGCTCCACCTCGACGCGAGCGCTACGCGGTCTGCTGCTCGGCGCCGATCGACTCGAGCTCCCACCGCGCCACCGGCTTCACGCGCTCGCGGAGGAGCGCCTCCACCTCGGCGTCGGTCATGGGCGCGCCGAGGCGCACATACCGCCGGGAGAGCACGTCGTAGCGGCCGGCCCAGAGCAGCACCGACACCAGGAAGAAGTCGATGCCCCGGAACACGATCGCGCCCTGCTCGGCGTACTTCGCGCGGTTCTTCAGGAGCTCGGCGGGGTGCTCGGTCCAGTGGCGCGCCGGCATCAGGTGGTGGCTGATGTGGTAGCCGTCGTTGAAGCAGCGCGCGTTGTAGCCCGAGTTGACGCACGTGATCGAGTTGGCGATCCCATTGTTCTTCCGGTTCACGTTGATGAACGCGTGCTGGCCCCAGTTGCCCACCATCATCATGAAGCGGCACATCACGATGGGGATGACGAACGCGACCAGGCCGAAGCGCCAGTCGAGGGCCACGGCGCCGGCCGCCACCGAGAGCTGCCCGACCTCGCCGAGGAACGCGCGCTTCGCCATGCCCTTCTTCTTGTGCCGCGCGAGGTAGGTCGGCAGCTCGATCGCCGCGAGGAAGAAGAAGCGCGAGAAGTACACGAGGAAGTGGAGGAAGCTGTCGCGCTGGAAGCGGATCGTCGACGACAGATCCTCGCGCATGTTGTCCTCGGCGTGGTGCATGCCGATGTGGTGCTCGCGGTACCCCGTGGGGATGCCGAAGAAGAACGACATGATGAACGGGTGCGCCCGGTCGAACCACTTGTGCTTCTTCAGGAACGGCCGGTGCATCGTGTTGTGCAGCATCAAGATGACCGGCGACACGAAGTAGCCCCACACGGCGAGGTAGAGCGCGGCGGGGAGCAGCTGCTGGGCCCCGTGGAGCGGGGCGAAGCGCAGGCTCGCGTAGAGGCCGCCCATCATCGCGATCATCAGGAGCACCATCTGAAGCGTGAGGTGGATGAACACCTGGTCGCGCTTGTCGTGCAGCACGCCCTGGCACCAGCGCGAGAACGCGCCGTCCCCGTAGGTGGGGGGGGCGGCCGGATCGGTCAGCGTGAGGGGCTCTTCGGACATCGGGCGGTTCATAACGCGGACGCGGGGCACGTGCCAGCGCGCGCGCGTGCGTAGCCGACTTCGCGCCGGCCGCGGGCCCGCCGCTCCAGCCTGGCTAGCCCGCGAGCCTCGCGAGCGCGAGGCGTAAGAGTGCATAATACACGAGCACGAGGAGGGCCGTGGTGCCGGGGCGGCGCGCGAGCGCGGGCTGCCGCTGCTGCGCGAGCGCCACGGCGGCCACGAGCGGCGCGAGCCCGAGCCACTCGAGCGCGCCCAG
>CAZUHU010000339.1:0-2596 GCA_964620645.1 uncultured Chitinophaga sp.
ATCCCGTAGATTTTGATGTGGTTTATACTTCCGCATTGAAGCGTACACATCAAACCGTTTCTCATTTTATTGCTCAAAATATTCCGCATGAAATACGCGATAGTATTGATGAAATAAGCTGGGGAAATTTTGAAGGTAAAGAACACGAAGAAAGCCTTAAAGAAACCTTTTATGCGATTGTTGATGAATGGCGGAAAGGTAATTTGACCATCAAAATTGACGGCGGAGAAAGTGCACAGGATTTGGCGGATCGCTTAATGCCTTTTGTCGAAGAAATTAAATATTCTACACACGAAAATATTTTAGTTTGCACACACGGTCGTACCTTGCGTGTACTGATGTGCTTACTCACCGGAAAACCCGTTTCTGAAATGGATACCTTTGAACATACAAATACTTGCTTATATAAACTTCGCTACGACGGCACTTTATTTCTTCTGGAATTAGAAAACGATATCGTACATTTATCTTCAAATTAATTTCGTGTATAAACTGTCTGCTGTTTCTTATCTCAATACCAAACCGTTTTTATACGGACTGGAACACGGTGCAATAGCTGATGAAACAGAAATTTCGTTAGATCCGCCGGCAGTAACTGCCGAAAAACTGATACGCGATGAAGTTGATATCGCATTAATTCCCGTCGCCGTATTACCCTTATTAAAACAACCTAAAATTATTTCTCCATTTTGCATAGGCAGCAATGGAAAGGTGGCTACAGTATGCCTGTTTTCTGATGTACCCTTGGAAGAAATAGAAACAATCTTGTTAGACTATCAATCGAAAACATCTGTACAGTTAGTACAAATTTTATGCAGAGAATTTTGGAAAAAAGATGTTTTTTTTGCACGGGCTTATCCTGATTATGAATCAGATATTTATGGCAAAACTGCCGGTGTAGTGATAGGCGACAGAACGATAGCCTTGATGGATAAATTTGATTATGTGTATGATTTGTCTGAAGAATGGAAAAAATTTTGTGGCTTACCATTTGTATTTGCCGTGTGGGCAAGCCAACATACGATAGACAACAGTTATACCAAAAAACTAAATGCAGCCTTAGATACGGGCTTACAGCATATTTATAAAATTATTGACAATTATGCCCATCTGAATACCCCTTCATTTCAAGTAGCGTATTATCTGCGACATAATCTCAGCTTTGAATTAAATGCAGAAAAAATAAAAGCACTGAAATTGTTCATGGGATATATGTGTGCCAACGACCGTTGCGCTGTTCCCGATATACAGTTTGATTATTCGATATAATTAAGACACAAACTATAAATTACCCCTACAGCGTAGCCATATCAATTACAAATCGATATTTCACATCGCTTTTTAACAGACGTTCATAAGCTTCGTTAACCTGGTCGGCACGAATTAATTCGATATCTGCCGTGATATTGTGTTTGCCGCAAAAATCCAGCATTTCCTGTGTTTCTGCAATACCTCCAATTAGTGAACCCGAAAAACTTTTTCTTCCGAAAATCAAACTAAAAGAAGCTACCGGAAGCGGTTCCATAGGCGCACCTACCAACACTAAAGAACCATCAATTTTCAATAAACTCAAATAAGCATTAATATCGTGTTGTGCCGACACCGCATCTAAAATAAAGTGCAATGTACCTGCATGTTTTTTCATCTGCTCCGCATCTGTAGTCAATACCACCTCATCTGCACCTAATTTTAGGGCATCATCTACTTTGTGTGGCGAAGTAGTCAGCATCACCACATGTGCACCCATCGCTTTGGCAATTTTTACAGCCATATGCCCTAAGCCTCCTACTCCAACGATACCTACATTTTTGCCCGGACCAACTTGCCAGTGTTTCAATGGAGAATAGGTAGTAATACCCGCGCACAGTAATGGCGCAGCTGCAGCCAAATCCAGGTTTTCAGGAATATGCAATACGAAATCTTCATCAACAACAATATTTTCAGAATAGCCGCCATAGGTAAATCCGCCACTGTGTTTGTCGGGAGCACTATAGGTAAATACAGCACCCGATGTACAAAATTGTTCCATATTTCCTTTGCAACAATCACAAGTGCGGCATGAATCTACCAAACAACCGACACCTACTATATCGCCAGTTTTGAACTTTGTAACTTCATTTCCAACTTTCGTTACTCTGCCGATAATTTCATGTCCGGGAACCACAGGATAAAATGTATTGTGCCATTCATTGCGTGCGGTATGCAAATCAGAATGACAGATACCGCAATATAGAATCTCTATTGCTACATCTTTAGGCAATGTATCTCTTCTTGTAATGGTTAAATTTTCTAAAGGTTTTTCGGGGGCGTATGTTCCAATTGCTTTTGTTGACATAAAATATCTTTAAAGGGTAAATGTAACAAGAAAAGCATAAGAAATCAAAATGTATATTTGCTGTATGAAATGCCTGTTTATTTTTTGCTCCTTGCTTTTGTTATTCATCGGTTGTAAGCCAACCTTACAATTGAAGCAACCTGAAAGTGCAGTTTGTACGGAGGAATTTATTTATGTAAGCAACGTAAATGGCGATCCGTCTGCAAAAGACAATAATGGTTTTATAAGCAAATTGTACAAAAACGGAACTGTTTCTGAAAA
>CAZUHU010000340.1:0-2595 GCA_964620645.1 uncultured Chitinophaga sp.
CAGGACCTGCGCGAGGCGGTGAAGTCGGCGACCTCGGGCAAGGGCACCGACGTGGTCTTCGACCCGGTCGGCGGGGCTTACGCCGAGCCGGCCTTCCGCAGCATCGCCTGGCGGGGCCGCTACCTGGTGATCGGCTTTGCCGATGGCGAGATCCCCAGGCTGCCGCTGAACCTGCCGCTGCTCAAGGGCGCCAGCCTGGTGGGCGTGTTCTGGGGCGAGTTCGTCAAGCGGGAACCCAAGGCCAACCAGGCCGCGATGCGGCAGATGCTGGGCTGGATGGCCGAAGGCAAGCTGCGGCCCCATGTCTCGGCCCGCTACGGCCTGCACGAGGTTTCGCAGGCGATGAACGCGCTGCTGCAGCGCAAGGCCACCGGCAAGGTCGTGGTGGTGCCTTCGCTGCGCACACCCTGAGCGTGGCGGCCTGACCCGGTCAGCGCCGGCCGGCGCCGGCCAGGGGCGACTACGGGCAGCGCGGTGCGCGCAGGCACCCCGGGCAGGCGACCGAACTCCAGTCCAGCGAACCGGTCGGGTCGAGCATGGCGCCCAGCCAGCTCGCCACGGCGGGCTTGCTGCCCATGGGCGCATAGAACGCGTTGTCGCCGATGATGGTGTGGCTGGTGCCGGGTGCCACATAGCTGCGGAAGTTTGGCAGCAGGGCACGGTCACTGGCCAGGTGGCCGAGCATCTGGTGGTTCCAGTCCTTCAGCGGGCCGGGGCAGCTGGGGTCGTCGCTCGGGCCGTGCAGGAGGCGCATCACGGTGTAGAACGAGATCTGCACGCTGTCCATCGTCGTCGTGTACTGCGCGAAGCGCCCCGCCGGGTAGGCGCTGGCCCCCTGCCGGATCATCTCGTACGAACGGACGGCCATCGGGTTGGCGCCGAAGACCCAGGGCGCGAGCTGCGGGTTCCACGACCCGCGGCCGGGCGTCCCGGCGTCGAAGCCCGCCGTCGACACGCCCTGGCTGGCGTCGGCCAGCACCGACAGCCGGGCCTGCGGGTAGGCCTGCGCCAGCCAGGGAAAGTTGCCGGCGGCGCCGTAGCCGCCGGCGCTGGCGCCGGTGACCAGCAGCTCGGACACGCCTTGCGGCACATGCCGTGTGATCCAGTCCAGCACGACCATGAAGTTGTCGTAGCCGCGGTGGTGCAGCGTGAACTGCCGCGGCAGGCCCGGGTGGCCCTTCATCGTGTAGCCGCGGTCGGTGGAGCCCAGGTGCACGTCGGCCGTGCAGTAGGGGATGGCTACCACGGTCCAGTCGCGCACCGGGTTGGCCGGGTTCGCGAAGTCCAGCAGGCCGCCGTAGCGCGTCGGTTCGGAGCCAGGCGGAATGTCGGGGCTGTAGAAGGTCAGCACACCGTCGCCGCCGAAGGGGTTGCTGCAGGTCAGGTCGTCCCAGCAGGCGCCACCGCCGTCGAAGACCACCGCGAGCTTCGTCGGGTCGCCCTGGCGCACCCAGAAGCGGAAGCCCGGGTCGGTGCCGGGGTAGCCGCTGCACGACGCCGCATGCGGCCGGCCGTCGGCACCCACGGCGATCGGCGGCGGGTCGGCAATCGTCTGCCAGCCGCCGTCGGTGGCCCCCACGCCCGGCGGCAGCGCGAACAGGCAAGCGCCCAGCATGCCCGCGCGGCGGGCCAGGTGACGAAGCATCTCGAACCAGCGAACCATGAGGCCTCCCCGTGTGAATCAGGTCCCCATGCTATCCCTGCGGCAGGGCAAGGCCAAGCGCACGCCCCCTGATCGTGGCCTGCCGCCGCGCTGGCGCCCGCTGCCCGAGAGCCGCGCCGCCGGCACCGTCGACTTCGCACAGGCCCGCGGCCGGCCTTATCGTCCCGGGGCGCGGGCGCAACCGCTTGCGCGCCTCATACCCTCGGCAATGCAAGGAGTCGACGATGGTGATGCTCGAGTTCGCGATGGCCCCCGGCGGCAAGGGCGAGAGCGTGAGTGAATGGGTGGCCCGCATCATCGACCTGATCGACCGCTCAGGCGTGCCCTACCAGCTCACGCCCATGGGCACCATCCTGGAAGGTGACTGGGACCAGGTGATGGGCGTGGTCGGTGCCTGCTTCAAGGCGCTGCAAGCCGACTGCAGCCGCATCAGCATGAACCTGAAGATGGACTACCGCGCCGGCCCCGGCGGCCGCATCAAGGCCAAGACCGAGAAGATCGAGGCGCGGCTGGGGCGCAAACTGGCCACCTGAGGGCAGGCGGGCACGGGCCCGCTGCCGCGCACGCCCCCGTCCGCGGCGGCCCCGCATCCGCGCCGGCCCCGACGGCGTACGGGGGGCATGTCCCCACACCCTTCGAGCGCGCCGACCGGCGCGCTGGCCGCCGCCGCCGCGGCTGTCGGCCTGGCCTTGCTGCCGGTGCTCTCGGTGCTGGCGTTCTGGCAGCCGCACTGGGGCCGCGCCTGGTCGGCGGTCCCGGCCCTCACGCACCTGCATGCCGCCACCATGCTGGCCTGGTGCGTGCTGCTGGCCTTGCAGCCGGCGCTGCTGGCGCTCGGGCGCCGCCGCGCGCGCCGCCGGCTCGGCCGCCTGGCCTGGGCGCTGGCGCCGGTGGTCGTGCTCGGCATGCTGGCGCTGGTCCTGGCCCGCACC
>CAZUHU010000341.1:0-2593 GCA_964620645.1 uncultured Chitinophaga sp.
CCTTAAACCCTTCGGGCGGTTTACTGAAGCAGATTTTCTGGAAGATTACCGTTTAAATGTTACAGGCGCTATTAAAACTCTGCAACAGGCACTGCCCAAATTGAAAGCGGCGGAAAATGCTTCCGTGGTATTCTTTTCAACGGTTGCTGTGCAATTGGGTTTGAACTTTCATACCAAGGTAGCTGCATCCAAAGGCGCAATAGAAGGCCTTACTCGCGCGCTGGCGGCTGAGCTGGCACCACGCATAAGAGTTAACTGCATAGCACCCTCATTAACTGATACGCCCTTAAGTGCACAGTTACTTTCTACACCTGAAAAACGCGATGCAGGCGCAGCACGCCATGCTCTTAAAAAAACAGGAACTGCGCAGGATATAGCCAACGCCGCTCAATACCTGTTAAGCGAAAAGGCCGGATGGATTACCGGCCAGATTTTTAAAGTTGATGGAGGGATAAGTGCAGTAAAATAAATAACTACAGGTGCTTTACTTCTTTTTAGCTGTGGACTTCTTCTTTAAGGTGTGGCCGCCTTTATCGCGCTTTGTTTCCAGGTATTTTTTATTGTAGGGGTTGGCTTCAATTTCCATTGGCACGTTGTCAACAATCTCCAAACCGTAACCAATTAAACCCACACGCTTTTTAGGATTATTGGTCATCAATTTCATTTTGCTTATACCCAGGTCGTTTAGTATTTGAGCGCCTACGCCATAATCGCGTGCATCCATGGGCAAGCCTAACTGCAGGTTGGCTTCGTAGGTATCATAGCCCTGTTCCTGTAGCTGGTAGGCTTTCAATTTATTCAAAAGGCCAATGCCTCTACCCTCTTGCTGCATGTATAGCACCACACCTTTACCCTCTTTCTCAATCGTTTTAAGGGCACAGGCCAGTTGGTCGCCACAATCACAACGCATGCTGCCGATGATATCGCCAGTTAAACAACTGGAATGCACACGCACCAGTACCGGCTCATTCGGTTTCCACGAACCTTTAATAATGGCCAAATGCGGTTCGTTAGCGCCAATTTGCGAATAAGCCCTTACGCGGAAGTGCCCATACTTGCTTGGCATGTCCACCTCTACCTCGCGCTTAATAAGGCTATCGTGCTTCATGCGGTACTCAATCAAATCTTTTATTGAAATGATTTTGAGCTTGTGCTTCTGCGCTATTTTAAGCAGTTGAGGCATACGCGCCATACTGCCATCTTCATTCATAATTTCTACTAACACTCCCGCAGGTTCAAAACCAGCAAGACGGGCAAGGTCAATAGTAGCCTCAGTATGGCCTGCGCGACGGAGCACGCCGCCGGTTTTTGCCTTTAATGGAAAGATATGGCCGGGACGGGCAAAATCTTCAGGCCTGCCCTCTTTACTGATTAAGCGTTGCACTGTTTTAGCGCGATCGCTGGCCGAAATACCCGTGGTGCAACCATGGCCAATTAAATCTACCGATACTGTAAACGCTGTTTCGTGGTGCGATGAGTTAGTGCTTACCATTAATGGCAGATTAAGGCGCTCGCACATTTCCTCGCTCATGGGCATACAAATAAGCCCACGGCCGTGCGTTGCCATAAAGTTTATAATGGCCGGTGTTACATGCCTTGCCGCAGCAATAAAATCCCCCTCATTTTCGCGGTCTTCATCATCAACAACAATTATCAGTTTACCCTTTTTAATGTCTTCAATAGCTTCGGGGATGGTGTTCAGTTTACTTTTCATATTACATGCTTTGTGCGGTGGTTCATGCACCGCTTATACATTTCTTTTAGTCGGGCTCCAGGCGCTTGTCTGTATACCCTTAACATACATTATAAATCCGCTTACCAGCGCCATGTTCATCAGGCAGAAGTAGGATATAAAACGGAAGAATTTCGATTCTATACCGGCCCACTTCAGCAGGTCGTCCAGCACCGGCGAGATCAAAAATACATTGAGTATAGCAAACGCTGTTAGATAAACCGGATTATAGCCTATAAGGAACAAACTGCTGAAAAATGCCCCGGCTATGAACACCGGGCCAAGCCACCGGAGTACTTTATGCGATAAGAAATTGAAGGCTACCGCATTAAAACCCAGCAGCATGGGCCAATACACCCCTAAATTCTGGAAATTGCCTGCTTGTATGCGCTTTTTGCGCTTGTATTCCTCCTGCACCTCGCTGCTTACATCTTCGTGGCAAACGGCTTTGGGCTCCAGTATGGCCTTTTTGCCCTGCTTAAGAATGGCCAAACTCAGGTAAAAGTCCTCCATTAAGTAGTTAGGGGGTATATCGGTCCAGCATTCTGCGCGCATAGCATAGCAGGCCCCGAAAGCACCGATCATAGCACCCCAACTCAACCCTTCCAGATACTTAATGCGGTTTTCGCGGCTTATGTAACTCTTTTCGTGGTACGCAATACCCTGCGGCGTAACCCCACGGTTAAGAATATTAGCCCCAACCTGGCCTATGCCGCTGTTCTTAAAGTGTTTTGCCAGCTCGTACAGTGTTTCGGGCGTAAACATCACATTGGCATCGGTAAACACAAATACGGTATTGCTTTTATCTATGGGTCTTTGGGTTACCAGGTTTACCAACTTGTTAAGTATGGCAGACTTACC
>CAZUHU010000342.1:0-2574 GCA_964620645.1 uncultured Chitinophaga sp.
TCAAAAGTTGACCGCCCCGTAAAGGTTTTGCGCGCTTTTAAAAAGGTTGACTTACTGTATAACGAACAAAAAGAAATTACTCTGTCTGTTCCCGTTTCTTCATTGGCTTTTTACAATGAACAGACCGGTAAGTGGGAAGTTGAAAAAACAGATTACACCGTGTATGTAGGAAACTCCTCTTCTCAAAATACTCTTAAAGCTACAATGGTTACAGTGAAGTAACTATTGCACCTTCATCTCCGCATCAAACTTATAGATAGTATAAAGCAATGTTTCACCAACAGCACGTAGAGTGGTTTTGTCGATGATGCTCATGTTATCATCGTGCGTGTGCCAGTAGTCGCCAAAGGTGCCTGAGCGCGAGCTGCGGTCTAGATGAATGATATCTATGGTAGGAATGCCGGTTAAAGTATTGATGTAAACATGGTCATCGGTAATTTGCCCCGGCATTAATTCGTTGGAAAAAAAGCCTGACCAACCTACCGTAGCTGCATTTGACCAAACAAGATCCTGCACCCAACCGGCTGACGAAGCGCTGAAACCTTCGCGCGGGAAAACAGCGTTACGGGCACCAACCATATCCAACAAAATTCCGAACTCCGCCTTGTAGCCTGCTACATGCGGGTTTTTACCCCAGTGCTGCACGCCAAGGCAATAGGTATCTTCTCCTCCTTCATTAGAATTGCCGTAATCTTCCGCATCATTAAAAAACAGGTCGATACCAATGCTTATAGGTTGCGATCTGATGGCGCGGGCAATTTCAAGCATAACGCCAACGCCGCTGGCCCCGTCACAGGCGGCCAGTATGGGTTGGTCTTTGTCCTTAGTGTCCTGGTCGGCCATTTGGCGGCTATCCCAATGCGTGGTTATAAGTATGCGGTGCGTTGCGGCAGGATTAAACGAAGCAATAATGTTGGTGCCTTTCAGGGTTTTACCATCCCAGCCTTTGGCATCAAACTTTTGAACGTAAACTGTATCTGCATACTTCTTTGCTTCCGCAATTATCCATGCGGCGCAATCATCGTGTGCCTTGGTATTCATAGGGCGCGGACCTAAATCAACCTGGTATTGTATAGCAGCATAAGCACTATCGCTGTTAAACTTCGGGGGGCTAACATTAACGGCCGAAATAGTGGTAGTATCAGTAATTGGGTTATTGCCATTAGAAGTATTGCACTGCTTGCAGGAGTAAAACGAAAAAACAAAACCACAGAAAAGCGCAGACAACCCCAGATTTTTAAACATACGTTTTATTTAATTGTAAACTTCGTGCTTAGTTAAAGGTCCAACTAACGCCTTCCTTACCGTCTTTTACCTGTATACCTATTTTTTGCAGCTCATCCCGTATTTTATCGCTGGCGGCAAAATCCTTTTTAGCGCGCACATCTTTACGCAATTCTAAAACCAGGTTCATTAAGCCTTCAATTTTATCGGAGCCTTCGCCGCTTTCTTCTTTAAGGCCAAGCACATCAAACACAAAAGCGGAAAGCAGTTTCTGAAGTTCCTCTTTATCGTTAGCTGTAATGCTATCCTTGCCGTCGTTAATGGAATTGATGATGCGTGCTGCTTCAAACAACTGCGCAATAGCCACCGGTGTGTTGAAGTCATCATTCATAGCATCGTAAATGCCGGCGGTCAATTCTTCTAAACTAAAAGATGATGTATCACCTGTCTTTAAACCCGGCAATAACTTCAGGGCGTTCATTAAACGCTGGTAGCCCTTTTCAGCAGCCTGCAGGGCAATGTTGCTGAAATCTAAGGTGCTGCGATAGTGCGCCTGCAGCATAAAGAAGCGCACCACCATGGGTGAATAACCGCGCTCCAGCAACTTGTGTGTGCCTTCAAACAACTCCTGTGGTAAAAAGGAATTGCCCAGGCTCTTACTCATTTTTTGCCCGTTAACGGTTAGCATGTTGGTATGCATCCAAACCTTGGCAGGGCTTTTATGATGGCAAGCCGCATGTTGTGCAATTTCGTTGGTGTGGTGGGTAGGTATTAAATCCATACCGCCACCGTGTATATCAAACTCATCTCCCAGGTACTTAGTACTCATGGCGCTGCACTCAATATGCCAGCCCGGGAAACCCTCGCCCCAGGGGCTTGGCCAACGCATAATATGCTCAGGCTTGGCTTTTTTCCAAAGGGCGAAATCCAGCCTGCCCTTCTTTTCGGTTTGGCCTTCAAGGTCGCGGGTGTTTTCAAAAAGGTCATCCAGGTTGCGGCCGCTAAGCGCGGTGTACGGATAGGTTTTGGCAAACTTCTCTACATCAAAATAAACAGTGCCATCCACCTCGTAGGCGTACCCGTTTTCAATAATGCGGCGCGTCATTTCAATTTGCTCAATAATATGGCCGGTGGCGGTAGGCTCAATGCTTGGGGGCAATAGGTTAAAGGCCTCTAATACATGGTGAAAATCTACCGTGTAAAGCTGTACAATCTCCATAGGCTCCAGCTTTTCTAAGCGGGCGCGCTTGGCAATTTTATCTTCTCCTTCATCACCATCACTTTCAAGGTGGCCCACGTCAGTAATGTTGCGCACATAACGCACTTTATAACCCAAATGCTTCAGGTAAC
>CAZUHU010000343.1:0-2546 GCA_964620645.1 uncultured Chitinophaga sp.
GCCCCGGCCGACGCGGCGGGGGACGCGCCCCGCGAGGCGGGACGGGACGGCTCGCCCGCGCCCGCCTACGGCCTGCCGCCCTGATCGGCCGCGCAGCCCGCGGCCCCGCGCTTTTGTCGTTTTCTCGGGCGCGTGAGACCGCGTATGGTCGCGCCACCATGACCGAGCCCGCCGCGACGCTCCGACGCACGCCCATGTATGACGCTCACGTCCGGCTCGGGGGGCGCATCGTGCCGTTCGCCGGCTGGGAGATGCCTGTACAATACAAGGGAATCGTCGACGAGCACCAGGCGGTGCGCAAGGCCGCGGGCCTGTTCGACGTCTCGCACATGGGCGAGCTCGAGCTCGCGGGGCCCTACGCGGGGCAGGTGGTGAACTACCTCGTGACGAACGACGTGTCGCGGCTCGGGGTGGGGCAGGCGCTCTACACCTGCTGCTGCAACGCCGAGGGCACCATCCTCGACGATCTCATCATCTACCGCGCGGGCGATGAGCGCTTCCTCATCGTCTGCAACGCCTCGAACCACGAGAAGATGGCGAAGGTCTTCGCGAGCGCCGCGAAGGACCACTGCGAGTTCCGCGACCTGTCCGCCGAGACCGCCCTCATCGCCCTGCAGGGCCCGAAGGCCTTCGACGTGCTCGCCCTCGCGGGCGCGGACGCGGCCAAGCTCGTGGAGCTCAAGTCGTTCCACTTCCGCGACGCCGTCATCGCCAACGTGAAGTGCACGGCGGCTCGCACCGGCTACACCGGCGAGGACGGCGTGGAGATCTTCTGCCCGTGGGCCGACGCCGCGGCGCTGTGGGACCAGCTCATCGCGCTCGGTGAGCCGCTCGGCCTCCGCCCGTGCGGCCTCGGGGCCCGCGACACGCTCCGCCTCGAGGCGAGGCTCTCGCTCTACGGCAACGACATCGACGAGAGCACGAACCCCATCGAGGCGGGCCTCGGTTGGGTGGTCAAGATGGACAAGGGCGACTTCGTGGGCCGCGCGGCGATCGAGGCCATCAAGGCGAAGGAGCTGCCGCGCAAGCTCGTCGGCTTCCAGGTGAAGGGGCGCGGCATCGCGCGCCACGGCTACCCCCTCCGCGACGCCGACGGCGCGGAGATCGGCGTGTGCACGAGCGGGAGCCCCGGCCCCACGGTGGGCCTGAACATCGGCCTCGGCTACGTGCCCACCCGGCTCGCGGCGGTGGGCTCCACCTTCATGGTGGACTGCCGCGGAAAGCTCGTCGAGGCGGAGGTCGTGAAGACGCCCTTCTACAAGCGCGCCTGAGCCGCGCGCGCGACTCCAAAAAAAAGAAACCCATGCCTGCGCCCCGTGAACGGGCGGGCCGACTGACCAGCAGCGAACACGGAGAAATGCGATGAGCGATTCGTTCCCGGGCGATCTCAAGTACACGAAAGACCATGAGTGGACGCGCGCGTCCGAGGGCGGCGTGCAGGTGGGGATCACGTCGTTCGCGGTCGAGCAGCTCGGCGACATCACCCTCGTCAACATCGACGTGAAGGCGGGCGACACGCTCGCCGAGGGCAAGCCGTTCGGCACGATCGAGAGCGTGAAGACGCTGAGCGATCTCTACGCCCCTATCGCCGGCAAGGTCGTCCGCGTGAACGCGGCCCTCACCGACACCCCGGAGCTCGTCAACGAGGACTGCTACGGCAAGGCCTGGATGATCGAGATCGAGCCCGCGGGCGACGCGGCGACGGCGACCGCCGGCCTCCTCGACGCCACGGCGTACAAGGCCCACGTCGACGCCAGTGGCTGAGGGCCCCGGCGCCTCGGGGCCACGCTGCCCGCGGTGCCGCTCGCGCCTCGACGACCGAGGCCAGGGCCCCTCCCGCCGCGCGGCGGCCGGCGTGGATGAGCCCGTGCCCCTCGCCGCGGCGACGCACGCCTCGGGCGCGCAAGTGCTCGGCTGCCCGAGCTGCGGCGGTCACTTCGTGGAGTACGCGGACATGCTCCGGCTGGAGCGGTCGGGGCGGGGCGCGGCGCGCGACGCGGTCGCGAGGCGAGCCTTCGCCGAGGCGCGCGGCCCGGTCACGTGCGCGAAGTGTGGCGGCGAGACGGCCCGCCGCGAGTGGAGCATCGGCACCCTGACGTACGTGGATGTGTGCGTCGACTTCGACTGCCGCGGGGTCTGGCTCGACGCCGGCGAGCTCGAGGCGATCGCGGGCGAGCCCCATTGACGTGCGCGCTGGCGTCGACGTGACGCCTGCCGGTAGTCTGGAACCATGCGCAGGCCTCTCCCTCGTCTCCTCGCGATCGGCGCCCTCGGCGTGCTCTTCTGCGTGTCCGCCGGCGCGTGCGGCGACACCTCCACGACGCCTGGCGCGGACGACGCCGCCGCGGGGGACTCCGCGGTCGGGGACACCTCGACGCCGCCGCCCCTCGACGCCGCCGTCCCCGACACCGCGCCCCCGCGAGACGCGGGCAGCGACGCCGTCGACGCGAGCGCGCCGATCGACGCAGGCCCCGACGCCGCCGCTGACGCCGCCATCGACGCGGGCGATGCCGACGCCGCCGACGCCGCCGACGCCGCCGACGCCG